>DCBD01000129.1:0-45593 GCA_002313355.1 Opitutia bacterium UBA1116 | reverse complement strand
TGGAAAGAATTTGAAATGGAGGTCATGCGTGATCGCAAGGACCAATGCGTCCTCATATGTACGATTGAAAATGTGGACCCCATGGGCGTACACACGGGAGACTCCATCACCGTAGCTCCGGCCATGACGCTCTCGGACAAAGAGTATCAACTCATGCGCGATGCAAGCTTTGCCATCATGCGTGAAATTGGCGTCGAGACGGGGGGCAGCAATGTGCAGTTTGCCATCAACCCAGAGACGGGCCGCATGATTGTCATCGAGATGAACCCACGCGTCTCTAGATCTTCTGCGCTAGCCTCCAAGGCTACGGGCTTTCCGATTGCGAAAATTGCCGCAAAGCTCGCTGTAGGGTACACACTGGATGAGCTCCTCAACGATATCACCCTTAAAACACCCGCATGCTTTGAGCCATCCATCGACTACGTTGTCACGAAAATTCCGCGCTTTGCCTTTGAGAAATTTCCTGGATCGGACACGACACTGACCTCCTCGATGAAGTCTGTAGGCGAGGCAATGGCCATCGGTCGTACATTTAAAGAGTCCTTCCAAAAAGCGCTGCGCTCACTTGAAGTCGAAGCCCATGGGCTCGGTGGTGGTGGTAAATATGGAGATCGCACTGTTAAAGATAGACAAACGATTACCCAGGGCCTCGCAAAACCCATTCCGCAAGTAAGCTTTTTTGTCCGCTATGCGTTCCTCGCTGATTTCACCATTGAAGAGGTGCACAAGCTAACCCATATCGACCCGTGGTTCCTCGCCCAAATTAAAGAGCTGGTCGACCTCGAAACCCTGATCCACGAACGCGGTCTTGAGGGACTCGATGAAAACCTGTTACGCGAGGCAAAGACGGCTGGATTTACCGATCTTCAAATAGCGGAATGCACGCATAGTTCCGCGCAAGATATACGGCTTTTGCGGGAAAAATACACCATTCAGCGAACTTACCACCTTGTTGATACCTGCGCTGCGGAATTTGAAGCCAGTACGCCCTACTACTATTCTTCTTTTGGGCTAGAAAATGAACTCATCCCCTCGGATAAAGAGAAAATTATGATTCTGGGTGGGGGCCCTAACCGCATCGGCCAGGGGATCGAATTTGACTACTGCTGCGTACATGCGGCCTATGCTCTCAAAGAGGCCGGCTACGAAACGGTGATGGTCAACTCGAACCCCGAAACGGTCTCTACAGATTTTGATACATCCGACCGTCTCTTTTTTGAACCGCTCACCCTCGAGGATGTTCTTGAAATTTATCATCAAGAAAAGTGTACAGGGGCTATCGTGCAATTTGGGGGGCAAACGCCTCTCAATCTTGCCGATGCACTTAAGAAAAATGGCGTTCGAGTCATTGGCACCTCTCCCGAAGACATTCATGCAGCCGAAGACAGGCAGATCTTTAAAGAAATTCTCGAAAAAATTGGCCTCAAACAGCCCATTAATGCAACGGCATTGAGCCCCGAACAAGCGATCGAAATGGCCCTGAAGATTGGCTTCCCGATCTTGCTGCGGCCCTCCTTTGTTCTCGGCGGTCGCGGGATGTTCATCGTTTACGAACTCGATGATCTCAAGCGTGTTGTACGCGAAGTTTTTCAAATTGCACCAGGCAAGCCCGTATTGCTCGACAAGTTCTTGGAAGATGCCGTTGAGCTCGACGTTGACTGCATCAGCGATGGAACGCATACGGTGATTGGCGGCATGCTCGAGCACATTGAATTTGCCGGTGTGCACTCAGGTGATGCATCGATGGTGCTGCCTCCACACACCTTGAGCCAAGAAATGCTCGAACAAGTGCGGCAAGCCACCTATGCCCTGGCTAAAGAACTCCGTGTTATCGGGCTCATGAATGTGCAATTTGCCATCAAAGATGACGACCTATATGTGCTTGAAGTAAATCCACGTGCCTCCCGGACCATTCCTTTCATTAGTAAAGCTATTGGTGTGCCCTTGGCCAAAATAGCGGCACGCGTGATGGCCGGGGAGTCTCTCGAAAGCTTAGGCTTCACCGAAGAAATTCTGCCACCCTGCCACACGACGAAATTTTCGGTGTTTCCCTTTGGGCGCTTCCCTGGCTCCATTATTGCGCTAAGCCCAGAAATGCGCAGCACCGGAGAAGTTATGGGGCTTGACCCAAACTTAGGGCTCGCCTTCTACAAGGCGCAAATGGCCGTTCAACCGCCGCTGCCGCAGTCAGGAACGATCTTCCTCTCAGTGCGCGATGAAGATAAGGAAGAAGCGGTGTTTTTAGCTCGGGAGCTCATCGGCCTTGGATTCTCACTATGTGCAACTCAGGGGACGGCTAAGAAATTGCGAGAGAACGGGATCGACGTCAAAGAGGTCTTCCGCTTAAGCGAAGGTGGGCGCCCTAATATCATCGATATGATTAAGAATGATGAAATCGATATGACCATTAACATTCCATCAGGGCTAACCCCGCACATTGACGAAAACCTCATTCGCAGAGAGGCGATCAATCACCGAGTTTGCATGACGACGACGCTATCAGGGGCTTTTGCGGCACTCGAGGGCATCCAAGCCTATCGCAATAGTGATCTTAAAGTCCGCTCACTGCAGGAATTAAAGCATTGCCTCGCTGAATAAGCTAACCCATAAAGTAGGGAAAAACCATGAACGACCAGACATCAAAATCTTCTAAAAACACCCAAAGAACCGCAAACGTACAACTTGACGATGCTGCTTTTGACGCTGCGGTTGAAGACCCGATTTTACTCTTTTGGAAACGCTACCGGGGGCCCATCCAAAGTGTTGTTATTTTAGCCCTACTGGCAACCGTTGCCTTTCTTGGCTATACGACCTTCAAAAAAAGAAGCTTAGCCAAAATCCAAGATGCGTATCTTATGGCTGCAGAAAATGATACGCTCGATGCGTTTGCTGAAAGCCATGACAATAGTCCACTGGCAGGTATTATTCTTCTTAAGGATGCTGACAAAGCCTATACCCATGGCGAATTTTCCAAGGCTATGCAGGCTTATGGGCAGGCCTCTGAAGCACTCAAAGACAAACCGCTCCGTGGTCGGGCGCAGCTTGGGCATGCAATGTCTGCAATACAACTTGGAGATGAAACCAGTGGCATGCATGAACTCACAGCGCTAGCCAAAGAGGCCAATGCTCCAGACGTCTTACGCGCTGAAGCTGCCTACCAAAATGCTATTTTATGTCTCCGCAATGGCGATGACACTCAAGCCAAGAGCATGATTGAGCTAATAAAAGCATTGCCTGGCAGTGGTTTTTGGGGGCAAAAGGCATCGCTCTTAAGCGAAACGGTGCCTCAGCTGAGAGACAGTGCTTCGCCAAGCGTCGTTGAATAAAGAATAGCCTCCACGGACAGGGCGTCGCCCATCATGCTCGCGAGCGCTCGTTCGTAAATTTTAAGCTGGGGCTTGTATTGTTCAACCAGACTGGATGCGGTTTCTGGTGAGATCGTGTCCGTCTTCCAGTCGATCACTCGCCATTCACCCGTTTTTACATGGTGAGCAACAAGGTCCATAAAGCCTTCGTAGCATTGGGTGTCATCAGCACGCCACAAAAAGGGAACTTCGCAATGAACACGCCAAGCATCGTCCATCAAAGAAGCCGCAAGCTCTGTAGTTAAGAAAGCATCGAGTTCTTTGTTTGCACGATCAACATTGGGTGCCAAATGAAGCTGGGTCTTAAAATAACCACAGCAAGCTGCGCGCCCTGCACCCCACGGTGCGTCTTCCATCATCGCATGCCAAAAATCTCCATAGCGCGTACCAGCATGGCTATTCAATGAAGCCGACGTTGACTCTTTGGCTATAGAGTCATGCTGAGCAAGGCTACTTGGGGTAATGCGCTCCAGGCATGAGTTAGCCAGGTTTCTTGCAGTATCCCAATCAAACGAAATCGTTACCTTTTCAGGGATTGTGGATGGAACAGGATTAGACACCACACCCTCAAAATCCTCAGGCGAAGGCAATGCATCCCAGTAGGCAGCATGGGTTTTTCCAGGAAGCACATGCAGCAAATCCGCCAATGAATTGCGATCGTCGAACTCAAAGGCACGATCGTCAACCAGGATCAAATGGCGTTTGGGTCGGGTCAATGTGACGTACAGGAGCCGTTCGAGCTCGTAACGGCGCGTTTGGTCGCGCAAGGCTTTTTGTTCCTGGGTCCAAACTGAGCTGTTCATAATAAATGAAGGAGCTTCCTGAGAATTTAAATCAAAGTAATGCGGATAGGATGGATTAGCGAAAGCAATCGTACGATGCATGAAAGGAACGATCACTACATCCCACTCTAGGCCCTTGGCATTGTGGCAAGACAACAACTGCAGGTGATCTTTTTTGGGCCCTACATCATCGCACGATTGATCGAAATGGCTCACCAGAGATCGTGCAAAAGAAGCTAGGTCTTCACCAGATTCTTCAGCCTGAATGGCTTGTGCGCGCAGTTCGCTTAATGTTAATAAAAGTGCATCGAGACTATAATCAGTAAGCCCAGCAAGTCGACTGGGGAGGTCTATTGCCTGAAGCATGTAATTGAAAAAGTCATACAAAGAACGCTTGCGTGCTTCTAGGCGTAGATTGGCTAAAAAAGCAAGTGCCTGCTCTAGTGCTGTAGCTTCCTCCGCAGGGGGCTTAATAATGTTAAGAGGATGTAGGCCTTGAGCATTTTTATAGTGAGTAGCAACATAATCGGCCATATCTCCATCACGAATACCCCATATTTCTCGCAGAACACCCACAAGCTCAAAACTATTCCAAGGCTCGTGCATAAGGGTCAAAAGAGCACTGATCCATGCATAAGCCGGATTGTCCCCCAAGGTTTGATTGCGCATGTGCGTCTGGCAAGGAATGCCCACCTTTTCAAGGGCGCTGGCCAGCGCAGGAATCCAATCGTTGCGTGGACTTAAGAGAGCAACGCCATCCCACGCATGCGCACCTAGCGACGCGGGTGTTTTATCCTTAAGCCAGACGGCGAGAGCTTGTGCCTCTGAGGCCGATTTCTCTTGGACGGTGCCACTGGAATCTATAGCGTTCAGAACTAGCTTAGAAACTTTGCCTGCTACAGCATGATCGCATGCATGCATGGTCTCAAACTTTGCCTGCCTGCCACCCTGCTCTGTTAATATTTGAGGAAATAATGTGTTAACCGCTGCAACGATGTTTTGGC
Source organism: Opitutia bacterium UBA1116 (assembly GCA_002313355.1). Lineage (GTDB taxonomy): Bacteria > Verrucomicrobiota > Verrucomicrobiia > Opitutales > UBA1977 > UBA1977. Next base: position 40,442 of record DCBD01000129.1, on the reverse strand, counting down.
TGCAACGATAGGTTGTTCGAAAATAAAGCGACTTGGCCCAGCCTAGCTCATCCAATCTTTTGTGTAGCTTCAAATAAGTGGGCAAATCCTTCCCTGAGCCATAAATAGCCTGCTGTGGATCACCCACCATGCAAAACTGGCCTCGAGGAGGCACCTTAGATGCAGCAAGATTATCCATGTCTAGACCCAAAACCCCAAGCAAAACCTTAAACTGGGCATGGCTCGCATCCTGAGCTTCATCCAAAACGATATGGTAGCGCTGGGACCGGATAGCAGTGCTAGACGATGGATGCTCCAGCAGACGCGCCCCTAGGGCTATCATATCATCATAAGCAACGAAGCCTAGGCTTAGCTTGTGATCTAGATAAGCCTGCTGCACCCTTTTTAGCCAAACCACTGCATTGGAAGAAATCCAGTTATAAAAAGGCCGTAAGGTCATTTGCCAGAGCTCTTGAAATGCTTCGTCACTTCCCGTGTAAGACTCAGGAAGCCCTATGCTTGGCTTGTTTGCCTTAAAATTATCCAACCAAGAAGCAAGTTCTGCTTTGCTGGCTTCAATTTTTCGTGAGGTTGCCTTGGTCTCAGGGATGTAGTTCCAAATAGGATCCAGTTGCAGCAGCGACTCTCTATACTCGACAGGTGTTTTTTGTGCATCGTTAGTCAACGCTGATGCCTTAGATACCAACTTCCAAAAATCGATGCATGGGAAAAAACGTTTTCCTATCGATTGAGGCAAAAGGCTGGTTAGATCAGGCGTCTGTTGAATGAACTGAGAAAAAAAGGCTTCTTCTTTGCCGGGCTCTAAGGCTTCAAGCTTTGTAGGGAGGCCCATTAAATGCCCCCACTCTTGAAGTAAGTTTAAACAAAAACTATGAGTCGTCCCAAAAAACGCATGCTCGAGCACAAATTGAATGTGTCCTCCTGAATCAGCCATCAATTCACGATGGACACGCTCTTTAATTTCAGAGGCTGCCTTGCGCGTGTAGGTAACAACAACGAGCTGAGGCACAGAAGCAGGGTCATGCGGTTGTACTTGGCGAACAAAATGCGCTATCCGTTCGACCATGGACTGCGTTTTCCCGACACCCGCCGGGGCAATGACACTATAGTTATGGCCTATATTTTTTATAAAATGACTGCGTGCTTCTGTATCCACCTTTATGCCTCTAAATATTCAGGGTGAGTCACGCGCCACTTTTTTTCGAGTATGCGCTCATGAATGGATAATGTTGCTAGGGGAAAGGGTCCCTCGCGTTCGAATCGAGCCTTAACATCGCTGCGCTGACCAAAACAACCTTGCTCGTGTACGCGTTGTACAGCGCGCCAGAGAGGAACTAAACTAGCTATATCACCCACATTAAGCTGAGGCAGTCGCCCATTGCCATTAATGGAAACAATAGATGCTTCGATATTGTTTGTCCCCAGCGACTGCAGCCCCATAGCATACATAGCAATCTGTAGCCCTTCACCTTGAAGCAGGTTTTTTTTCGTGAGTGGCTTTTGAGAGCCTGTTTTAAAATCAATCACCTGCAATGCACTGCTGTTAGAAAACGGACCGGAACTTGCAGATTCCACCCCCAACACCAAATCCATTCGTCCATGAATAGGCACATGGCTATTGCCGAAAGTTAATACGCAATCATTGGGTAAAGATGCCTCCTGGGCAATCAATGTATAATTTTTTGCCTTGCTCAAAGCAGTAATAAACCTTGTGGCCAAAGCGCGCGCATGCTCCCAATCAAAAAGCCACCAATCAGGAAGAGGCCTGTCGATGGCATTCATTACAGAATGAAATGTTTGCTTAAGTGCCTGGGCCTTATCTTCTGCATAACGTATCCACAGGGAATCGTCAGGCCTCGGAACAAAAGAGCCTGAAGATGGTCGCATCGTTAACCAGTCATGCACCCAAATGCCTCGTGCAATAGCACGAACACTTTGATGCGAAAATCGCCATGCGGGCTCTATTTTCAAGACATAACGGTACCAGGCCTTGGACGGTGTTTTTATAGCATCTTCCCAGCCCCGCCCAGGAATGGATACATGCAAGTGCTTGCCCGGATTAAGACAATATTCATAAGGGCCAAATGATCGTGTAACATCACGCCTAATCTGATAAGGCTTGCTGATTGTTGTTTGCAAAGTTGAGTCAATCGGCGGCTCATTTAAAAACCCACTGAGATAATGGTCCCCTTTTGCACACAAGTCATTAACACTGGATACATTACCCAAAGGACATCCACCTAAATCATATAGAGGCGCAAACTGTGGGCTTGGAGAAACAAGGCTTTCTTGTTTTCCGTCTCCACTGAGCGATGCCGTAAGAGTTAAGGAAATATCTGCGCTCTCCAGTAATCGGTATAGTCGCGCACGCGTCTCCTCGCATTTGTCATGATGTGAGAGAATGAGCGAGTAGTCTCCACGCATACATGTGTGCCCCATACCCTGTGAGCCCTGGACCACATGCTTTTTATTATGCAAAAACAAAGCGTCTCCTTTTAACAGGGTACCCATTTCTTTAGTCTTTTGATGCCAAAAAGGATCTTGCGTTCCTGCTAAAATAAGATGCTCCCACTGAATACCGTCTGCTTCCTCTGCATTTAATACGTAAAGTCTAGAAGATGGATGTCCACCGTAAGCTCCTTTATTCAGAGAAGGTGACCTTAAGCATGCATCAAGCCACCGAAGATAAGCAAAACGTGTAATCCGCTCATCGAAATTTTTCGCGAGCAACTGACCTTCTCCTAAAAAGCCGTCTTCGCCACACCTTAAGCCCCAGGCCTCAAAAACCTGCAAATTGACATCTAAAAACTCTCGGAATCGACCTTCTTTAGGTAGCCGCTTATAACGCGTTAAAAGCTCAAAAATATCTAAGTTTAAGGTGTCCGAACAACGACATAAATAGGCACAAACCAAATCAAAATCTTCTGTTAATGTATTTTCTGCACCTTGCTTGAACGCTTTTTCTAGCTTGGAAATAAAAGTCGTATCTTCGATGAACCCTGCAAGACAAAGGCTTTGAACAAAATCCAAATAAACAGACAACGTGCCCTCTCTTTGCCAACTAGCCCACCTGTGTGCGACAGCCCGCGCATCTTCAGGTTGAGCATGATACCCCACTGCGTTGTAGTGCTTGATCCGTTGTGCATTCAAAAGATAGGCAAGCTCGCGGGCCAAAACACCCCTGCAAGGCACAACGATGCCTACTCGCCCCGTTTCACTAGATTTAAGACACTCCAGGGCTTTTTTGACGATGATTTTAGCCTCATCAAATGCATGTCTGGCAAAATAAGCATCTACCGCATCGCTGCTTTTTGCGTAAAACTCCCCGAAGGATAAAGTCACCGAGGGCTCAAAGTCGTGAGGCTCGCTCGCAAGCAAATTTGAAGCCCCAAAAAGGTTCTCCCAAGTGCCTGCCCATAACTGATCATGCCAAGCAACACGATCTACGGGCAGGCTCATGGATGAATGTTTTGCACTGTGTATCGCGGAGCGAATAAGAGGATAGAGCCCCCAGTCTCTTCCCGAAAAACCCAAAAAGTGGATCTGATCTAAACAGATCGTAGATTCCTCCTGAGATGCTTGTAGTAAGCGGCGATCCCCCTGCTGCAGACTGCAAGCATTCATTTTAACGAGCGCCTGCTCCCAGATAAGCGCGCAGTCTTGAATGCCGCTCAGCGGTATATCTTTTAGCTGGTAGCCTGCGATATGAAAACTATTGCAAAGGCGAACAAAACCTTCTGGAGAATATTGAATAGACCTAGCGAGAGGATTATTAGAGTGCCCCTCCGAGGCTGCAGAAGCTACAAGCTCCAAAGATGCATCATTCAATGAAGAAGTTTCCGAAATAAGACGCCTAGTCAAAAACCGGCGCAGTTGACCTGGCGTCCACATATGAACACCCAAGAGATGGTGCCCTGCATCTAGCAAACATGCCTTAAAGTATGCCGACCAAACCCCATAAGGAAAAACAACGGCAACGATTCCCGGGGAGTTGAACTCTGCCTTTTTAAGCTGAGGAAAAACGACTTCATGCCAGGCTTCTTTCCATGTATTGGCTTGATAGAGATATACCTGCTCCATGATAGAGCCCTTATCTTAAAAGAGGCTTAAACACAAAGCCTACGATAGGGAGATTTGCGCACATGGCCCGCCAAGATGTTTTATAATGAAATGGGCTGATTAGGAAAAATAGGGCTACAAGCAGAACTTGCGAATGAAAATGTATCGACAGCGTAAGAGATACACTGATGTGAAATAAAATCAAAAACGCTCCCCACGCGCGATGCAAATTCGGCCTAAATGCGATCCACAAAGAAAACACCTGAAGATAGAGCATGATGAGCGTCATTGGCCAACCAAGACCTGGATGCTCTACAAAAAAACTGCCTAAAATACTATGACTGTCTGTTTGGATAAGGCGCTCTGCAATATGATACGCTAAAGATTGTGGATGGAATATGTGAATCTGGCCCAAAGCTATTTGATACATCGCGCCCAAAAGCTTTCCTAGGCCTGCGAGGGTATAAGTCATTAAAATAAAGGTTTGGGCTCCCCAAAATATTCGGAGTGTCATTTGGCGCTCTACGCGTGGCAAAGTGGCCTTTGCCCAGTCTTTCGGTAAAAAAACAAACAAGAAAGAAATCAATAGCCACAAATGCATGCTATGGCCTATTTTTCCGAAAGAGTACTTGAGCCCAAGAAACTCAAGCAATGACAGAAAAACCCAAATACGCACCCACCGTTGACTCGATAATAAAGCCCCTGCAAGAGCTCCACAAAAAGAAAAAATTAGTATGCCCGGAATAGCCCAAACGACACTCACACCGGGTATAACAACCCAAGCAATAGGCCATAAAGGGTCTAAATGAGTTACATCTCTATATTGGTACCAGGTGTTGAGCTGTGTTAATGCGTAATAAAGAATGAAGACATAGAATGCCTTGATCAAGACTTGAGCCATTAAGCACTCTTGCCGCTCAGAACGAAAAACCACCTCTGCAGACTTTTGCTGTGACCCTGAAAAAAATCTTCTAATGGTGCCTGTTGTGTTCATCTATCCGATTCTATTTTAACCAAAGGTTTGATTGTTTTGGTCTTTGTTTTCCAGTACTGTAAAGGGTCATAAGCAATCTGCACTATTTCCACAGTATAAGGCGTGATTAAATAGGCATTCAGGAGCTGCATGTTTTTGTTAAAACGCTCCATATTGTTTTCATTATAGGCAGCTCCAGCATTTTGAAGAACTTCGTAAAACTCTATAGACCCTGCTCCTTTAAAATGGCCTCGACCTTCTCTAAATAAAATAGGGGGATTCCACACCTTGTTGTTGTATTCATAAACACGCAAGGCGTATTGTACCTCCTCATGAGGAGTTAAAGGAAACAAAAACCATGAAAAAACAGGGAAAAGCTCGTGTTTTTGAAGGGGTAGCGCAAGTAATCCTCCAAAAAAATAAAATGCTAGAAATAGAATAATACTACGCTGAACTGTTAAAACATGCTTCATTTGTGAAGAAATTTTAAAACAAACATTATATGACTCTTATTATGAATATCTTATAAAACATCAAATAAACATTGAAGATTTTCTTTTTTCTGACTAAACAAACTTATTGTGTTTCAAGTCAACTTTAGCAAGCAAAGTATCCATGAGCTTAATAAACTCGATAAGCTCGAGCAAATGCGAATTGTTGATGGCCTAAGCAATGTTACATCCGAACAATTAAAGTCCAGCGAAGACATTGGGCGGTTTTCCCGGAATGGGAAAACCTTCTACAGATTGCGCTCGGGTGAGTATCGTATCTATTTCGAGTTACAATCTAATATTTTATATAGCCATTATATACTCCATCAACACACCCTTTCTGACTTTGTTTTTCGATTTAAACTTCCAGTTACTGAAGATATTCTCATCGAACAACATCAGTCTTTTTGGAAGTATCTAGAATCCTTGAAAAAATAACCTTTCGTAGATCTAATAAATATTTAATTTTATCTTATGGATCCAAACCCAGAAGATTCGATCAAGTCGTTCACTAAGTACACAGATCCATCTGAAGCAAGTCGTATTTACTTCTTACCCAATCTCTTTACCGCAGGAAACCTCTTCTTTGGGTTTTTGGCTATTATTCGATGCATTCAAGCTAAGTACGACCCCAATCCTGCTATCAGCAAAGAATTTTACACGCATGCCGTATGGCTTATATTGCTAGCGTGCATTTGCGACGCACTGGACGGCCGCATGGCTCGAATTGGTAGACAAGAATCTATATTTGGCAAAGAATTTGATTCTATCGCTGATGTTGTATCCTTCGGCGTTGCCCCAGCTCTTATGGTTTTCTTTCTTATTCTTTCACCTACAGATGGATACCCCTTCTTTAGACAAGTAGGATGGTTTATAGGATTTATCTATCTGCTTTGTGCTGGAGTTCGATTAGCCCGATTTAATGTTCTCACAAGCCCTTTACTGGTTGGAGACAAAGACGACGTTAAATGCGGAGATTTTTCAGGACTGCCCGTACCTGCCGCTGCGGGTGTCATCGCATCTTTGGTTCTTGTGCTTAACCGTTTCGACCTTCACACGTGGACCCTAGCTCTTCCTGGTCTCATGCTGCTCATCGCATGGCTCATGACGAGCAACATACCCTACCCTAGTTTTAAAAATATAAATTGGCATACTAGGACGCCTTTAAAAACCTTTATTGGTATTGTTCTTCTAGGAGTTCTTATTCTTTTGCTCAAAGAAATTTCATTTTCTATCGTGTTTTTGGGGTACGTATTCTACGGCTTGATCCGGTTTGCTCGCCGTCGAACCAAAGCAAATTAACAAAATTCTTAAAGCCTGTGAAAAAAATGTTAATTACTCACTGAATAAGTTTTTATAGGAAAAATCTCACAGGAATTAACATAGTTTTTTGTGTTTTAAAATTTCATATAAAACTGAAAATCAATATCTTACAAAGTAAATGGTTTTTTTCACAGACCATAATAGAAAGAGTACTTTTAAAGTTTATTTTAGTGTCTATTTTTAAATATTGCCAAAAAAATAAGATTTCCCCTAATGGAGGTGAAAATGAAGTTTAAAGCAAATAAAGAACATCTTGTTACCGGGCTACAGCAAGTTTCCAATGTTGTAGGGTCCCGTTTGTCTATGCCTATTTTGAATAACGTGTTGATTAAATCGGAAGGTGATGTCTTAAGCCTTACCACGACAAATCTGGACATGGGTATTCGTTGCTTCATTAAAGCAGATATTCAAGAACAAGGTTCTATAACGCTTCCTGTTAAAAAACTTTTTAATATAGCAAAAACTCTTCCCAGTGAAGATGTTGTAATTAATTCATCAGGAGGGAATTCAGCTAACATAACTTCAGGAGGGTCTAAATTTAAAATTATGGGAATTGAGGAGAGTGAATTCCCTCCGCTCCCTAATTTTTCCGATGAACATGAATTCATTATGGGGCAATCAGATCTTCAGCAAATGCTTAAGAATGTTGCTTATGCCCAGTCCACCGATGAGAACCGGCATATGCTTAATGGTGTGTTCTTTAATTTCTCAGATGGCAAGCTCACAGCTGTTGCTACAGATGGTCGTCGATTGGCTCTTTGTGAAAGTGAAATGGCGGTTTCTGAAGATAAAGCCGGAAGTTTTATTCTCCCAGCTAAGACAGTGAGTGAGCTATTACGCCTGATGGGACACGGAAAGGATGTTAAAATCACCTTTAATGATCGGCAGGTTGCTTTTGATATTTATATTGATGACAACGCCAAGGATTCAGCTGGTCTTTCTAGGTCTATATATTTAGTTTCCAAAATTGTGGAAGGGCATTATCCTAACTACAAGCAAGTCATTCCTAAAGAAACAGAACATAGAATTAAGGTCGATAGAGAGCTGTTGCAGGAGTGCGTGCAACGAGCATCATTAGTCACCAGCGATCGTAATAATTCTATAAAAATTAGATTCTGCGAAAATTTAATGGAAGTATCAGGCTCTAGTCCGGACGTAGGAGAAGCGCACGAATCGATCGCTATTGCTTATGGTGGCCCTGATGTTCAAGTAGCTTTTAACCCCCAGTTTCTTATGGATCCCTTAAAAGCCTTGCCAAAGGATGAGGTTTTTTTCGAATTCAAAGATGATTTGAGTCCAGGTATTTTTAAAACCCTGGACAGCTTCCTGTGTGTTATTATGCCACTTCGCTTGAATTAATGGCTGCTTTAGCAATCTTATGCTGATGGCGGTAAATATATGTTTGATTGCAGTATTTAGCCTGTCCGTAGCACTAACTTATGCTAACTTAAGATGGGCATCAACGGCTTGTGCTATATTGAATCGATGGATTCGTTGGCTGCTTTTCTCTTGGATAATAGCTTTAATGTCTCATCAGTATGAGTGGACAGATAGACCTGTATGGCTTATTTTTGTTACAGCCTTTCTGATCTGGTTCTTGGTCGAAACTATATATAATTGGCTTTTGATCGGCGTCTTAAGTCGCAGTACGCTACCTTTGTTTCCCGCTTTTACTGATAGCAATAAAGATGGACAGTGGCCTATTCAGAGAAAATTTTTAAAGCTTAAAAATGAAGTCATTAATTTTGGATTTGGATATAAATGCTCATTAAATGCCAAATATAATGAGCATTTTTGTCTGAGTTCTTCAGTTTATGAGCATAAAGATAACCATATGCGTTTGCAGATTATTTTTGTGCCGTGGAGAGGGCGTGCAACATCACCTTGTTTCGTGTTGTCTTCCATATCGGACTCAGGTGACCGTCTTATAACGGACAATATATATCTGCCTTTTGGAGGTTTTTACCCTAAACAATGGAATCTATCGAGGCGACCGACAACAGGGTCTTTAACGCGTTTATTGGCTTTGCATAAAAAACGCCTACAAAAAAAGAAATTTAAAAGTGTTTCTTGGGAAGAAGATCCTGTAGAAGACTTGAATTATCAATCTAAGCTTTTAGAAAAGATAAATATGGAGGCCGGATTTCTTCTTCCTCATGACGCTGAGGGTACAAAAGGTCGAATAACCTGGGAAGGACGCTACCGTATGTGGAAAGAAATTTGGTTATTAAATTATTTAGGTATACCTTGTAAATATTCATAATGAATGATTTTGAGGTAATAGCACGAAAAGGCAAAGAAGCGGCATTTCGCTTAAACCTTTTAACAATCGATAAAAAGAACAGCTTTTTAAATAGGTTGGTAGTTTTGTTGCGCTCTAATGCAAAAAATATTTTGGGGGCTAATAAGCTAGATATCGAAAAGGCGAAAGAATATCGACTCAGCAATGCACTCATAGATAGACTTTCGTTAACAGAGGAAAGAATAGAGTCTATGGCAAAGGGAGTTGAGCAAATAGCTAAATTACCCGATCCAACAGGTAAAATTCTTGATGAGTATCTACGAGGTGATGGGCTTCTTATTAAAAAAGTGAGTGTTCCTATTGGTTTAGTGGGTATTTTTTATGAGTCACGTCCCAATGTTACTATTGATTGTGCAGTACTGTGTTTAAAATCTGGAAACGCATGCTTGCTTAAGGGAGGAAAGGAAGCACACTATAGTAATAAAGCGCTTATTGTTTTAATTAAAAAGGCATTGGAGGAAGAAGGTATTGATCCACATGCCATTCAATTAGTTAGCACTTCAGACCGAAATGAACTCAAAGCACTCTTACGGTGTAATGACTTTATTGATTGTATCATACCTCGAGGGGGTGAAGGGTTGATTAAATTTATTTCAGAGAACACCAGCATTCCTGTCGTTAAGCATTACAAAGGCGTTTGTAATATTTACGTGGATGCAGAAGCCGATATTAATATGGCTCAATCCATTTTAATTAACGCAAAATGCCAAAGACCAGGCGTTTGTAATGCTGTTGAGAATCTCATTTTAGATAAGGCTCTTGGCCAAAGCAAAATAAACTCTATATTGGAAGTTATTTACAAACAAGGTGTTGAGTTGCGTGTAGACGCATCGCTTGACGCTATGCTAGTTGGTGCGAAAATATCTACTCGAGTAGCGCATGAGGACGATTTTTATCAAGAATATTTGGCACCCATCCTAGCTGTTTGTTGTGTTGATGGTCTAGAGGGAGCCATTAATGCTATTAATAAATATGGAAGTGGCCACTCTGAGGCAATTATTACGTCAAATCAACAAACAGCAGAAAAGTTTTTAAAGGCTATTGACGCAGCAGCTGTTTATTGGAATGCCTCTACACGATTTACAGATGGTTACGAATTTGGTCTTGGGGCAGAAATAGGCATATCAACAGATCGAATTCATGCTCGAGGTCCCATGGGTATCAATGAGTTATGCACTTATAAATATTTGATCTGGGGTCAGGGACACACCCGCTAAATAGCGTATTTAGATGAGAGGGGATAGTGTTTAAGAAGTGTGGTAGACCACATTGGCTATTTTTTAATAGCTTCTAAGACAATTGTATACAGAAGTTGTTAGCTGCGTTGACACAACTTTTGTGTAATCTTCATTTAATGTTTAATTTTGGGTTAAATTTGTGTATGCTATCGGGTTTCGGTTTCATGAAAAAGTTAAGCATTCAAATTTGCCTAGCATATGTTGTCTTACAGTGTACTTTTAGCTCATTGTGTGCACTTTCTGTTTTAGTTCAGTACCCTATTAGTGAGGCCAGTGGGGAAAGAGCTTTGGGTGGTGTTATGGATGAAAGACTAACGGCCAGCCCATTAAGAGCGTCCAAACAACTTCGACTAGCAGAATCACGAGGATTATTAGAAAAAATCTCAGGAGATTATTTATTTTCAGGTTGGTCAACAAACACAAAGCGTCATTTTGGAAATTACATAGAATTTGGAGTAACTGCACATAGTGGCTTTAAGGTTTCTTATGATTCTATTGAGTTTACTCTGTACTCAACCGAAGGTAGTGGTCCTAGGTTTTGGGAACTAAGAGCTAGGACCACTGAAAGTGGAGAATGGGATGAAGGGCGTCGTATGTTTGGAAACTCAAGCACTGAGGACACGAGTATCTTACTGCAAAAAATAGATATGCATAATTTTCCGCAATCGACGGTTAATGTTAAAGTCACGGACTTAGGTGATCTAATAAATCCTGCTATTAGGACAGGAAAAACAACATTGTTTAGGTTGTATGGCTATGGCGCACAAGGAGGACAGGGCGGTTTTTATAATGTATGGAGTCGAGGAAAAGACCTTTCTCTTTCGGGGGTTATTGGTGAACTAAAAACCTGTGACAACTTTGAAAACATTGAAGAAGCTTATAGGCCAGTTTTAAGCCCAATCCCTGAACCTAAAAATGCGAGTTTGATTATGGTTTTAGGATTATTTGGGGCGTTATTTCTGAGAAGAAAAAAGCTTTAATACTCTTGGCAAAATCGGGGAAAATTTTAGCTTGGCTAAATGTGTACACAGGCCTTCAAGGAGCATTTCTATAAAAAAATACAATGGGCTGATATTGACCCTTGTTATATCGAAAAATGTATCGAGCTTGCTAAAGCGGAAGATCTTCATGCCTTAGGTTGGGCTAAAAATAAAGAGACTTGGATTAACCCTGTTTCATTAGAAAATCATGCGGAAGGCGAGGCCGTTTTAGTCTCTCGCTCAGATTGCGTGTTGTGCGGCATAAAAATGGTGCAAGTTGTGTTGAATATATATGGATCAGGGTGTCATTTCGAAAGTGCTTTAAGTGATGGGTCGTTTTTAAAAAAAGGCGATTGTCTGGGTAAACTAAAAGGCCCGATGAATATATTGTTGTCTGCAGAGCGCGTGATTTTAAATTTTTTGCAGCACTTGAGTGGAATAGCCTACATGACCTATAAGTATGTTAATATTATGGGTGATACAAACACACGACTTCTGGATACACGCAAAACAACTCCAGGACTTCGAGCTTTAGAAAAATATGCAGTTGCGTGTGGTGGTGGATGGAGTCACCGCAAAGGCTTGTTTGACCGCATTATGCTTAAAGATAATGATTGGGGGGCTCGTGGTTTTGAGAGACCTGGTGTACTTAAATCATATATAGATGAGCTAAAGCAAAGAGCTCCCTTGCTTCCAATAGAAGTAGAGATAGATCGTTTGGATCAAGTTGAATTGGTTTTAGATACGCAGGCAGATGCTATTTTATTTGATAATTTTTCTGCGGAGGCTGTTCTACAGGGGCTTGCCTTGACGCAGGGAAGGGTTTATACCGAAGCGAGTGGCAATATCACTCAAGAGACTTTAAGCGCGTATGCTCATTTGGGTTTAGATTTCATATCAAGTGGGGCCATTACCCATCAAAGTGTTTGGTCGGATATTGGCATGGACTGGTTGTAGTATAGTTTAAAAATTCATGGATAATCTAAACATTGAGATACTCGAGATTTTATTAAAAAACATGCCAAGCTATGTGTCTGGCAGTGTTTTGGCTAAAACCTTGAAAATGAGTCGAGTGAGTATCTGGAAAAGAATGGAAAAGCTCCAAAAACAAGGAATACTTTTTCATGCTGTTAAGAATCGAGGTTATCGTATAAGTGAAGTACCCAAAAGCATACACCCTGATTTTCTTAGTGCACACATAAGGCTTAAAAAAAGACAATGCCCCTTGTTTTTTTATGAAGAAATAGACAGCACAAATTTAGAAGCACAGCGGAAACTAGCTGATGGCTGTAGTGCCCCTTCTTTGGTTATTGCAAAAAAACAAAGTGCAGGTCGTGGAAGGTTGGGTCGCCAATGGGCGGCATCTGATGAAGGAAATTTATATATGACTTTTGCATGCAGGCCTAACCAAGCGCCGGAGCGCATGCAGTTATTCACGCTTTGGGGAGCGGTTTCTATATGTTCTTTTTTAAATGAGTTGCATCCTGGGTTTAAAATCAAATGGCCTAATGATATTATTTTCGAAGGTAAAAAACTTTCAGGCATTTTGACAGAGGCTCAAATTGAAGCGGATCAAATGAGCAGTCTTGTTTTTGGTTTGGGATTAAACGTGAATAGTGATTCTAAGTTGTGGCCTGAGGTTGTTCGTAATAGGGCAACATGCCTTGCTGAAGTGGCCGGGAAAACTTTTGATATTAATTCGCTAGCATCGTCTATTATTGTCTTAATTTTTGATGCTTACGAAAGCTTTATTAAGAATGATTTTAAAGATAAGTTTCATACACTGTGGAAGGAATTAGATGCTTTGTTTGACCAAAAGGTAACAGTGGTACAAGGCGAAAAAAAGTCATGGGATGGAGTCGCCAAGGGTATTGATGATACAGGGTCTTTAGTTGTTGCTTTGTCTGATGGCAGTGTCCAAAGGTTTCAAGCAGGGGATGTCACTTTAGCAAAAAAATGAGGAAGGTAGAATGCCAAAGGAAATAGTGGGACTATGCATAGTGGTTTTAAAGAACTTGAAGAAAAATTATGAAGTAACTATAATTTTAAAAAAACACTTCTGATTAGATCGCTGCTGACATTTAAATAATTGTGAGACAAGACATTTCCGTTCGAAATCTTTACAAACATTATGGCTCAATTCAGGCCATTGATGACTTATCCTTTTTTGTCGAATCTGGTGAAATTGTAGGATTCTTGGGTCCTAACGGTGCAGGAAAAAGTACTACAATGCGCATATTGTGTGGCTTGTGCTCCGCAAATGCGGGATGTGTAGATGTGTGTGGTGTTTCAGTTGCAAGATATCCAGAGAAGGCAAGTGAATATATTGGCTTCATGCCTGAAAACAATCCATTGCCTGAAGATATGCGCGTTAGGGAGTATTTAAATTACCGAGGTCATTTAAAAGGCTTAGACAAGCACAGGCGAAAAAAGCGTGTCAATGAGGTTATGGAGGTTTGCGATCTTGAGCGCACTGCAAAAAACAAGATGATTCATGCTTTGTCTAAAGGATTTCGTCAACGAATTGGGGTTGCAGATGCCTTGTTGGGAGAACCTAAGATTGTGATTATGGATGAGCCAACAATTGGTCTTGATCCTCATCAGATATTGAGCATGAGGCGCCTATTCGACCAATTAAGGGGCCAGATGACTATTGTTATTTCTAGTCATATTTTGCATGAGATTGAGACAACTTGTGATCGTGCTATTATCATTAATCATGGGAAAATTGTTGCATCAGGAACGACCAGAGAGCTTAAGCAACAATTTTTTCCTGAAGCACGCTATGTAATTTCCGTGCGCGGACCCATAAATGTTTTTGAAGATCTTTTAAGATCTTTTCCTGATGCGCCAATAGCCATTGAGAGACAAAAGCAGGATAGCAATGGGTTTTACGATTTGGAAGTAGTTACAATTTCATCGATTCCCATTGCAGCTGTTTTAATTCGATCCATAAGCGTTCATCCAGAACTAGAATTAAGAAGTTTTGAGCAAAAGCAGCCTCATCTGGAAGATGTTTTTTTAGCAGCAACGAAACCCAGTTGGAGTCAATCTTCCACGGTTCGTGTATTAAATAAAAATAATGAATAAACTATGAAGAGATTGATTTATTTGACGCTGCACGAGTTAAAAATGATGGTACTGTCTTCAGGTACTTATGTTATTGCTGTTTTGTTTTTGCTTTTAGTAGACGTTCTATTTTTAGGAATTGTTTACGAGTATTCCCGAACGTTAAACACTAAACCTTTGGTGGAGCCTTTTTTTCGTATTTTTTGGTTACCGACATTGTTCATTGTCCCTTTACTAACAATGAAAACTTTTGCTGAAAGTCGACGTCTTGGCACATTAGAGCCTTTGATGGCAACTTTAGTAAGGCCGTGGCAAGTTGTTGTTAGTAAGTTTTTGAGCACATATTCTTTTTATATGATTTTGTGGAGTGGGGCTCTTGTTTTGCCATTTTTGCTAAATTTTGTTTTAGCATCTGAAGCACAAAGCTATTTTATATTATCTTTTGAGACATTGGTGGGAGGGTATTGCTTCATTGCTATTGTAGGTGCTTTTTATGTCGCTCTTGGCATTTTTGCTAGTAGCTTAACGAGAAGTCAGGTGACTGCGTCGATGCTAACATTTAGCCTTTTGTTTGCTGTGTTGATTGGAGGGCGCTTTTTATTGGAAGCGCCTCTTTTAAGTGAACCTCAATTGAGCTTATTTCGTGATTATTCGGAGTATTTACAAACGTTTTCTCATCTAGATGATTTTATGGAAGGGGTGATAGATACAAGGCCCGTAGTTTTGTATTTGAGCAGTGCTTTTGTTATTTTAGGAATAACAAGTTGGGTTATCGAAGCTAAGGCATAGCATGAGAAAATTGAATGATTTTAAAACTGCTAATTGGGTTCGATGTGGTAATCGTGTTATACAAACTATAATGGCGTTGACACTACTGGTTGCTATAAACTGGATGGCAGCTCATTTCTATTTGAGAAAACCATTGATGCAGGGTGCAGGGTATAGTTTATCTCCTGAAACATTAGCATATTTGCAAAAAGTAGAAGATCCATTGGAGGTTATTGTAACCTTTACTCCAAACTCTGAAGAGCCAGGTTCTGAAGATGTTTATGCATATATAAAATCTTTACTTAAAGAATATGATTATGCGATGCGAAGCGTTGGAGAAAATATGTTTGAGGTGGAATATGTGGATTTGTATAAAGAAAGAAAGCGGGCAGAAGAATTAGCTAGCAAATATAAATTGCAGCGTACAAATTCCGTCTTAATTGCTAGCGGTGATAAATATTATCAAATTCTAGATACGGATTTTTATGATGCCAAGAATGGCCAAATATCTGGATTTAAGGGAGAGCAGGCTGTGACGAAAGCCATTTTATCGATAATTTCAAAAAAACATCCTAAAATTTATTTTTTAAGCGGCCATGGTGAAATGAGTTTAGATAGCGTAGACCCTATACGCGGACTATCTCAAGTTTCAGGAATTTTAAGATCTAAAGGGTTAGAGGCGAGTAGTTTGGATTTAAGCTTGGTAAGTAAAGTTCCTGAAGATGCTGATTTAGTGATGGTTGTTTCACCGCAAGTTGCATTACTTGCTTCTGAGGTTGAGAAGTTAAGGCAGTATTTAGAAGAGCGGCAAGGTACCCTTGCTGTTTTTATGGACCCTGTTAAGCCACATGGGTTAACAAATCTTCTGTTAGATTGGGGAATAGTGGTCGATGACGCTATTGTTTATGATGTTGGGCAAGAGTATCAAAATCCTGATGGAGATATTATTATTAGACGTTTTGCAGAGCATTCCATTAATAGTTCTCTCATAGATTATAGGCTGACGGTTTTGGCAGGTCTTACTCGACCTGTTAGGGTTGATTTAGGGCGGCCGTTTGATAAAAAACGTAAAGCTATGGCATTAATGGCAAGTTCAGATCAGAGTTGGGGAGAAGGAGGAAGGGCCGTATTTAAAAATCCTGAATATGATGCAGATAAGGATATTCCTGGGCCGCTTAGCTTGGCTGTTTTGTCCGAAGAGACAGTAGCATCGCATTTAGGTTTGAGTATCCCTGGAGGGCGTGTGCTTGTTTTGGGTAATAGTGATGTAATTGTTAATCACCGTTTAGGACTTTTAGGCAATGAAATGCTGCTTTTTGGTATTTTGAGTTGGGCCTTTAAGGATGATGAAGTTTTGAGAGTAGATCCTGTAACTTTTGAGTACCATCAGTTGGCCATTAGCCAAGAAGAATTTTTGCGATATTTACGATATTGCTTGGGGCTTCCTGCTTTTATTGGAATGATAGGCTTGGCTGTTTTTCTTAAGCGTAAAAATTAAAATAGATTATGCGTTTTAAATTAACACTTGTACTTTTTGTTTTAAATGCGCTGGCTTTCTTGACCATACATTATTGGACTGACGAGATCGGTTTGGGGCAAGAGACGGCATCGGGTGTAACGGGATGGGATAGTTCAGAAATATTAGCTATTAATCGAATTGAGATGAGTGGAGCTTTGCTGGATGCGCCACGTATTTTGGAAAAAAAGAATAATCAGTGGGTAATTCTTAGTCCGGTTGACTGGCCTGCTAACTATTTTGCAGTCCAAAGAATTTTAACGCAGCTTGAATTTCTCAATGTAGAAGCACGTTTTACCGTTCAGGATATACTTCAAGCTGATCAAAAATTAAGTGATTACGGGCTAGAAGATCCGATCCTGGTGTTGACGCTATTCTCAGGCCGAAACACTGTTGTATTAAAAATTGGAGCTCCAACGGAATTAGGGAATCGCCTTTATATATTAGGACCTGATGAAAAAGAGGTCATCGTTGTAAATAAAGATTTTTTGGATAGCTTAGTCGTTGACCTAATTGATTTAAAAAATTCTCAAATTTTTGACATTCCACTTTTTGAGGTTAACTCGATCACAGTTCAGATGAATAAGCCTAATGCTCTGAAGGTTAGATTGGTTAAGAATGATCAACAGTGGAAACTGGAGGCTCCAATACAGGCATTGGCAGACAATGCTAGGGTTGAAAGTATATTGGCTCAGCTCAATGCAGTATCTATTGATGAGTTTGTAGATAGTTCTAACTTGAGTTTATATGGATTGGTGGATCCATCGGTAAGAGTTACTATTCAAGGAGGCACTAGGCGTCAGACACTTTTGGTTGGTCAGCCTGTTAGCCATGATGATGCACTTTGTTATTATGCTAAACTAGAGAATTCTCCCATGGTGTTTAAGTTATGCTCGACTGTAATTGAGCAGCTTAAAGATGCACAAGAAATTTTGCGTGATCGAACAATTCTTGTCCTGGATCCACAAAAAATAAATTCTGTCGAAATTGTACAATCAGAAAAGTCAGTGATATTGCAAAAGCTTGAAAATGAAAGCTGGAAGGTTGCGGCTAAAAACGCAGGCGTTGCTTCGGTTAGTTTTAATGGTGATACGAAGATTATTGAAGGATTGATAGAGTCATTCTCGAATTTGGAAGCCGTGCGCTTTGAGAGCGATGCACCCTCTTTAGATGATTTTAAAAGACTCGGTTTTGAGTCTCCACAAAGAACGATTGTCTTTAATAATTCCCAAGAGAAAACCATTATTTTCGGTGGTATTGATTATACTAAAAAGTTACTTTATGCGAAGAGAGAAAATTCGTCTCATGTTTATGAGGTTCCTCTTTTTTTATTGGATCAAACTCCATTAAATGCCTTGCACTATAAAAATCGATTGCTTGAAGAGCTACCTGATACTTCTCGGATTTTTAGCCTGAGCTTGAAAAATGTAATTAGTGATAAAATGCTTTTTGCACATGAATTAAGCAAAGATCAAACATGGGACGAGTTTTTGTCAAAAGAACCAGATACTGTTCGAAGGCCTCTAGAGGAGTTACTTACTAGTGTACGTTCTTTTTATGTTAAAGATTACCTTTCTGATTCTTATGCAGATTCCTATAGATTAGATTCTGATAATGAAATCAAATGGGAGTACCTTATGGAGGCGTTAGTAGAAGTGGATGGGGCTGAAAACGAGAAGCAAAAAATAATAAAAATTTATTTTTCTGAACGACTTGGCGGTACTATGCAGATTGGAGCATCTCCATCTCATGGAGTCGTCTTTTCTTTAACACAGCCTATGATTGATGCATTGTTTGTTTTGCTTCATGCGTCAGGGGAGGTTTTATCTGTTAGTAATTAAAAGATATTTCTAGATATTGCACGCTTTGCGGGGGATTTATTTGAGCTACAAGATTTTTGTGAAGTTATTGTATATTTTGCTTAATGGCGTTCTTGGTTTGGCGCTGATATGCCAGTGCTTCTATTTGGGGTTAGCCATGGCTCACTGGAAGATACCTATTCCCATAGAGCTCGAGTATGGAGTTGAGGAAGAGCTAAGTAGTCTAGGTCTTTTTTATTCTGCAAATCGTCTAGAAATGGATTTAGCAGGGGTATTGCATGCTTACGATGTTGATATTTATGGGCGTGCTCTAGATGTGCCGCTTTTTAGTGCAAAGCAAATTTCTATTCGATTCAGTCTATGGAGTCTATTTGCTAATAAAAAAGTGGTCATCAAGGAATGGTATATTGTAAATGGAAATTTATTCTACCCCCCTATTTATTCTCCTTCAGGGACTGAATTAAAACTTGTTGAAAGTTTAAATATTAATTTTCAGCAAGAAAGATATTCCTGGAATATTAAAAATCTTTCGGGAATTTTTTTAGGAATTAAGCTTTTTGGTTCTGGTCGGGTAAACAAAGAGGTTTTGACTGCAGGGACAGACTTTCAGGGAAAGTCTAAAGGCTTAGACCAGTGGATGTTTCAATTAGGAGAGGTGTTAGGGTATAAAAAGTATATAGAAACACTGAAAAACTTAAGCGGAGTTTTTAATGTAAAAGCTGAAGGACATCGAACAGAAATTGAAATAAATTTTTTTGCAGATGAATGGGAGTCTTTGCAAGGAGCGTATGCCTCTAATATTCGAGGTGCCTTAACAGCTACGGCTCTATCGATGACAAACTTTTATTGCGAGCATCCATTCACGTTGATTTTAAAGGATTTTCATTGGGAGCCTTATCTTAGTGCGTTACGAGCATTTGTTCAGATAGAAACAACGGGCAATTTGAAAAATTGGAGTGATGTTTATTTTGTGGGAAATGACGTAAGGTCTTCATATTTTGACGCAGCAGCCTTAGGGGCTAAGTTGAATTTAGATTTATTACCACATCAATTGGGCGCATACTGGGTCCTTGCAGGGGATTCTTTTTTAAAAGGAGATTTAGATTGGAATTGGAGCACACAATCTGGTGAAGGCAGATTTGATGGAATTATCCATCCTGATGTGTGTAAAAGCTTTCTGGATCCTTATTCATGGAGACATTATATAAGCGAAATTAACTTTAAAGAGCCTTTGCGAATATCTGGCTCTATAAACATTCAGGCGGGTTTCCAGTTGGAGTATGCTGAGTTGAGGGCTCAGACAGGGCTTGCTGTACTTGCGGACCGATGGGTTCAAAATGCATTTGCAAAGGCATTTGTAACAAAAGAGCAGGTTTGGTTTGAAGATATTGCAGTTTATGGGCCTGGTTGGACTTTGCGTGGTAACGCTAAGCAGCATTTTGGGGATTCTTCATTTAGGTTTTTGCTTTATGATTCCTTTGATCCAAAACTGTTGAATGTTTGGCTTCCTGATTGGTGGACTGGTATTTGGCGTCCTTTGAGTTTTTATCAGACATTTCTTGCTGGAGATATTGATATTCAGGGAAGCTGGGAGCATATCGAGGAAGTATCCTTATATGCAAATGCACAAGTTATTGATTGCTACTATGAGCAACAATATGTTCCTTTTGCTAAAAGCAGAGTGTTGCTTTCACAGGGCAATGTTTTGTTGGATGAATTTTTAATTGAAGATCCACTGGGGTGTGCCAGTGGTTCGGTGTGCTGGCAGTTTGGCCAAAAGATGGATGGCTTGAAACGCTGCTATATTGATTTAGAAAGTACACTGCCTCTTACTTATTTTGAACTGATTTCATTTGCTCGTCACTATGTTGATATGTTTGAGTGCTCACAGCCTCCAAAGATTATTTTTTCTGGAGAACTTTTCTCTCAAGAATCGATTTTAACAAAAAAAGATAATTTTACTTTGACCGCATTTGCTGAGGGGCCTTTGGCATTTCTTGAAATTCCATTAGGCCAGTTAAGTTTTGTAGCATTTAGCAATGGGCCATTAATTTTTATTGATCCGATTGACTGCAAGATTGCAGGAGGTGTTGGCAGTGGGTATGCCGAATGGGCTCCTGAAAGTCGGGATTTAACGCTTTCATGCCACTTAAGCGATGTTGATAGGTATGAAGTTATGAATAGTTTTGCCTTTTTAAAATCATTTGAAGAGCCTTTTAGTAAGACCAGATCCAACGAAAATGCACGGCCACCAGCTATTTTAAACGCTAGTTTTTCCATAAAAGGAAATACGGATGATTTTAGTAGTTTTTCGGGGCAAGGCAACGTGTCTTTAATGGAGAAAGGCTTAGGAGAGATACACTTTTTGGGGGGGCTTTCAAAATTAATTAATGCAGCATTAATATTGCCCATAGCTTCTTTTTCCCTAGACGAAGCACATTCTAGCTTTTTGCTAAAGGAAAATTTAATATATTTTCCTGATGCAGAGATAACAGGTTCTACGATGAAAATCTTTGCAGAAGGAAGCTATAGTATTCCAGATCAAGGGCTTAACTTTAGGCTAAGCATATTCCCCTTTGGAGAGGTTCCCGTTTTGTCGCAGGCTCTTTTGCTGCTTGCTCCACTCAATGAAGCATTGGCTTTGCAGCTAACGGGAACGCTCAATGATCCAGTCTGGCGTTTTGCTCATCTTGCTGGTAAAAAACAAGCTAAATTGTCTAAAATTGCGCATCAAAAATAAAGCATTGCGCCTTTAAAAATTTTGTTTTTTCTTCTTCATGTCTAAGCCAATAAGTTAATCTAACCACTAAATTGAGGAACTCTGTTTTGGATATTAAAGAAATCAAACAAGTAATTGATTTGATGAAGCGCTCTGATTTGCTAGAGTTTGAGATTGAGGAAGAAAGTCTCAAGCTACGAATTAAGCGGGCACCTAAAAATGCAGAAATAGCGCAACAGCCTGTTATATCGCTTCCGGCGGCAACGCACCCGCCTTTCCTTGTTGAGCAGCCTAGGCAGCCAGTGCCTACATCTCCTGCACAGCAAAGCTTTAGTGGCCCAGAGAAACCTCAGGAAGATGTAAATATTGATTATATTAAAGCTCCAATGGTGGGGACTTTTTATCGTGCGCCCAGTCCAGATAGCCCTTCTTTTGTCGAGGTTGGTACTAAAATTCAGTCGGATACTGTCCTTTGCATCATTGAGGCAATGAAGGTTATGAATGAAATTCATGCAGAAGTTACAGGCACTATTGTTGAAGTTCTTGTCGAAAGCGGAGAATCTGTTGAGTATGGGCAGGCGCTATTTAAGGTAAAGAAGCACTAATATTTATTCATCGTACGCTTCTCGTCTATGTTTCAGAAAATTTTAATTGCTAATCGCGGAGAGATTGCTCTTCGAATTGTTCGTGCTTGTCGAGAGCTAGGAGTTAAAACCCTAGCGGTTTATTCAGAGGCAGACGAGCAGTCCTTGCATGTTCAGCTTGCTGACGAGGCTATATGCATTGGACCAGCAGCAGCAACAGATAGTTATTTAAAAAGTGACCGAATTATTAGCGCCGCTGAAATTGCTGATGTTGACGCCATTCATCCTGGCTATGGCTTTTTAGCGGAAAACGCTGATTTTGCTGAG
This sequence comes from Opitutia bacterium UBA1116, assembly GCA_002313355.1. Lineage (GTDB taxonomy): Bacteria > Verrucomicrobiota > Verrucomicrobiia > Opitutales > UBA1977 > UBA1977. The sequence goes on along the minus strand of DCBD01000129.1, from coordinate 18,273 downwards.
CAATGTGCCAGTTGTAACATCACTTTTATTGGGCCCAAGCCAGAAGTTATTCGTCAAATGGGAGATAAGGCGTACGCTCGTGAGCTTGTGAACAAAGCAGGGGCACCTATCATCCCTGGTAGTGAGGGTGCTCTTCTTAATGAGAAAGAGGCTCTCAAAATTGCGCAAAAAATAGGATTTCCTGTAATTATTAAAGCTGCTGCTGGAGGCGGAGGTAAGGGTATGCGCCTTGCTCACAATGCTGTAGCATTTGGTAAGGAGCTGGCAACAGCGAGTTTAGAGGCCGAGCGAAATTTTGGCAATGGAGCCGTTTATATTGAAAAGTTTATTGAAGAGCCTAGGCATATTGAATTTCAGATTCTTGGCGATTCTCATGGGAAGCTTATCCATCTGGGCGAGAGAGACTGCTCTATTCAACGTCGTTATCAAAAGCTCATTGAAGAGGCGCCCTCGCCTTTCTTGACAGCAGATCTAAGGGCCAAAATGGGCAATGCTGCGGTTAAAATTGCTGAAGCTTGCGGTTATCAGAATGCAGGTACCATTGAATTTTTAGTCGATAAGCACGGGCATTTTTATTTTATTGAAATGAACACTCGTATTCAAGTTGAGCATGCTATCACTGAAGAAATTACGGGTGTAGATCTTATCAAGCAGCAAATATTAATGGCTGCTGGAGAAAAATTGGGATATCGACAAAAAGATATTAAGTTCGATCGTCATGCAATTGAATGCCGGATTAATGCAGAAGATCCGGGTAAGTCATTTGCGCCATGTCCTGGAGAGATTTCCTTATATTATCCCCCTGGTGGGCACGGAGTAAGAGTTGACTCTCATTGTTATGGTGGTTACAGTATTCCCCCACACTATGACAGTATGATTGCTAAGTTAATTAGCTTTGGAAAAACTCGAGATATTGCAATTAATCGGATGTATCGAGCTTTAAGTGAGTACCTTATCCGTGGTATTAATACAACCATTCCTTTTTGTAAAGCGGTTATGCAGGATCCTGTTTTTAAGGCGGGAGGGGTTAGTACAGCTTATATTCCGGAGTTTATTGATCGAAGCCCTAAAGATCTTTTTACCCAACCCAATAAGGCATTATAATAATGAGCAAAGAAACTTCTAAAGAAAATCTAACCATGGAAAACACAACTATTCCCACTATTAACGAAGAGCTACCTTCAGGAGGTGAAGTAAAAATTAACCATTCTGTTGTAGCAAGTATTGTTCGCTTGGCTGCTCTTGAGGTTGAGGGTGCTTATGCTGTTGGTGGTAGCTTTGTTGACGGAATTGCAGAAATTTTTTCAAAAAAAGAATCAGATCGAGGTGTTCGCGTTGTTGAGGATGAGGCCGGAAACTATGTCATTGAAGTTCGCGTTATCTTGCGTTTTGGGGTAGAGCTTGCTAAAACAGCCTTTCAAATTCAGGAAAATATCCGCCAGCAAGTTGCTAAAATGACTATGAAAAATGTAAGTAAAGTGGATGTTATTATTGATGGCGTTAAAATGGCTGATTCTGAAAAAAAAGATAAAAACGAATGGCATATTGATAGTGCCACGGATTAATAAACACCCCGGATTTTAAAATGCTTGAGCGCTTCCTTCAACAAATGGATGCATGGGGGCAGGCTTTTTTAGGCAAGCCTTTTGCATTCGTGATTTGTTTAGCGCTTCTTGTTTTTTTGATTGGCTACGCTTATTTTAAGTCTCAGAACAGACCCATTCAGGTTTCTAGAAATGGCATAGGCAGGATTCACGTTAGTCGATCTGCATTAAAAGAATTGATTCGTGCGGCTTGCTATGCTGAGGCCACAACAAAACCTCGTGCGCATATTGTTATTTCTCGGGGGAAGTTACAAGTTTCTGTGAGAGTCCATTCTAATGACGATACCTCTATTCATAATTTAGCAACACGTTTGCAAACGCGTTTAGCCCAAAGTCTTTACGAAAATATTGGAGAAGGTGAAGTTGGCCATATAGACATTATTGTTTCAGGCTTTAAGGCGCGAAAATCACCGATAAAAGAAGAAAAAGAAAAGGATGTGCCAAGCAATGAAGGTTAGGGTTGAGTGGTAATGCTTTTCATGTTCGTTCGATTTTTAAATCAGCCCACTCTCCAAGCTCTTTAGACTGCATATCAATATTTAGCTTTAATTTTTTTGCAGTGTTCTGAAAGTGCTCAAAAACAACCTTTAGTTCTGTTTTCAATATTCCGCTCATGGATATTTCAGCTTTAGGTTGAAGTGCTGTAAGAATTTGCTTTGCATTTAAGCAGAGAACATCTGCTTGAATATTTGCAAGAATAAGATCTGCATTATTGTCCCTGAGTCCAGCTTGAATGTCAGCTAAAGCAAAGGAAATGTTTTCAGCCGAAAGGCTATTTTCAGCCCTGTTTTCTTTGCTGACTTGAATGGCATCAGGATCTATATCAAAGGCTATAACGTTTGAGCAGCCTAATTTTGCTGCAGAAATGGCCAAAATGCCAGAGCCACATCCTGCATCCATTATGCTTTTTTGGCAGAAAGATGCACCCTGTTTTTCTTTGAAGTCTAAAATACGTTTAACACAAAGCTGGGTAGTTTCGTGGGCTCCAGTTCCAAATGCCATCCCTGCATCTAAGTAAACGGCGGTATGTCCTGGGGGTAGATAATAGTGTTCTTTTTCCCATAGAGGAACCCAGTGGAGGTTCCGTTCAGACCACGGCTTCAGGTATTGCTTGTAGGATTCTTTCCAGTCTTCTTCATTGATTGCATAGGGTGTGCATTGTGTTGGCAGCAAGAATACCTTCTTCTGTAGGCTTGCCCACGCGATCTGAGCTTCTTCAGCAGTGGGGAAAAATCCTTGAAGAAATGTCCGCTCATTATTGAATTGCTGAAGGCTCCATGCACCCGTTTCAAATTCAGAGAATAGAGCGTCTAGTCGTGCTTCTGTTTGTGAGTCTACCGAAATTTTTACGGTGTACATGTAAGTTAAAAAGTATTTGCAGCTTTCGAAATCTTAGAGATGAGTTTAGTTGTGCTAAATCCTTCCAAAAACGGCAAGAAGCGAATTTCCGCGCCTACTTTTTCAAGTGCGGTGCGTTCATTAGCGTCCAGCGCCTCTAACGTGTAGTCCCCAGCTTTTACATAGACATCGGGTTTTAGCGACAATATTTCAGAGGTTAAGCGTTTGCTGTTAAAAATAGTAATTCCTCCTACTGCTTGGAGTGCTGTTAATGCGAAAGCTCGTTCTTGTTCTTTTAATACGGGCCTTGACTCACCTTTTAGAGCCTTAGCACTTGCATCTGAGTTTAACAAGACCCAAAGCACATGACCTTGCTTTGCAGCTTCTTGGAGAAAAAAAATGTGCCCTGGGTGTAGCAGGTCAAAACAGCCATTGGTTAATACAAATGTTTGGTTTGCCTTTTTTAAGCTCAAGCGTTTCTGAATAGCTTCTTCTAGTGTGGTTAATTTAGGGTCTTTTATTGATCCTAGGTTGTTCATGAAGAATAGATTGAGTTTTTTATTCAAAAAAACGTTTAGCTTTTTCAAAAAAGCTTTTGCTTAAGGGTTCATGAGCATCTCCAGATGCTAGTGCAAAAGCTTCTAAATGTTTACGTTGTTCATGATTGAGTTTTTGTGGCACTTCAATGTCAACTCTTACTAGTTGGTCTCCCTTGTGGTGACCTTTTAAGCTAGGCATTCCGTGATTGCGCAGTCGAAAGACAGTTCCTGACTGAGTTCCTGCTGGTATTTTAAGGCTGGCTTTTCCAGATAACGTAGGCACTTCAATAGTGCCTCCTAGTGCTGCTAGAGTGAATTTAATTGGGATATCACAATAAAGATCATTGGCGTGGCGCTCAAAGATATCATGTTCTTTTACATGGAGAACTACGTATAAATCGCCAGAAGGCCCGCCAAAAAGGCCCGCCTCACCATTTCCTGAGGATCTCAATTTAGAGCCTGTCTCTACGCCTGCTGGAATTTTAACAGAAAGTTTATTTGTTTCGAGTTGCCTGCCCTTTCCATGGCATTGCGTGCAGGGCTTTTCAATGATGGTTCCTTGTCCTTGGCATTGAGGACAAGCTTGGCGCACGCTAAAAAATCCTTTGGATGAGATCACTTGACCAGTCCCATTGCATAGGCTGCATGTTGTACTTTGTGATTCAGGCTCAGCCCCAGAACCTTTACACACTTCACATGCTGCATAGCGACGGTATTGAACTTCTTTTTCAGTGCCTTGAGCGGCTTCCTCCAGGGAGATTTCCAGATCATATCTTAAGTCAGCACCTCTTTGCACACGATTTTGAGTGCTGCTGTTTCTGCCAAAAAATTCTTCAAAAACGCTGCCACTTCCGCCAAAAACTTCCCGAAAAATGTCAAAAGGATCGTGAAATCCTCCGCCACTCGAAGTATATCCACCTCGGCCGCTTTGACTGAATGCGGCATGCCCGTAACGATCGTATGCAGTACGTTTTTCAGGATTGCTCAATACTTCATAAGCTTCGGAGACTTGTTTAAACTGCTCTTCAGCTTCTGGATTGTTAGGGTTTTTATCTGGATGAAATTCTATAGCTTTTTTACGATAAGCCTTTTTTATTTGCTCAGAGGATGCATCGCGTTCAACTCCTAAAAGTTTATAATAGTCTTCTTGGCTCATATTTTTTTGGAAATAAACAAGTTAAGAAGGATTTCCTGATGAAATAATAACGGTCGCAGGCCTTAGTAGGCGATCATGAAGCATGTATCCTGGGCGAATGACTTCTATTACAGTGCCCTCAGGACTTTCGCTACTAGGTATTTGAGATAGGCAATCGTGAAGATGGGGGTCGAACAAGTCTCCTAGCGGACTTATTTCTTTAACTCCTTGTTCTCTAAGCACTTCGGATACCTGCTCAAAGATAACACAGAAGCCTTTGATTATTTCTTCGGTGGCATTTTCTTGCTGAACAGCTTTAATTCCATTTTTGAAATTATCTAGAATCGGCAGAAGGCTTTTAACTAGAGCTTCAGATCGATACTTTTGTAGATCTTCTTTTTCGCGAGTTATTCGTTTGCGAAAATTGTCCAAATCGGCAATGGCCCTTGCTAAAAGCTCTTGATTATGAGCGGCTTCCGATCTTGCGGCTTCGAGTTCTTGTGATAGGCTATCCCCCTCCTCTGCAGGTGAGTGATCCGATCCAATAGAATTCTCCAAAGAATCTTTATTCATGAGAGCTTAATTTTAAGCTATTAAAGCTAAAATCAAGGCTCTTTATTCAAAAACTTTGAAGATGTTTTCCAGCCCTTTAGATATGCCCTCTCCCGCGCTGTCGAGACCTGGGATGCCATCTAGCAGGTCTTTAGCAATCCCTTTATAGGTTTCTGAATCCAGGAGTGAATCCAGAAAACTTTGAGCCAAGAAGCTTACCCCTTCTTTTGTTAATTGAGACATTAACGGCTTTAATATTTCTTCAACACTTCGAGCGTTTTCTATCTGAAACTCGAAGCCTAGTTTGTATTCTTTTTCCTTAGGGGGCGACTTCGTGAAATCGTATTGGTTGACTGTATTCAGTGTTAATTCAAATTTCTTCATCAAGAACTCTGGCATAGGAGCTGGGGGGCTTGGCTCTGCCTCAGTAGTAGAATGTTCTTCTTTTTGAGCGTCTTTAGGCTCTCCCTCGAGAGATTGCACGAAAGCTTCGAGATTTACTTCTTGTTGATCGGATTTAACCCAAGAAACGTTTTCAATTTTAAATATGAATCGATCGCAAACAAAAATTTCCTTGAAAATAGATAAAGGTTCTATGTGTAAGGACAGCTCTTTAACATCAACAAATTTTTTTTCTGCGAACGAATCAGGGTTTTGTATTGAAATATCTAAAAAATCTATTTTTCCAGTGAAAATGTTGATGTGAGATTCGCCGATTGTTACTGGGAAGCCTGTTTTATAGTAAACAACCTTTTTTGCAATGAATGGCACATACCAACCAGGCGTGACTAGAAGTAGTAGTACGACTAGAAAAATGATAAACAGTATTCTTAAGAATAAAGACGAAATCCAGCGAAAGGGAGCGGAAAGAATGTTTAAAAAAGCGTTCATAGGAGTGGAGGCGTTTGTTTTACGCAAAATGATCTGTTAATAAGATAGAGGTATCTGCTTGTGCAGTAAGTACACACAATTCTTCAGAGGGAATCAAGCCATTTACGCCTTTTTTGAGTGATAGGTTGTCATTATCTTGTAGGCATCCGCTAAGCATAGATATAATAAAAGGACCTTCTCTATTGGTCAATGCAAGCGTTTCATCTTTTTTAAGTTGTAATTTGCGAATGCGAAACGCGTCGCAATCCGCTAATGTTTGTACGTTATTTTGCGACTTGGCATGTATCAGGCTGGGTTGGATGTCGTTGAAATCAATGCATTGCAAGGATTCCTCTATATGAAGGGCTCTGGGTTTACCGTCTAGCCCCATGCGTCCCCAGTCGTATACACGATAGGTTGTATCAGAGTTTTGTTGAATTTCGAGTATCAAATTGCCGCCGTCAATAGCATGGAGGCGACCACTGGGAACGAAAATGGCATCCCCTTCTTTGCTGGGCACACGATGCAAAATGGGTTCTAAATTGTTGTTTTTAAGACGTATTTCAAATGCTTCACGTGTTATTTTCTCTTTGAGGCCTACAAGTAAGGCGGCATCTTGGCTGGCTTGGGCGATATACCAGTGTTCTGTTTTGGGCTCTCCTTTTAGCTTTTCGGCAATGCCAGCTGGTGGATGAACTTGGAGGCTTAAGCGATCTTGGCAGTCCAGCCATTTGACTAAAATGGGAAACGCTCTTTTTTGGGGCCACTGAGGGCCCATAATGGCCTTAGGGTCAGACTCAATGGCTTGCCTAAGAGACATTCCTTTCCACCGGCCATTTAGGATAACACTTTGATTGTCAGTTCGATCTACAATATCCCAGCTTTCACCGATAACCGTATTTTTAGGTAAAGTTCGTTCGAGATATGTTTCAATAGTCCGTCCGCCCCAGACGCGTTCTTGATAGATGGGTTCAAAGGTGATAACTGCCATGGACTTCGTTCTGTTTTTGAATTGAAAGCAAACTAAAACCGTGATGTGTTTTATAGCTTAGCTAATTAGACGCACATTAACTTTAAGAGGTATCCGCTAAAAGGACTAGCATGAAATTCTTCAATAGGAAGGAAAAAAAAACAGAGAAAAAGTCTTTTGCGCCCAGAGAGGGTAAATCAAGGCCAATTTCAGCATTACTTGTCTTGCTAGGCGCGTTGTTGTTGATGATTGCGTTGTGGGATTACGCGCCATCTCAAAATCCTTTGTTAACCACAGATCCAGTATCGAGCAATAAGGTCGGCAAAGTTGGGGTTTTTCTCGCGTTTTTTTTGATGAGCTGGTTGGGACTTGTTGCTTGGTTTGTTCCCGTAGCCCTTTTTTGGTTTGCTTACACTCTAGCTAGTACCCGGTTTTTGCCATTTAGCTGGAGGATGGGCTTGTCTTGGTTTGCCCTTTTTATTGGCAGTATAGGCATTTTTGCTGTGGCTCAATATGCTTATGGTCCTGGAGAATACCTATCGGGTAACTATAGCCGAGGGCTCGGTGGTGTTATTGGCAATGTCCTTTTTAATAGCCTTTTAATTGAAAGCCTTGGAACCGTTGGAAGTAGTGTCATTTTATTTGGCCTGTTTTTTGCAGGAGGTTTGGGTATTTGCTTAGACGCTCCTTTATGGGAGATCATTAAAAAGCGCTATGATGATTGGCGTACTCAGCTCAAAAATACCTCTAAAGAGGAGCAGCCTGCCTTAGAGGAAATTGCACTTGTTGAAGCTCCTCCGATAGAAAAAGCGCCAAAACTTCAAAAAAAGCGTAAATTGCTTGGGAAGAAAGTATCAAAAGACGACAATCCAAGCATTCCTGAAACTCAGCCTAAGCCTTCCAGTCTGAAAATCATTAATAGCACATCAACAGAGAAGGCCAAAGAACGCTTACCTCAAAAAAAAGGTGCCTATTGTTTTCCTTCCACTCATCTTTTGCAAGAGCCCCAAGTGTCGGTTGTTGCTGATGAAGATGATCATCAACAGGTTGCGGATGGTTTGGTGCAAACCTTAGCTGAATTTGGTGTAAAGGTTTCCCCTGGAGAAGTTCATACGGGCCCTGTTATTACCCGCTATGAAGTGACGCCTGCTGCCGGGGTCCGTGTTGAGAAGATTGCTAATCTCGATAAAAATATCGCTTTGGGCCTTCGGGCATCTTCTGTCCGTATTTTAGCACCGGTTCCCGGGAAGGGCAGCGTTGGTGTAGAGGTTCCTAATCAACACCCTACTCCGGTCTGCTTAAGGGAGATCATCGAATCAACAGCTTGGGCTAATGCAAAAGCAGAAATTCCAATTGTTTTGGGTAAAGATGTTACTGGAAAGCCTCTTGTTGCAGACCTCACTAAGATGCCGCATCTTTTAATCGCAGGCTCTACGGGTTCGGGTAAGACGGTTTGCATCAATGCCATTATTGCTTCTTTGCTCTACCATGCCAGCCCTGATGACTTGCGATTTATTATGGTAGACCCCAAGATCGTTGAAATGCAGATGTACAACAGCTTGCCTCATATGCTGATACCTGTTGTGACAGATCCAAAAAAGGTTCCTGGGGCCCTTAAATGGCTTATTAACGAAATGGAAAACCGCTACCAAATTTTTGCTAAGGTAGGGGTGCGAAACATAGCAGGGTTTAATGCAAAGATCCTAAAAGACAAAGCTGAACGCGAAAAAGCTGCTCAGATAGACGCAGAGTTGTCTCCTGAAGAGCGTGCAGCTGTGAGCACTATAGAAGTTCCACGGGATGCTAATATTGAGGTCCCCAAAAGCAAACTGCCATACATTGTTTGCATCGTTGATGAGTTGGCCGACTTAATGATGGTTGCGCCTGCTGATATCGAAACGTGCATTGCCCGGCTAGCTCAATTAGCTCGAGCCGCAGGTATTCACCTTGTGATTGCGACTCAAAGGCCTTCTGTGAACGTTATTACCGGTGTCATTAAGGCGAACTTGCCAAGCCGTATTTCATTCAAAGTTGCCTCAAAGGTTGATAGCCGCACCATTTTAGATGGAGGAGGGGCAGATAAGCTAATAGGCCGTGGTGATATGCTTTTTATTCCTCCTGGAACGGCCCATATGGTGCGTGCACAAGGTGCCTACGTTTCTGACGATGAAATCAATGGCTTGGTGGACTTTTTAAAGCAAAATGGTCCTCCTCAATATGCTGAAGATGTCCAGCGCCAGGTAGATTCAGGCGGCGAGGCTGATAGCCCTGCTGGAGACTATGAGGATGAATTGGTCCCTGCAGCGCTTGATGTTCTAAGGAGCACTAAGCGCGCTTCTACTTCAATGCTGCAAAGGCGCTTGCGCATAGGGTATAATCGTGCCGCTAGAATTATGGAAATACTAGAAGATCAGGGGTTTGTTGGTCCTGAAAATGGGGCTCAGCCACGTGAAATATTAAAAGACTTGGATTCTTATTAACCACTCTCATACTAAAAGATATGCAAACAATAGGCGAGCGACTAGAAGAAGCGAGAAAGAGGCAAGGTCTTTCGATCCGCGAGGCAGCTGAAGCCACTAAAATCCGTAGTGATTTTTTAATTAACCTCGAAAACAATCAATTTGAGTTTGATCTTCCTGAAGTTTACAAGCGAGGATTTTTACGTTTGTATGCTAAGTACTTAAAGATGGACGCTGAAAAGCTCGTCCGCGACTATCAAGCAAGCCGTCTTGGCTCAGGTCGCAATGCTAAGCGCGAAAGTCGAGAAACCTTGGGTCGTATGGATCTTCAAGAAACGTCTTTTGTTGCAGAGCGTTCTGTCCAGTCTATGTCATCACGTGCAGCATCTAATGAGTCTAGCTCTACCCAAGACGTAAACACGGCGGACGATTTTGTCCCCAACAATTCTTTTTTTTCACGAATCATGGAATACCCTTACGCTAAAGTTGTTGGGGCCATTGTTGCAGCCATTGTGCTTATAGCACTTACATCTTTATTTATTGGTAAAGTTTTCTTGAGCGAGAGTACTCCAGATTTTTCTCAAGTTGCTAAAAATGAAAAACAATCTGTGGAGCCGGTTGTTGAGGAAACTATACGTCTTTTGGCGACGCGTGGAGATGTTCATGTCGTTGTTCGCCAAGAACAGGATAAGAAAAAACTCTACTCAGGCACTTTAAAACGTGGGGAAGATATTGCCCTTCGCAAACGCGGGCAAATTAAAATTCATTTCTCTGAGGGAGAAAACCTTGTGCTCGAAAAACAAGGGAAGCAATACGGCATGAATGCCGACGGCATCGCAGTCCGCGTTTTTGATTAGTTTTTAAAGTTTCCAGCTTGGAACAATAACACCCTCTCGCCTAAGGCCGACGGGACATGCAAAAATCTCGTGGTAGAGATATGCGTTTCGAGCTAACTGTGGGGTTTTTAAGGAATTTCGAATGCGGGCGGTGCTTGTTTTTTGTGATAAGTGTTTTTTGTTGATGGGGTGCTGTTCCCGGGCTTTACGAGCCGCTTGAAGTGTTTTTTCTACACGCTCTCTTTCTTTCTGAAGTTTCAATGCGTAATAGTTTCCTGTGCTCAAGTCCTCCTGCTGCTTCGTGGGTGAGTTATGTGTATCGGGTGCGTTTTGTTTTCTACGTTCTAGGATTTTTTTTTGAATTTCCTCACGTATGTCTTCCGTTGTTGGCAGAGACAGGCCTTGTTCCTTGTTCTTACTTTCTGATGTAGATTTTTTTAAACGAGCTTCAGCGAGCTTTGTCGCTAAAACGACTAGAATAAAAATAACAGGAAATAAATATTCCAGTAGTGACTCTAGGTTCATTTTAAAAAAATACTCTTAAAGTTTAGTGTCTTCTTGGGCGTTTTCTTCAGAAAGAGCATCACGCATTTGCGTGTCAGCTTGGATGTTTTCTAGGCGATAATAATCCATGACACCTAAATTTCCTTTTCTTAAAGCTTCTGCAATAGCTAAAGGTACTTGTGCGCGTGCTTCGACAACTTTGGCTTGCATCTCCTGAACGCGTGCTTTCATTTCCTGCTCTTGAGCAACTGCAGCAGCACGCCTTATCTCAGCTTGTGCTTGTGCCATGTTTTTATTTGCTTCAGCTTGTGCTTCTTGAAGCTGCGCGCCTACATTTTGACCAACATCAACATCTGCAATGTCAATAGATAGAATTTCGAAAGCTGTACCTACATCCAGGCCACGTTCGAGGACGAGCTTTGAAATTCTATCTGGGTTTTCGAGTACATATTTGTAGTTTTCGGCAGAGCCTATCGTTGTCACGATCCCCTCACCTACCCGTGCAATGATAGTTTCTTCTTGGGCACCTCCTACAAAGCGATCTAAATTGGTTCGGACGGTAACACGCGCACGCACTTGAACTTGAATGCCATCTTTGGCAACACCATCAATAGAGGGGCGACCACTGCTTGGGCTTGGGCAGTCAATAACTTTTGGGTTTACGGATGTTTGTACAGCATCCAAAACAGACTTCCCTGTGCCTTTCGTTGCTAAGTCAATGGCACAAGCGCGTGTCCAGATGAGATCAAGACCAGCTTTGTCGGCTGCAATTAAAGCCTGCACGGTTTGATATAAATTTCCTTCAGCAAGATAATGAGCTTCTAGGTCGTCAAGAGGCAAACTTAGACCTGCTTTAACTGCAGTGATTCTTGAGTCGACAATCCGCGCATAGGGTACACCTCGAAGCCTCATGGCGATGAGTGTAGCCATGCTGACAGGCGCTCCCGCTAGCATAGCGCGTAGCCAGACATTAAAGAAGGAAAGGATGAGTGCAGCCAATACAAAGATGAATACACCCATTAAAATGGCAATAATGCTGCCGGTTGTTATGGCGAAGGTAGATGTCATGAGGATTTTTATTTAAGTTAAGTATTTCAAGGGTGTTTAGGACAGGTATTACTTATCGAGATTTTTTAACAACAAGTCTAAAATTATCGCATTTTACAACTTGAATGGAAATGTTTTTTTCTAACAGCCCATCCATGGAGAATGCCTCGTAAAGTTTGCCATCGATTTCAACCATTCCTGATGGTGCAAGTGTTGTGCTCGTTTTACCTAGCTTGCCAATGATGGTATCTTGTTGTGCATGTGCTTTAGAGGAACCACCGCTTGTTGATTTCAAAAACAATTTCGCCCCGGGTTTGGTTTTAGGTAGCCATTTAAATTCCAAAATAAGCAATAAAGCCGTGAGTAAAAGAGTCCCAATAAATAGCAGTATGGCTGTCATGGGCCCATACGTTTCATAGGCAAAAAAACATGCTGCGGCATAAGAAATGAATCCAAGTGTTCCTAAAATGCCTCCTGGAACAACTACTTCAAAAGAAATAAGAATCAATCCTGCAAGAATGAGTGTAATGATGAGACCCATGTTATTCGCGTAATGGTTTTACTGTGACTGCAAAATTTTTATATCCACTTACGATGACTTCAGAGTTTTTTTGTATCATGCCAAGCTCAGAACATGCTTGATATCGCTTTCCACCAATATCGATTTCTCCCGATGGGAATAGATCTGTAGCCGCATAACCTCGTGTTCCTATCGGTGGTAGTTGGAATAAGTTATTGGTGTTATCGCCATTTTGTTGAGGTTTGGTTGACCGTACTTGTGCTTTTAAAACTAATTTTTTCCATAAGCTTGATTTAGGTATAAACCTTGAAAGCAATATAGCAGCAAGAAGCCCAAAAATTAGCGCAAGTGCGACATTGATTAAAGGTTCTACAAAAATGTCAGGTGTTATCTTAAAACTTTCACTGGGCCAGATGTCTGCCATTGCCCATACAAGAGCTCCCAAAATCATTAAAATGCCACTTGCACCTGCTATCATGGTTCCAGGAATGAGAAATATTTCTGCAGCAAGCAAGAGAAGCCCTACAAGAAAGATTAAGATTTCTTCGTTTCCTGCCAGGCCAGCCACATAGTTGCTAGCAAAAACAATAAGTAAGGCAGCTAGTCCTAGCATTCCAAATACGCCAAACCCGGGTGTTTTGAATTCAATAAAAAGGCATAGCATTCCGAGGCCTAAGAGTACAGGCGCAATTCCTTGAAGCCATTTTGCTAATGCTTCTGACCAGGTTATTTCGAAGTTTTTTATGACAAAGTTGTTTTTTTGAAAGTATTGCTCAAGCATAGCTTGAGTGCTTGAAGCTACTCCAGATGCGAGCAGTGGTTGTGGAGGGGCTCCGTAAAGCGCGTTTGCTTCTGAGGCCGTGAGGGTTAGTAGTTCCCCTTTAGGCTTAAGCGTTTTCCCTTCAATCTCCAAGACAAATGCTTTGTCCATCATAGCTTGCATGACTGGACCACGATAACGATCGTTTTCTGAAAGTTGTCGAATTTTTGCCTTGAGGTAGCTTTCAATTTTTAGCCGCACAGTTTCCGGGACATCTTGTCCGGTTGCTTGCACAACTGCAGCAGATCCAATTAGTCCGTTAGGAGTCATGTAGATTTTGTCACAGGCAATAGCAATATAGGCTCCTGCAGACAACGCTTCGTTGTCAACAAAGGCTAATGTTGTTCCTGGAAATTTTTCCAGCATCTCAATGATCTCAAGGGCATCGTTTACAGCTCCGCCTGGGGTATCTATTTTGAGTACAACGGTCTTAACATTTTCTTCAATGGCTTCTTTTAGCGCGCGACGCAGTATAAATGTTTGTGGACCTGCAATGGGACCTTCAATAGGAACTACGTAGACCAAAACATTTTGAGGTGCTTGCTCATGAGGTATTTGTGCCCAAAGACTGGGCATCACTAAACACCAAAGCAGCAATGCGAGATAATGGCGCATGAGGCTAATCATATGCTTCTACATCTGTATTGAAAAGACCTAAAAGCTTTATTTTCAGCATGTTTTTATTAGACTGAATTCTTATGGAAACATTTATCCACGAAGGCTGTATGTGCATGCAATGGAGTGTGGGGGGCTCTACATTTAAAGCCCTACCTGAAAATGGGGCTCGTTTGATGCATTGGGGGCTTAAATTGGCCAATGGCACAATGCGAGATATTATTTATTGGCCAGAAGATGCTGACTATTCAAATCTAGCTAAAGTCCGAGGGGGTAATCCATTGCTATTCCCATTTGTTGCGCGAACCTTTGATCAGGGTGTTGAGGGCTATTGGCGATTTCAAGGCAAGCGCTTGCCAATGCCTCGGCATGGCTTTGCCCGCGATGCCAAATTTGAACTTATTCACTCTGATGAGCAAGGGTTCACTTCCCGTTTGGCACCTCCTACGTCTTCATTTGACGCGTACCCTTTTAAGTATCAATTTTTAGTTCGATATCATTTTGAAGAGTTATCGTTTTCAGTAGACTTAAGCCTCGAAAATCAAGACGAAGTTCCTATTCCCTGGTGTGCAGGCCATCATTTTTACTTCAAGCTTCCCTGGCACTCTGGCCTAACTCGTGAGGATTACACGATCCATATTCCTGCTAAGAAGGCATTCTATCATGGAGCGAATGGTGCGCTTGAGCCTGCCAAAGACATTGCAGTTGATGAGACTTTCTCTAATCTAGCCATTGTAGATCGTATTCACTGCAAGCTCAAAGATAACGTAATTGTCTTTGGTCCAAACAGCGGTGAAGAGCCTGTCAGTGTTGTTATTGGTGATGACAAGATTCCCGCTCCGTGGACATGCCTCACAACGTGGACAGAGTCCGACGAGAGTCCTTTTTATTGTGTCGAGCCTTGGATGGGCCCGCCTGGCAGTCCGGAGCACAAAAAAGGCCTCCAATGGGTAGACCCAAACGAGACGAAAACGTTTAGCGTTACCGTTAGCTTGGCGTGAATAAACGCTCTGTAAAAAGTTAAAGCTTTTTCTTTTTAATTAGCTTTTGTGCAATTGAGAATCTCACAATAGCCTCGAGCTTTTCAATTTCCGCAGGGTCTATTTCCTTTTGCTCACGTGCTTGCTCTAAGGCTTCTTCAGCGCGTGCTTGAGCTGCTTCTACTTCATCGACGTCGATTTCTTCGACATGGATAGCCGCTTCTGTCAGCACGGAAATGGTGTCGCCCATGATGCGCGCAAAGCCTTTGTCGACAGCGAGGTCTTCGTTAGTTCCTGCACGGGTTACGTGCAGATTGCCGGGTTGTACCACAGTAAGTAGCGGGATATGACCAGGGAGGACGCCTATTTCGCCGCTCTCTGTGGGTAACACTACAGATTCAACGGTGTCTTCGAAGACCCTTTTTTCTGGTGTTACAATTTCAAGTTTGAGGCTCATGGCTTTGAGTTAAGAAAACAGCTTAATTATTGCTTTCGTGAGCAGCGATAGCTTCATCGATAGATCCCTTCATGTAGAAGTCATCTTCACTGAGATGATCCAATTCGCCATCAAGGATCATTTTAAAGCCCTTAACGGTATCTGCCACGGAAACATATTTGCCGCCTATGCCTGTGAAGACCTCTGCTACGTGGAATGGCTGGGACAAGAACTTTTGAATTTTTCTTGCACGGAATACGGTTTGCCTGTCTTCAGGAGACAGTTCGTCGAGCCCAAGAATGGCGATGATGTCTTGCAGATCGTTATAGCGCTGCAGTACTTGCTGGACACCACGTGCCACACGGAAATGCTCTTCACCTACAAGTTTTGGATCGAGAGCATTTGAAGTCGATGCAAGAGGGTCTACAGCTGGGTAGATTCCTAGCTCTGCAATGCGACGCTCAAGTACGATGGTTGAGTCCAAGTGTGCAAAGGTATTAGCAGGTGCAGGGTCAGTTAAGTCATCCGCAGGGACGTAAACAGCCTGGAAAGACGTAATGGACCCTTTCTTCGTTGAGGTGATACGCTCCTGAAGAATACCCATTTCTTGGCTGAGTGTAGGCTGATAACCTACAGCTGAAGGCGACCTTCCAAGAAGCGCAGATACTTCAGAACCTGCTTGGGAAAAACGGAAAATATTATCTACGAAGAGCAAAACGTCCTGATTTTTGTCATCCCGGAAGTATTCAGCCATGGTAAGACCCGTTAGCGCAACACGCATACGAGCGCCTGGGGGTTCATTCATCTGGCCATAGACAAGCGCAACTTTCGAATTTTCAATGTTTTCTTGGTCAATAACGCCTGCATCACTCATTTCATGGTAAAGGTCATTTCCTTCACGAGAACGCTCACCTACTCCAGCAAAGACAGAATATCCGCCGTGTGCTTTTGCGATGTTATTAATGAGCTCCATGATGACGACGGTTTTACCAACACCCGCTCCTCCGAATGCACCAACTTTCCCCCCTTTCATGAACGGACAGATAAGGTCAATAACCTTAATCCCTGTTTCAAGGATGTTCGCTTCTGTATCTTGGTCAACGAGTGTGGGTGCAGGGCGATGAATGGGGTAATGGCTTTCTGCCTTTACGGGGCCTTTGTTGTCAACAGGCTCTCCAATGACGTTAAAGATACGGCCGAGAACGGATTCGCCAACAGGTACCGTAATAGGCGAGCCAGAATCAGTGGCGCTCATTCCGCGGACGACACCTTCTGTAGTCGACATGGCAACCGCACGCACGAGGCCGTTGCCAAGATGTTGCTGGGTTTCGAGTACTAGACGCGTGTCTTTGCCTTCGAGCTTATAGTTGAGCTCAATAGCGTTGTAAATTTCAGGTACCCGACTTTCATCGAATTGAATATCAATGACGGGGCCAATGACTTGAACGACTTTTCCTTGATTGTTCATGCGATTTTCAGCTTATGACTTGCTTGAGTGTTAAAAATTAGTTTGCAGCGGTAGATGCAGCGATTTCGAGAATTTCTTGAGTGATGGCGGCTTGGCGCGCCTTGTTGTATTGAAGGGTTAAGTCGTCAACAAGACTCTTGGCGTTATCCGTTGCACTTTTCATAGCAACCATGCGTGCACTGTGCTCCGAGGCTTTTGCTTCAAGAACCATTTGATAGATTTCTTGTTTAATGAAAAGGGATGGCAATTCTGACAATATAGCCTGAGGATCTGGCTCGAAAAGCATTTCGCGGGCGTCTTCGAGTTGCTCAGATTCTTGCATTTGAAGGCGCTTGCGAAGAGATTCCAGGGTTGCATCAAGCGATGAAAAAGGCAGTAACTGTTCAATGACAGGCTCTTGCTTGAGTGTATTGATAAAGCGAGAAAACAGTACCTCAAGAGAATCAATTTCTCCTTTAAGATAAGCGTTGATCATGAATTCTACGGCAACGCGTACTTCATTAAAGTTTGTATGGTCTGAAACGGAAAAATCAGCGATGACATTGCGCCCGGCGCGTGACAAAAACTGTGTAGATTTTTTCCCAATACAAATAAATGCGGCATCATCAATGTCTATGGCTTGCCTAAAGAGATTTGAGTTGAGCGGACCGCATAGACCTTTATCTGTTGCAATAACAAGAATCCCCCGCTTGGCGATTGTGCGCTCTTCCATGAATGGGTGTTTGAGTCTACCCTTCCCTTGGGTGATGAGTGCATTTAAGATTTCAGCCAGCAGGAGTGAGTAAGGGCGTCCTGCAAGGGCCTTGTCTTGTGCGCGCTTCATTTTTGAGGCTGCAACAAGTTGCATGGCGCGCGTAATCTGAGCCGTGTTTTTGACCGACTTAATCCGCCGCTTAATGTCCCGTATGCCCTTCATGTTTCTTTTCTTTGCCAGTGATTAAGCGCTGAATGTACGCTTCCACTCTTCGCAGGCCTCTTTAAGTTGCCCTTCAATTTCTTCGGTTAGTTTTCCTGTTTGCAAAATAGCATCGACGACAGATTTTTTGCGTGTGCAGAGGAATTCTTCGAGGCTATCTTTAGCTTCTACAATCTTTTTGACATCGATAGAATCAAAAAGTCCATTTTGCATCGCCCAGAGCAAGCTAACTTGTACTTCAGCAGGTTTCGGGCTAAATTCAGGTTGCTTGAAAAGTTCTACAACGCGGGAGCCACGCTCTAGCTGCTGCTTTGTACGAGCGTCCAAGTCAGAGCCAAACTGTGCAAACGCAGCAAGCTCGCGGAACTGAGCCAATTGCAGTTTGATTTTGCCTGCGACTTGCTTAAAGGCTTTGATTTGCGCAGCGGATCCAACCCGCGAAACGGAGAGTCCAACAGAGATCGCAGGACGAATGCCTTGATTGAACAGGTCTGTTTCTAGGAAAATTTGTCCATCTGTAATCGAAATAACATTGGTTGGGATGTAGGCGGATACGTCACCTGCTTGAGTCTCAATAACAGGTAGCGCTGTAAGTGATCCTCCCCCACTCTCTTCATTAAGCCTTGCAGAACGTTCAAGAAGGCGTGAGTGAAGATAGAAAACA
>DCBD01000065.1:2834-5751 GCA_002313355.1 Opitutia bacterium UBA1116 | reverse complement strand
TTGCTCGTTTGTTTGATCGTGGTGTGGCTGTTCTTGGTTCTGCTGAAGAGGCGCGCTCTTGGTTCAAAACGTCGCAGCGAGCTCTCGGTCAAAAGACTCCTTTAGACTTTATGGCCACGGAGATTGGGGGTCGCGAGGTCGAAGATCTTCTCGGCCGGATCGAACACGGTGTTTTCTCTTAAGGGGCGTTTTCCCGTATGGCCGCGAAAGCAGCTACGATTACCGTTTGGCGTCTTTTCCCTGAGCAGACAGCTTGGGACCCTTTTGATGGGGAAGGGGCGCGCCTTTACGGAGGCCGCTGGAATCCTCGCGGGGTCCCTATGGTCTATGCTGCGTCCACTCAGGCCTTAGCCGTCCTCGAAATTCTCGTTCACCTTCAGGGTTTGAGTGCGCAGCGTGCCTATCTTGCCTACCCGTTGACATTTCCTGAACCGCTCAGCCGCTGCCTAGATGTGGATGCCCTCCCTGAAGACTGGTCTTCAGATGAGCCTTCTGAGTGCCTCAAGGCAATTGGTAAAGAATGGGCTAAGTCTCATGCAAGCGTTGCCTTAGCTGTGCCAAGCGCCATCATCCCTCACGAGTATAATTATTTAATCAACCCGACACACCCAGAGTTCAAGTCTGTCAAGCAAGGGGACCCGGTTCCCTTGTCGCTTGATCCACGCCTGCTTAATTAATTCCCGCCGGCGTTCTTCGGCTCCATGGGGATTTTGTTTGCCGTTGTGACCACGAGCACGGGCTCTTTTGTTTTTACCCAAACATTTTGTTCCTTTAGGATGCGTGTTGGGACGCACTCGCATACTTCAGCAACAGTTTGAACCCCAAGCCTACGTCCTTTGGGTGTTACGTTAAATTCATAGCCCGAGCGAAATAGACGCTCCTCGGTGACATAAGGACTATCCTCTTCGGGGATTTGCAATACCCAGCCTGTATAATCCTTGGCGTCAAGCGTCCCGTTGGGGTCTGATAGCATGATGACGAATTGCTTTTTCACCGGAGGTGGCTTTTCTTCATCCACTTGGGCTGCCATCTCGACATTGATGTCCTCCATAATCTGAGAAATGAGACGGACATCCAGTTCATTGCGGTTGAGGATATGCTTAACAAGGTCTAGGTCCACTTTTGCCATATGCAATAAGACCTGCTTAGATCCTGATTTAAGTCAATAAAAAGAGAGGTGCGAAGTCGGCTTGAAAAAACAAAAAAATCTATTATACTGTTTATGAATGAATAAGAAAAGTATCCCATTTGTCTGCTTCGTTTTTGTGAGTCTTTTTGCATCCTCTGCATGGGCACAAAAGCCACCCAAAGCACAAAAATTATCCCCACCTAAAGTCACTACATTGGGCGAGTACGATGTCGAAAGTGTCTGGGATCTTATTTATGCACCTAAGTCAAAACGCCTCTACCTTTCGGATCCTAAGGCAGGTGATATTCGTGCAATCGATTTGAGCAGTGGCACCATTTACGACGTGAAAGGTTCATTTTCAAGGCCTTATGGGCTTGTCGCAGATCCCAATTCAGAAGTTATTTTTTACTGTGATGATGGGCTTGTCAGTATTAATGAGCTCAATGCAGGTCGAAGCACTCCCATTATTCGTGGCTGCAAAGGCAAGGGGATTGTTTTTGGCCCAGAGTACCGTAGTCTCTACTTTATTTCGGGGTCAGGCAGTGATGATATGTCTTTTTACCGCATCATGCACCTTGACCTGGCAAGCGGCGAAGATATTCCCTCAACCCTCGTTCGCTCTGATTATTTAGATGAGCCTTTACGCATTGCGATTGACCGGGAAGAAGAGGATCTTTATTGGTATGATGCCGGTAACAATGCGATTGTCCGCTCGAATTTAAAGGGCGAGGAGATGATCACCATTCACTACGTGCGAGGCATGATCACAGGCTTTGTTTACGATGCGGAGGCGGATCTTGCTTACTATGTCGATGGGACTGCCGGTAACCTTGTAATGATTGATCGCAAGACGGGACGAGAGCTCATTATGCTCAAGAATTTAAATGCGCCACGCGGTCTTGCTTATGATAAAGATTCTCAGGTTTTATATACTTTCGAGATTCCTGCGGATATGAAAGACCGCAAGGAGCCTCTGTGGGTTTCCTTTAAAAATGGGATGAGCCGGTTCTTTGCCAAAGATAAGGCAGCGCTCCCTAAGCCACCAAAGCCGAGGCTTCTTAAAATTGAGCTTTAAGGCTTGAAGGGTTTGATTTCTTCAAGGTTGTTGCCGCTGATGTCAAAAATATCTGACTTATTGAGGACAAGGCGACCGCGAAACGGCTTTAGCTGAATCAAGAGGAAGTTTTCTTCATCTTGTGTGATGGTTGAGACCTTATCCTTAAAGCGTGCTTTGAAAAGATCTACCGTGCTGTGCCAGATCTCCGAGCCTTTGAGAACGGGGACAACATTGCATTGAAGCCGCAGCCGCTCTGGGGCGAATGGGTCCCCGTGGGCACTTTGTGGATTGAGCACCATGATGCTGGCCTCTTTGTTGTTGAGCAAGTTTGCCGTTGATGCAGAAACTTCGCTGATGAAAATGTAAAAGTGCTTGTGCTTATCGACGACAAAGGGTGTGTAGCTTGCATGTGGGTTGCCGAGATCGTCTACCGTGGCGATTGCCAAGT
The DNA here is from genome assembly GCA_002313355.1 of Opitutia bacterium UBA1116. Taxonomy (GTDB): domain Bacteria; phylum Verrucomicrobiota; class Verrucomicrobiia; order Opitutales; family UBA1977; genus UBA1977. Next base: position 3,117 of record DCBD01000065.1, on the reverse strand, counting down.
GATGAGCAGTTTCAAGGATATTGATGAGGACAGTTTCTGCGTTGGACATAAGAGGTCTTCGTTAGGGTTAGGCGGAGTGGACGAGGCCGCAGCGCACAAGGAGTGCTGTGAGATCAGGGTCGCGCCCCATAAAGTTTCTAAAGAGCTGGGCTGCTTCTTCACTGTTGCCTCGACTGAGGATTTGGTCTCGAAAGTCGATGCCGACAGTGCGACTTAGCACGCCTTCCTTTTTAAAACGTGTGAATGCATCGGCGTCAAGCACTTCGGCCCATTTGTAAGAATA
>DCBD01000065.1:2179-2525 GCA_002313355.1 Opitutia bacterium UBA1116 | reverse complement strand
CACTTCGGCCCATTTGTAAGAATAATAGCCTGCTGCATAGCCGGTGCTATTGGCGAAAAGATGGCTAAATTGGCGAATAATCGAGGGGGGTTCTGTTTTGTAGCGTGGAAGGTAGTCTTGAATGGATTGCTTGATATAGGTCTCGATGTCTCGTTCACTCGAAGTGTGGAAGTGGATGTGGAGATCTAAGTCCATCTTGGCAAAGGAGAGTTGGCGCATGGTTGCACTGGCTGCACGATACGTGCGTGCCTTGAGCATCTTTTGAAAAAGGGCTTCAGGGATGGGTTTGCCGTCTTTGTAATGGCGTGCAAAAAGGTCTAAACTTTCGCGCTCCCAGCACCAGTTT
>DCBD01000065.1:0-1868 GCA_002313355.1 Opitutia bacterium UBA1116 | reverse complement strand
CCAGCACCAGTTTTCCATGATTTGGGAGGGCAGCTCGACAAAGTCCCAGGCAACTGCAGTACCGCTTAAAGAGCGAACATCGACTTTGCCAAGAAGGTGGTGAAGCAAATGACCAAATTCGTGAAAAATGGTCTCCACCTCGCGGTGCGTGAGGAGAGCGGGTTTACCCTCCGTTGATGGTGAAAGGTTGCCGCAAATGGCACCGACGTGTGGTTCTTGGTGCTCGGAATCATGGGGGGCGCCGGTTGAGAGCGGGTCCATCCAAGCGCCGCTACGCTTCGGTTCGCGCGGATGCCAGTCCGCATAAAAGATGCCTAAGCGTGTGTCGCTTTCATCGAGTAACTCGTAAGTGGTCACCTCGTGATGCCAGGCAAGTTCATGGGCTTTGAGTTCACGGATCTTAACATTAAAGACTCGCTCGGTTAGCTTGAAGAGGCCTGTAGTGACTGCTTCAATTGCGAAGTAGGGCCGGAGGGCTTCTTCATCAAAATCATATTTTGCCTTGCGCTGTTTTTCTGCCCAGTAGGCAGCCTCCCAAGGCTCAAGGGCCTCTGGTTGTGTGCCGAGTTGCTCTGCTTTAAAGGCTTCGAGCTCTTGGCCTTCGCGCTTAAAGGCCTTTTCAATGCGACCGTGCAAGTCTTCAACAAAGGTAAGTGCTTGGGCTCCCGAGCCTGCCATGCGGCGTTCTAAAGTGAGATCTGCAAAGTGTTCTTTTCCAAGAAGTTGAGATTTTTCATGACGCAGCTTAAGGATGCTTTCGATCAGCTCTTTATTGTCGTAAGGTGCTGTTCTTCCGATGCTTGCATGAGCTTCCCAGATTTGCTTGCGAATGGCCTCATCATCGAGATAAGTCATAACGGCGATGTAAGAGGGCGCGTGTAGGGTAAAACGCCACTTTGGGTCACCTTCTTGGCCGTGCCCCTTGCTAAGTGCTGATTGCCGTGCTTCTTCAATTGAAGTCTCAGGAAGACCTTTTAGCTGTAGGGGGTCGCTAATGATGAGTTCCCAGGCATTGGTCGCATCAAGGACATTTTCAGAGAACTTCTGAGTGAGTTTGGCAAGCTCTGCTTCGATCTCTTGAAAGCGGGCCTTTTGGTCTTGAGGGAGGTCGGCCCCAGATTCTCGGAAGTCAGCGAGGGTCTCATTCATGAAACGCTGCTGGGTTGGAGAGAGTGTAGCGTGGTCTACCACGCTATGGGCGTGTTTGAGAATATTCCAAAGTCCTTCATTGAGAGGTATTTTAGCAAAAAACTCAGCCACTTTGGGGAGCATGGCATTGTAGGCTTCCCGGAGGGCCTTGCTGTTGCAGACAGCGTCCAAATGAGTGACTTTGCTCCAGGCGCGGTTGAGGTCTTCGGTGGCTTTTTCAAGGGCAAGGAAGGTGTTTTCGAAGCTTAAGCCCTCGAGGCTGCGTTGTGCGAGCTCCTCTACCTGAGCCTCGGCATTTGCCAGAGCGATGCTGATGTCTTCCTCGATGTGCTCGGGCTTTAAGCTGGGCCAATCGATAGGGAGGGTTTTTTGTAAAAAGGGATGCTGTGCAGGTGTGCTCATAGGGCTGAGGATGCTAATAGATTTTGTCCTATCAGCAACTTATTTTTGAGTGTTTGAATGTGGTCTACCACGTTGTTTGATTTTTTAAGTGATTGATGTTCAATAAAAGTGCTTGTGCGCCCATTGTGTTCTACCACATTGGGTGCTGTGTCCAGGCTGTGGTAGGACACAGTCCTACCGCTTGGGTGTGGACCTTGATGGGAAGGGCTGAGCTGCTTTCTTTTAAGTGCTATATGATATGTTGATATCATTAGTTTTGCTTTTGCGAAAAGGCGGGACTTCCTTTAAGATTTCGTTGCGAGAAGGGTCCATTATAC
>DCBD01000123.1 GCA_002313355.1 Opitutia bacterium UBA1116 | reverse complement strand
GACAAAATCAAGAATCGCTTTTTCATAACTGCTACCGGCAACCTCAATGACATCATTGTGCCCAGCACCTTCAACCCATAAATGTTCTTTTGGGCTAGAGGCTTCATGATAGAGGGCCTCGCCGTGCCAGAAGGGGACTGTTCTGTCCAGTGTTCCATGGATGACGAGGATGGGGCAGTGGACATCGGGTAGTTTTTTTAAGTTCTCAAACTTATCCCAAGGGAGCAGCTGCCAGTGCGTCTTGACGCGAAAGGCCGACACGAAGCCCCCTTCAATAATGAGCCCTCCGACTGGGTGGTGGATTGCAAGTTCAACCGAGGGACCGCTCCCCAGCGACCTGCCGTAGAGAATGATATGCTTGGGTTTGGCGCCACGTTGCTGGGTGAGCCATCCATAAGCAGCTTCGGCGCTTAAGTATGTCGCAGCCTCAGAAGAGCTTCCTTCGCTGGTGCCATAGCCTGGGTAGTCATAGGCGAGCACGTTGAGGCCTAGCCTTTGGTACAGCTCTAGGTTTCCACGGATGTCTCCTAAGTCCTCTCCGTTGCCATGGCTATAGAGTAGGGTGTCTTGCGCACCGGGGCTTTCCAGGTATGTTGCAGAGATTTCAATGTCGAGCTCTGGGACGGGAATTTTAAAGATTTCACTGGTATCCTCATAGCTGGGCCTTGGCATCGGGAATATGAGAACGTCCGAAACAAAGAATCCAATAATTCCCAGCGCACAATAGCTCAAGGCCAGGGTAATGATGGTAAAAGAAAGCAGAGCAGAGAATTTCATGAGAGGTACAGCGCCATTCCAGTCCATAGATGGAGCAAGCACTTGCCAAGCCTCAATTTTATTAAGAATAAATTTCGTATGCTTAAAATACCTCTTTTTAGTCGTCCTGACACGTAGTGAGGTCTATTGACAACATTTCTGCAATATCGACTGGAGTTAAACCGTTATTGTCTTGTACGCATGTTGAGATCGTGCCATACTCGACTACAAGGGCTAGAGCAATAGAACTGTTTTCATTGAGTAGAGCAATGTGAAGTGGTGTTCTCTCATCATTGTCTTGAGCGTAAGGAGCCTTGGGGTCGATTTTGGCTAATGTTTTACAAAGGTTTTCTGCACTAGACATGGCGCATAAATGAAGAGCCGTTTGCCCTTTTAGATTCGTTTTTGATGCATTAGCACCCTTATTGAGTAGGACCATCGCAGATTTTTCTGCACCTTCTTGGGAGGCTTCCAATAGAGGTGTATTGCCTGATGCGTTCTCAGCTTCTATATTTGCACCTTCATCAATGAGTAGGCAGACGGTGCTTTGCCTGTTGTTGGCTGCTGCTAAATGCAAAGGGCTTTCGTCTTTTTTGGTCTTTTTGTTAAGTGCATTTTTTGAGCATTTTAGGAGGATGCTTGCACATTGATTGAAGCCTTTGTCTGCAGCAATGTGAAGGGCAGTCCATCCTCTGTCGTCTTCTATCTCAATGGCATCTAGGTCCGTAGTGGTATCGATTATGGCTTCAGTTAAGTTGATTAAGTTCCACTCTACTGCCATGTGAAGAGGGGTGTGCCCATGAGCATCTTTAATGTCTTTCCAGTTGTTTAATATTTCAGGAAGTTCCTCAACGAGGTTTGCATAATCCCATCGGGTGTTTACTAAGTGTTCTAAGAGCCATTCACGTTGAATGATCTTTTGAAGATCTTCTCCTGTGTTTGAATAAAGTTCTCTAGCTTGTTTTGAATTCCCTGCCCTTAAATGTTCAAGTATTTCTTTGTTGGCAAGAAGGGCATCTCTGCGAAGTAAAAATTCTTCTTTGCGCAATGCTAGATAGTCTTCTAGTTGGAAGCGTTTATTCGCTTCAAAATCAACTCCAACAAGATCTATGTTAGTGTAAATTTCAGATAGGCTTTTTTCTATGAGTGCTTTTGGCATGTCTGCAACCAACCCAAGTGCATGAATGAATGCATCTTCATCGAGGGTTTCTATGCCTTTGTCTTTAAAGTTTAGATCCTTCAGGGAATATGTGTCGTAGTGGAACGCTGTATCGTAGTCTATTCGAGTGAATACGAGTGTTTCGCCTTCTCCGGGTATAGTGCCCATGTTACCCCGGTTTTCATCTCCGATGCCAAGCCAGTTTCGTGCCACAAGGACGAGTTCTATGCCTTGTGCATTTTCTTTTTCTAATAGCTCTCCAGCGCTTTTAACTTGGTGTTTGTTGTATGGAGTAAAACCATCAAGAAACTTGGAAGCAATTTGCTCTGGATGCTTTTCGACAAGGCTAATTTTTGCAAAAATACTAGAATCAAGTAGGTTAAGTAGTTTCCCTACAATGTATTCGTGAGAAGGCTTCGCTTTATAACCGGGTATCTTAATGAACCACTTTTGACCGAGATCATCTTTGTAAATCCTACCTTCATTGCAGCCGGATGTCTTTTTAGATACAGGGGTTAATTCCTCTAGTCTGATTATGTCTCCAGCAGGTGCGGAAAGAGAGGATAATACTAGTATGAGAGTGAATAAGTATGGTTTTAACGATTTCATTTTCAGTGGTGTCTTAAATCGATTACATGTTTGATTGTGCGCGTTTGGCGACTACAGAGGGCCAACTCGTAAATTCTAATTGCAATATTGAATCTTGGGTCCATCCAAGGATGCTTGCTTGATGAGATGCAGCATGTCGTTTTTCAATGGATTTGTTTGCACGGATAAATGCTTCCTCAAATAGTCCTGCATCTAGCAAGCGTTTTGCTTGGATGACATTAATTTCAGCCTCCAGGGTAAGTTTCTTAAATGTTAGTTCCTGGGCTCTTAGGGTGTTATGGATGCTGCTGTATTTTGATTCGAGCTCTTTAACTGTATTGAGTTGTTTTTTGCGTAGTGTAAGGCCTTCATATGAGTAGGCTCTTTTTTCTCCAAGAACCGAAATCTTATCCTCCGTCTCATTGTAAGTTTCCTCAAGTTGACTAACCTCATTAGGTATGCCTTCTTTAGCTTGGTTTGCAATTTGAGCGGGCCAGTTAGCATTATTTCTTTGCCTGTTAGCTTCTTCATGCCAGCCGAGATCTTGAGCAATGTGGGCAGCACGCTCCCTGGCTGCTATTGCAATCGTTGCCTCTTCGATGGACGTGGAAAAGTCATTATTGTTATAGGCAGCTTTGGCTTCGAGAGCTTTCCATTCAGCTAAATAGGCTTGTGCTTGGAATGTCTTTACCTTGTGTTGCTTTGCATGTTCAGTGTTGTTAGGGTCCAGTGCATACATTGCTGCAAGCTCATTAAGCTTCTCAACTAAGCCTTTCCTTATTTGTAAACTATCTTGAGAGGTTAACGCTGCTTCAGGCATTTTATTCTTCTGAGCGATAAGGTCGTTCACAGCATTTTCTTTTTGCTGAAGAATAATTCCCCTCGCTTGACTTTTGATGTTGGCAGGCCAGTTAGCGTATTCTATCTGTTTTCCTGCTTCTTGAAGCCAGCCGAGATCTTGAGCGATTTGAGCAGCATGCTCTCTAGCCCCTATTGCTGTTATTGCTTCTTCGATAGCCTTGTTAAAATCATGGTTGTCAAAGGCCACTTTAGCTGCAAGAGCCTTCCATTCGGCTAAGTAAGAATGTAGATGGAAGCTTCTTATATTTACCTGATTTTTATTGGCGTATTTTTTGGGGTCTGCTTCATATATTTCTACGAGCTCATTAAATTTTTCAACTAGATCTTCTCGAATCTGTAGGCTTTCTTGAGATGTTACCTCATTTTCAGCTATTTTATTTTTACGTGCAATGAGCTCGCTAACTTCATCTTTTTTTGCTTCAAGCTTTTCGTTTAATTCCTCGGTATATTGATTGCTGGCCTGTTTTACTATATCTGTAGGCCAGTTAGCGTATTCTATTTGTTTTTTTGCTTCTTGATGTAATCCGAGACTTGTCGCAATCTCAGCAGCTCTTTTTCTTGTTTTTATTGCAGTGTTGGCGTTATCGATAGCTTTATAGAAGTCTTTGTTGTCATAAGCGGCTTTAGCTTTGAGTGCGTTTAATTCTGCCGCGTAGGCGTGTAGCTGAAAGCTTCTTTCTTTTAGTCGAGGATCTTCAAGAGCGTATTTCGGAGATCGTTCATGTGCCTGGATAAGTTCACTTAGTTTGTGAACTAAATTTTTTCGAAGCTCTAAACTCTCGGGTGATGTTAATTGCTTTTCGCTGATTTTGCTTGCAAGAGAAATCAGCTGATTGATTTCGGCTTCTTTTTCTTTAATTAACTCGCTTGGTCTAGGTACCTTTTTATCTGTGCAAATAGAATTCAAATCATTTGTGCCTAAGCTTGAACATAGAGCTTGTGTTGCGTTTGCATCCGAAGCCGAAGCTTTGGTCAAAAACGCTCCTGTGCTGACCATGGCAAGAGCGATATAAGCCAATACTTTAAATCTATAGTTCATAGTTCGTTTATTTTCACTTATGATGTATCACGGTAGAATTTGCTTTCCTGTATCGATAGACACGCGTGTATTGCGCAAAGTTCCCTCTCTTTTTTATTAAAGAGATAAATCTTTGTAACTTATTCTTTATTATTGCCTTAAGCCTCTTATCTCGAGGCTTTCAGCCTTTGCCAATGCTCAATTGCAATCGCCTCTGGGCGGGTATTTTCCGGGATACCCGCCTCATGAAGCCAGGCCATAAGGGCTTCTTGTTTCTGCTGTTTGCAGAGCGTGCCGATTTGCTTGCGTCTTTGCTGGAAGAACATACTTATAACCGCACGTACTTCTGCACTAAAGGAAAAAGGCCTTTCTTGGCGAACCAAGGTGATCAATGCAGAGTCGACATCGGGGGCTGGGTAAAAACACTGTTTTGACACCCGATGGGTTACTTCCAGCCTATAGGCTGATTGTAAGAAAATGGAAAGGGCGCTGAAGGCTTTAGTGCCAGGCGAGGCACAGAGCCTATCTGCCGCTTCTTTTTGCACCATGAGTACCATGCGTTCTGGCAAAGGTCCTTGGAGAACCGCATCGATCCAGGGGCTTGTGATGGCATAGGGGAGGTTGGCGATGATCTTAAAGTCGCCTTCAATGTTTTGCGGTAATCCTGCAAGTGGGTTATTGACGGCATCCCCCTCGAGTAGGTGCATAGTATCACGGTATGTGACGCATAAGGTCTCTCGGAGGTGGGCGGCTAACCGCTTATCGAGCTCAATAGCAAATACCTGAGCCCCTGCCTTAAGCAATGCCAGGGTGAGTGTGCCCAATCCAGGTCCTATTTCGACGACCGTATCGCCTGCCTTAAGCCCCGCCATTCGGCACTGTTTTTCAACAATATTTTTCTCTATCAAAAAGTTCTGCCCTAGTGGCTGCCTTGGCCTATGCCCCAGCTTTTCAAGAAGAGCCCGCGTTTCCGTCGACGTTAGCATGCAGCGATACAATTACTCGTTTGGCAGAACCTTCTTAAGCAGTATAACCGCACTTTGCTTCCATGTCAGCCACGGCATAGTGTCTGTTTTGGGATGTTCGTTGCGTTGATAGAGTTTGAGCCAATGCTTGATCGTTGTAGCCAAACACTCCCTAGTTCTTCCCTTAAAATACGTAGCATGGTTTCCTGCAACCTCACGAAAAACGGGTATGTCGCGTGCTATGATAGGTAGATGATATTTTGCTGCTTCAATAATTGGCAGTCCAAAGCCTTCTCCGAAAGACGCCATGATAAGACAAGTGCTTTGTTGATACAGTTCTTGGATGTCTCTATCACTGGCTTCTTTGATCCAAAAAAGCCGTTTGCCAAGTTCCGGGTGATGCTGGATTCTTGGTACCAGATCATCTGTGAGCCATCCTTCTTTTCCTACTAGGATGCAAACAAGGTCCATCCCTTCAGCCCATAGTACTTCAAAAGATTTAACAATTTGCAAATGTCCCTTACGAGGTTCTAGGGTCCCTACGGAGACAAAACTAGGCTTTTCTGTGACACTATTGAAAAGCTCTTCGACGCTTTGAGATAGGGAGCCTTCAGTCGCTGTTGACTCCATGTTTCCGCCCAGTTGAAAGGAGTCGACTTCAAAAGCATTTTTAGCTGGATCAATGCCACGGATTTTTAACCAGTCTACTAATTCGCGAGCAACCGCTTGCGATATGCACAAGGCTCCATCGTTTTGGATGATGGTTTCTAGCCAACGCTTATGGTTGCTGTATGCGGTTCCAGGAAAGTATTCTGGGGAAAATATAGGGAGCAAATCATAGACAACAAATTTCACGGTTACCCCGGACTGTCGTAATGTCTGATAAAAGCCCTCATTTTTAGGAATAATCTCGGGCTGGAGATCTAAGCCTAAAAAGATGTCTCCTGCTTGATATTGAATGGGAGTATCTTCCGCTTTTTTTTCATGAGAATTGTCTAAGAATTCCGCTGTGAACGCTCTTGCATAGTAGTAGGTTTCACCCCTGTCGTTTCCATATACAGGCTCTACTGAAACCCCATCTGGTGGTGTGGTGAGCCATTCTCGGAGAATATTTCGTGTTACGCGTTGAATGCCACTTTTGCTGTCGAGCTTTACAAGTTCAGAGACATCAACAAAAAGCTGGGGTTTACGTTCACTGCTTGTGAGCGCTTGTTTTTTTTGAGGTGTTTTGTCGTGATGAAGATATTTAGTGTGAAACTTTTTGATAGCCTTAAAGCTTTTTCGTAAGGGCCATGTAATAGTCCATGAAAAGCTATCGTACACTTGATTAAGTTTCCTTTTTAGATCGCAGCACTCGTGGTGTCTATTCCAGTATTCTTCGTCCAGCTCTCGAAGCCTTCGCTTGATATATTCAACTTCAATTTCTAGGGATTCTGCCCGCATTCGTGCTTCCTGCTCTCTGTTTAAAACGTACTCATCAAATACATTGGGCGGATGTTGAAATCGAGGAGCTAGGCCTTTATGTTCTTGAGCTAGATAAAAGCGATTGAGTCCGTCATTGTAAACAAGGAGATAGTTCTTTTCTATGAGCACCTTTTCCCAGCTTTTGTGAGCAGGTGTGTGGCTCATGGGTTCGGTTGCTTCGACGACAACAATCCAAGGGCGGTGCTGCTCCCAATTAAACTCGCGTATGACCTGCTCTTCTAATCCTTCAATGTCGAGTTTTAAGAAGTGAACTGCTTGCCCTTGGGGTACATGCTCCTTCCAAACTTGATTGAGTGTTGTGACTTGTACGGTCAATGGTTCAGTATGGGCGATGTTTCTATGCTTCTTTGCAATAGTGGCATCCATCGTTGATAGGCCCGTGTTTTCGAGAATGTATATTTGAGCTGTACCCTCTCTATCACCTAGGGCTTTCTCTACATTAATGTCTCTAGGGCGCTCATGCCTGAGTTTTTTTTGAAAGCTTGGGTTGGGCTCAATATTAATGCCACGCCATCCACGGTCGTAAAAACTCTTGGTTACAGAATCAATCTCTGGCCAGGCCGCACCTGCGTCGATGTAAAAGCCTCCATCCACGTCTTTGAGGGCTCGCCAGAGGATAACGTCTTCAAGGTTTTGTGCGTAAGAGATGAATGTCATGAGTGTTTTTCTCAAGGAATCAAGAGTTCTATGTTGTTGTTCTTAGGCTGCTTAACCTTTTTTTAAAAGACAAGGTGTTTTTGGAAGATTCTTTTTATCTCATTTATGACGAGACCTTTTTGAGTTTTCGGAATGCATTAAGTTTGGGTCTAAATATAAAAGCCTTGATTTTTATGGATATAAAAGTAGGTATTTTTGTGTATTTTTGATTAAAGATATGATTATTTCTCATGTCTTATTTATTTATGTATTTTTTAAATTATTAATAATAAGCAATTTACATATTTTTGGGTTATTTGAGACCTCTTTTTTTGAAAAAAGTTCCAAAAAATAAACCTTTTTAGGAATAAAGTCAGGGTCTGGGGGGTCTTACCTATGTAATTCGATTAACATTTAACTGATTTAAATAAGGGAAAGGGAAAATATCATGTCAAAGGAACAAGCACTCGTACAACGTCTAAAACTAGGTGAAGAATCTGCATTTGAAGAGCTCATGCTCGAGTATTGGGATCTTATCTTTAATCGCGCCATGCAGCTGTTGGGTAATCGCCAAGATGCTGAAGAGGTTACTCAAGACACCTTCTTAAAAGCTCGCGAAGGTATTACAAAATTCCGTGGTGATGCAGCCATTTCGACTTGGATTTATCAAATTGTTACGAACTTATCTCGCAATCGCTACTGGTACTGGTTCCGTCGCCGTCGTGGTCAGTCTTACTCTATTGACGCTCAAGTTACGAATCAAGAAGATGGCAACACTACCTTTGCTGAGATGCTTGAATCACGCGATGTCTGCCCGGTTGAGGCTACCATTTCTCAGGAGCTCAAGGAAGATATCATGGCTGCAGCTCAAGAACTTTCCAATGACCACCGTATCATTTTGAGGCACATATACCTGGCAGATATGAGCTATGAAGAAATCGCTGAAGAGCTTGGTATCACGGTAGGTACCGTTAAGAGTCGAGTTGCTCGTGCTCGTGAAAACCTTCGAGCCTTGGTTCGCAAACGTCGCGCTAATATGATTGCTTAAGCGATTCTTTAAAAGACAGGTTTTCCCTAAAACGCACATCTATCAAGGTGTGCGTTCTTTTTGCGCCACAGCAATCATCGATTTTGCCAGGGGCTGAATACGCCCAACGCGTTTGAAGGCTAAGACCTTGAAGCCGGCTTTTTCAAGTAGAAGGGTCAGCGTTTTGACGGACCAGAATTTGATGTGCCCATTGGGCTGGAGTGCAGTGAAGTGTTTGTCCATGGCACCTGTGAGTGCTAAGGCGAGATTTTTCCAGTACCCGTGATAAGGCGTCGAAATGAGGGCGATGCCACCGGGTTCGAGCAGTGCATGGACACACTGCGCATAACGCACTGGATCATAGACGTGTTCGATGACCTCAAGGCTCACTAGAGCAGGAAATTGCCCGTATTGGCTGGCTAAATCATCGTAGCAGGAGCCTTCATGTAGCTTGAGTGCAGGGTAGTGCTCTTGAGCGATAGCAATACCGCGTGTGGATGGATCAACCCCTGTAACATCATAGCCTAAGTCACTTAAGTGCTGGGCAACGACACCCGAGCCGCAGCCCAAGTCAAACACGCGCCTTGTTTTGCCATCCCAGTTGAGCTTTTCAAGTAATGAAACGATCGCGGGCAACAAGTAGGGATGGGCACAGGAATAGTTGTGGTCCCAGTGCAGGTAGTCTTTTGCCGTTCGCGCTTCAGGGGTAGTTTTTGGCATGGTAGTTTTTAATTGAGGGCGTTCTTAATAAGGGCCTCTGTTGAGGCATCGGGGCCGAGCTTGCTGATGGCTTTACGGATGGAGCGATCGGCATCGTTGATTTTGTAGCCGAGTGCAACGAGGGCGGATACGGCATCTTGCTGGGAGGAACCTTCACTGAGAGCAAGGGGCTCTATGCTGGATGTGCTCCTAGAAGTGCTGCTGCTTGCAGGTGAGATTTTGTCTTTAAGCTCAATCACGATGCGCTCGGCGGTTTTTTTGCCAATTCCGGGGCATTTGGCAAGGAGGGCTGCATCTCCGTTGCGAATAGCTTGCTCAAGAACAGGAAGCGATAGTTTGCTCAAAATGCCGAGGGCAATTTTGGGGCCAACGCCGGAGACCTTTTCGACAATTAGCCTGAAGAAGTCACGCTCTTCACGCTTCATGAAGCCATAAAGCAGGGCGGCATCTTCGCGGTAGACCGAAAGGGTGTGAAGGCTCACGCGCTGACCGATAGCAGGGAGTCGTTCGGAGGTTGTGAGCGGTGTGTGAACCTCATAGCCAATGCCCTGAACATCGATGATGGTGGAAAGTGCGTGGGCTTCTTTTAAAGTGCCTTCGATAGAGACGATCATAGTGCTTCGAGTTTAGGAGCGTCCATGGTATTGAGGCCGAGGATGTCTTCCATGATGTAATGGCCGGGCTTTTTGTCGAGAACCCAGCGTGCAGCATGAAAGGCGCCGAGTGCAAAAGAACGCTTGCTCTGAGAGCGTTGGACAATCTCGATGCGCTCATGAGGACCTGCAAAATAAACGATGTGTTCGCCGGTGACTTCGCCGCAGCGCAAGGCGTGAATGCCGATTTCTTCATCGGGGCGAGCCCCGATGAGGCCATGGCGGCCGTAGCTGCTTGATGCATGACGGTCCCACTGGCGTTCTTTGCAGATGATGTCTGCGATGCGCTCTGCAGTGCCACCGGGAGAGTCTTTTTTGCGTGCGTGGTGGAGCTCGACAAGCTCAGGATGAAACTCAGGCCCGAGGAGTTTGGCGGCTTGGCGCACAAGGTAGAAGAACACATTCACCCCGAGGGCATAGTTGCCGGACCAAACGATGGGAATGCGGGGAGAGAAGTCTTCAATCAGGGCAGCACGCTCATCGAGCGGGTGCCCGGTGGTTGCGATAACGATGGGCTTGTTGTGTTTGGCTGCGTGTTCGAGCAGTGAGCGCGTTGCCTTAGCGTAGCTAAAGTCGATAATAACATCAGACTCGGCAATGCCCGGGTTTGGATTTTCACGAGGGTTTGTGCCGCCGGTGCAAATGATCGCATCGACATCTGGGGCGACCTCTTGAAGAGTCTTATTGAGGCGTCCTTGAGTGCCGTTGAGAAATACTTTCAGTGCCATAATCTATTTAAGAAAACTGTTTAGCAGAGCCCTAGCTCCTGCAAGGCTTTTTCTAGTGTTTGCGCATTTTCCAGGCTGAGTGGAGATAGCGGGAGGCGCACGCGTGAGGATTCTATGTTGCCGCAATGGGCTAGGGCGTGCTTGATCGGGCAAGGGTTGGTCTCTGTGCTGAGCGCTGTAAAGAGCGGGAAGTAGCGGTAGTGCAATGTGCGGGCTGTTTCAAAATCATTTTTTTGAGCGGCCATCCAGATGTCGATAATGGTTTTGGGAATGAGGTTAGCGGTTGCGCTGACAATGCCATGGGCACCGAGCGCATAGGCGGGTAGGGCCATGTTGTCGTCTCCTGCAAGGAGTATGAATTCACTACCGAGCTCTTGGACGATGGCTGTAAAGCGATCTACCGAGTTGAAGGTTTCTTTGATGCCGACGATGTGGGGGTAGGCTGCGCGGAGGCGAGCGATGGTGGCTATGTCGATTGAGATGCCGCAGCGGATGGGGTTTGAGTAGATGAGCATGGGCGTTGTGGAGGCCTCGGCAATCTTGGCAAAGTGTTGATATAGACCCTCTTGGGATGGCCTGTTGTAGTAAGGGGTTAGGACCATCAACGCGTCTGCGCCTGCTTCGCAGGCTTGACGAGCGAGAATTTGAACGTGGGCCGTATCGTTTGAGCTTGTGCCAACGAGGATCGGGACTTGCTGGTTTGTTTCATGGACGGCCGTCTCGAGAATGGATAGCTGCTCACAGTCGGTCAGCGTGGCACCCTCGCCGGTTGTTCCTGATAGGACAAGGCCATGGACACCCGCTTCAATTTGGGTGCGAATGAGCGCTTGAAGCTCGGCAATATGAGGCTTTTCGTCTTTAGAAAAGGGCGTTACGAGGGCCGTGAGAACTCCGTGAAAAGGCTTTGGCTGCATGATGGTTTAGTTTACTCAATAGGCAGGTCTCCTTTCAATGGAATTTTATAGAAGTGTGGTCTACCACGTTCTACTGTGATGAACACTGGGCATTGGTAGGGTTCTGTTGCTCGACCTCGCGTTTGATGGCTTGGAAGCGTTTATGGAGGGAGGAACGGAAGTTGGGTGTGGCGTG
>DCBD01000143.1 GCA_002313355.1 Opitutia bacterium UBA1116 | reverse complement strand
ACGACAAAGAAGTTTTTCAAACACTCAACTTAGCACAAGAGCGCCTCGAGGAAATCAAAGAATCCATCGAACGTGGCCAAAAACAATCCGCCAAAAGAAATACCGCGAAGATTTCAAGCAACTAATTCATTTTGACTCTCAAAAGCAAACAACCCTGGACTCGAGCCAAAAATCTAGTACGCACCTTTATTGCGAATAATACGCTCGATTTATTTCCTCTAAGGCACACCGCTCGGAACTATTCATTTGAGCATTTCAGCGGAGACATTCAAGCCGGGCTCAATGCTGCCCTACTGGCCTTCCCTCAAGGCATCGCCTACGCTATGATCGGTGGGCTGCCGGTCCAATATGGCATCTATGGAGCAACTGTTGCCGCTATCCTAGGCGCATTTATCGGCAAAACTCCTTTCCTCATGCTCGGTCCTACGAATGCAACGGCAGTCATGCTCATGAGCTCGTTTGCATTTTTAGATTTCACCGGCATGGAACGCGTCACGCACCTACCACTCCTCCTTGGTCTGACGGGACTTATCCTCATCATTGGAGCCTACCTTAAAGTTGCTAACCTAATCCAATACATATCACGTAGCGTCGTAACAGGCTATATTTCAGCTGCCGGCGCACTCATCATCGCCAACCAAATTAAAAATATCCTTGGCTTCTCATTCCCTGAACAAGCAACGACATTTTACGAGATTATTAAATTTACAATTATCCACAGCATAGACACTCAATGGCAATCTCTTGTTCTCGCTGTATTTACCCTAGGTGCTTACATTCCTCTTAAAAAATACTGCCCGAAGCTACCCGCTATTGCGACAACACTCATTGTTTGCTCTGCGGTTGCTTTTGGGCTAACAAAGCTCGGCTGGTCGTTTTCCTTCATCAATAGTATCAACGTAGACAACTGGGACGTCACACTACCAACCATGGACTCCGAAGCCCTTGGAAAACTAGCAAGCGCGGCACTGGCCATTGCACTTCTTTGTCTACTTGAGAGCAGCTCCGTTGGAAAATCGCTTTCTGCACGCGCAGGAAGACGTTTTGACGCGAACCAAGAAATGCTCAATATTGGTGTGGCAAATTTGGGCTGTGCTCTCCTTTCTGGGATGCCCGCATCGGGCTCCCCCACACGATCGATGCTAAGCTATAAAAGCGGTGCAAGGTCACCCCTAGCAAGTGGCTTTAATGGTCTATTTTGTCTGGTTGGGGTGTTCCTTCTTGGGCCCTATGTCCATTACATTCCCGAGCCTTCTCTGGCTGTTCTCATTGTCGTCATCAGTCTATCACTGTTCAATCGACACGTCATTCGTATTGTCACTCGCTCAACATCTTCGGATGCCACCGTCTATGCCATCACCTTTATTGGCGGGCTCATTTTTCCCCTCGAAACAGCTATTTACTTTGGTACAGGTGCTTCCATTGCCCTCTTCTTACGCAAAGCAGCTACACCTGAAATGGTTGAATATATCTTTGATGATAGCGGTCAACTAACAGAACTCGATGAAGGCCAAGAACGGCCACATTCCGAAATTTCGATTGTACACGTCGAAGGGAATCTTTTCTTTGGCGCTGCGGAACTTTTTCGGGATCAAATTAGGCGCATCTGTGAAGATCCCTATCTAAAAGTCGTTGTTTTAAAAATTCGAAATGCTTACCACCTGGATGCAACAAGCGTTATGGCCCTAGAAGAACTTATCAATTACATGAGAGAACATGGACGCACACTCTTAATTAGCGAAGCCAAAAAAGATGTGATTCGCATCTTCAAGCGCTCGAAGCTCATCGACACCATCGGCCGCGAAAACATATTCCCCGATGTCTCCCAAAACCCTACACTTTCTTCGGCGCGTGCACTCAAACGGGCTCAAGAACTTCTAGGTCCAGAACAGATCAAAATCAGCATTTACGCTGATGGGTAGGATGTGTTGTGTAACTATTTCTATTGACGCCTATCTACAAAAGCATAGATTAGCCTACCTAAAGTCATGTTATATCCAAAAATTGTTGTTGTTTAGCGGTTTAAATGCGCTTTCAGAGGGGTCACACACTGAAGGCATGGGATAACTATATCTACAAAGCATTTTTAACCATTATAAGCTAATCAATACAATTAAACATGAAAACAAATCATTTAAAGCCAACTCTTTGGCTCATTATATGCATCGTTGGACTCCCGCAAATTGCAGAGACCATCTATACACCATCGCTACCCGACATTGCGCGTAGCTTAAACGTATCTGCTAATCAAACAGAATACACACTAACCATCTATCTCTTCGGCTTTGCCGTTGGGGTACTCCTCTGGGGTGGCCTCTCCGACCGAATTGGCCGGAAACCCGCACTCATGCTCGGACTAGCCATCTACATGCTTGGATGCATTGCCTGCTTTTTTGCACCCACCATTGAAGTTCTCATGTTGGCACGCTTTGTTCAAGCATTTGGAGGCAGTACTGGCTCCGTACTCGGGCAAGCCATTGCAAGGGACGCATTTCCTCAGTCAGAGCGAGGCAAAGCCTTCTCTATGATAAGCTTAGCGATGGGCTTTGCACCAGGTGTTGGGCCGGTCATTGGGGGCTTTACAGACCACAACTTTGGCTGGAGAGCCGTCTTCCTAGTACTCATAGGCCTAGGAACTTATGTTTTCTTCAAGGTTTTAACCCAATTACCAGAGACTAAACAACCGGGCACTCAACGCGCCCCTCTCCTTAAAAGCGCGTGGAATGTGCTCACTGACAGGAGAATACTCACCTATGGGTTTCTTGTTGGTGGCTGTAATGGCATTCTCTTTAGCTTCTACGGTGAAGGCCCCTTTTACTTCATCAAGATACTGGGAGTAAGCGTTAACCACTACGGCCTGCTCTGCCTTGGGACAGCAATCCCTTTGATATTAGGATCCTTAATCTCCCGTCAGATGCATGCGCATGGAAAATCAGGCGACAAGATTATTCTTGCCGGCTGTGGATTCTGCTCAACGGGGGCTATTTCACTGCTAGCCCTTGTCTTTGCAGGATTTATCAACCCGCAGTACGGAGCATGGGCTATTAGTGCAGCCTTATTCCTGGTCATGCTCACCTTTGTAGGAATTCCCATGATTATTTCGAACTGCTTAAGCTCAGCACTTGAGCACTACAGTCACATGGCAGGGACAGCAGCTTCACTGTTTGGGTTTTACTACTACTTGTGGATCAGTGCGATGACAGGCATCATGGGAAGCATGCACAATGGCACACTCATTCCCATGCCCCTATTTTTTACGGGGATCTGCTTTAGCATGATTGGGGCCTTTGCTTACTACATAAAGCGAGAAGTTCTCGTAGCTAAAACAGCTTAATCTTAACCCCGGTGTGGTCTACCCGATGTGGTAGACCACACCGGGCACCTTTATTTATAGATTGAAGAAAGCCACTGTATTATCAAATAAAATATTTTTAATATCCTGAATACCAACGCTTAATACTCGAGCACAGCTTTCAGCAATGTGAGGAATATACGCAGGCTCATTGGGCTTACCTCGGTGTGGCACAGGAGCCAAATAGGGAGCATCTGTCTCAATCATGAGACGATCCAAGCCTTGCTCAAGCAATGCCTCGCGGACATTATCCGCATTTTTGTACGTAACAACCCCCGTAAAGGACCCTCGCCCCCCGCGTTCGTTTAAAGCACGCATTTCTTGAGATCCTTCTGCAAAACAGTGAAATACAACCTTTTGCCAATCAACCCCACTGTGGTCTACCACACTCAGACAGTCCTCAAAAGCCCCTCGCGAATGAACAACCACAGGGCAAGCTAACTGCGCAGCAAGCGCCAACTGAGCTGAAAAAGCTTCTTTTTGCTCAGATTTAAGCTTTTCGGCCACAGAAGCATCTTTAGGTAAATGAAAATAATCGAGGCCAATTTCACCTATGGCGACTGGGGGTATTTCATTCGAAAAGAAATTTTCAATATCACCTAAGACACTTACCCAGGCCCCTATCTCTATATTACAAGGATGCAAACCCACTGTGTAAGCTATGGACTCAGGATGCTCACAAGCTGCTTTTTGGTACAAAAGCCAATCTTGAGAGGAAGTACCTACGGCAATCACCCTTCCAACATCCTCTTTATGAGCATTTTGCAACCAATCGTTCAAATAACCTCCATGAATGGCTTTTTCTATATGACAATGACTATCAATAAAATACTTACTTTTCATGCTATTTACTCAATAATGGGATTGAGAAAAAATTTCGGGAGTCTTAACATAGTTTCTATCATCCTAACAAACACTCTGTTAAACTTCTATCTAAAACCGTTATGAAAACACTTGTAGGGCGCCGTGCACCTTCATTTACTGCTCAAGCTGTTCAAGGGGCAAAAATCATCCCTGACTTTTCTCTGGATCAGTATCTAAATCAAAAACACGTTGTGTTTTTCTTTTATCCGAAAGATTTCACCTTTGTTTGTCCAACTGAGTTGCATTCCTTTGAGCAAAACAGGCAAGCATTCGAAGAGCGCAATGTAGCTCTTGTAGGCTGCTCAACAGATACTGAATATTCTCACTGGGCATGGCTACAAATGCCTAAAAAACAAGGCGGTATTGAAGGGGTTAACTATCCCATTGTTGCTGACACCAATAAAACTATTGCTGAAAACTTTGGTGTACTAGCTGGAGATTATGCAGTCGACGAAGAAGACAACCTACAAGCCAATGGTGAGCTTGTCGCCTACCGCGGTCTCTTCCTTATCGACAAAGCAGGCATTGTTCAGCACCAAGTCATCAATAACATGCCACTGGGTCGTAGCGTCCAAGAAACCCTTCGCATGGTGGACGCATTGCAACACTTTGAACAATATGGCGAGGTATGCCCTATGGATTGGCATCGAGGCCAACAAGCCATGGACCCTAACCATGAAGGTGTCTCTAAGTACCTTGCAAGCAACTAAACTCACCTCACTTTTTTAGAATTAAAAACTTAAAAATACATGGAAAATCTAATTATTTTAGGAACTGGCTGTGCCGGACTAACTGCGGGTATCTACGCCGCTCGTGCCAATCTTAACCCACTCATCATTGAAGGATCCCAACCCGGAGGGCAGCTAACAACAACATCTGAAGTAGAAAACTTCCCTGGGTTTCCTGAAGGGGTCGACGGCTATGAGCTCATGGATCGCATGCGAAAACAAGCCGAACGCTTTGGAACTCGTTTTAAAAGTGACTGGATTGAAAGCGTCGATTTTGAAGGCCCTGTTAAAAAATTAAGCTCAGGAAACACGACCTACGAAGCAAAATCGATCATCATTGCAACAGGCGCTTCACCTAAGTTTCTCAATGTCCCTGGCGAACAAGAAATGTTTGGAAGTAAAGGGGTAAGTACTTGTGCTACCTGCGATGGAGCCTTCTATCGCGATATGGAAGTCGTTGTAATTGGCGGTGGTGATTCTGCCTGTGAAGAAGCTTTGTTCCTCACACGCTTTTGCTCTAAAGTAACTCTTATTCACCGCCGTGAGGAATTGCGCGCATCCCCGATCATGGCCGAACGCACCCTAAAGCATGAAAAAATTGAGCCTATATGGAACACCATTGTTGAAGCGATGCTCCCAGATGAGGAAGGTAATGTGCGTGCCGTTAAGATACGCAATATCAAGGACAATACAGAGTCCGAAATCTCCTGTAAGGGTGTTTTTATAGCCATTGGTCATACACCTAACACAAATTTTGCTGAAGGTGTACTCGACCTAAATCCATTTGGTTATATTGTCCCTCAAGGGAAAAGTATGGTCCGTACAAAATATGACGGTGTATTCGTTGCAGGAGACTGCTCTGATCCAAATTACCGCCAAGCTGTCACAGCAGCAGGTCTTGGATGTCAAGCATCCTTAGAGGCAGAACGCTGGCTCTTTGCTCAAGAAACCATTTAACAACTAAAGTATCTTAAACAAAAAAGCTGCCTGTTTCTTGGCAGCTTTTTTGTTTAAGGAATAGAAGATGTTTTTTGGGCCTTGTGATAAGCAACACTCCAGAAGATGCAGGCAATACTCAAAACTAACAGGCTTAGCCCAACAAAGAAAATAACGCGAAAGGGATCAAAAAGCCTAAACAGGGGATCAAAGAAAAATGGAGATAGAAACTGCCCCGAAAAGAATGCTGTTGAGACACGCCCGACAGCCTCGCCACGTCGAGCCTCAGAGGCAAGTTGGTTAACCCATACCATAATGTTAGGAATCACAAGTCCCCAACCACAGCCAAAAGTAACCATCCCCACAACCACATCGAACTTAGACTGCGCAAAAGCAAAAAGCAGAAAGCCAGCCCCCATAAAAAAAGCTGACAATCCTAGAATACGATGGCAACCAATCCATAGGCGCAAACGCTTATACAAAAGAGCGGATAGCGCAGCAAACAAATTGAGCATCGCAATACTAAGACCCACCTCAGTGCTCGAAGCCTCCAACCGCCGCTCCAAGAAAAAAGGCATATGCGTGGGAATCATATATAGAACAATCATCAAAAAGCAGCCACAGGCCATCAAAGCATAATAGTCAAAACGATAGCCTCTCAAAACAAGAGATACCCTCTCAGGAAACGCTTGCTCATTTTTTAAACGCTGCACAACGGGAGACGGATCTAAATAACGGTAAACAAAATAGGCAATCAACCAAGATAGTAAATAAAGAGCAAAAGGTGCGCGCCAATAAAGATCAACAAGAGCCCCTGCTAAGCCTATAAAAAAAACACCTCCAATCTGCGCGAAGGCACCCTGAAGGCCCATAACTCGATGCCGCTCTTGGCCTGAATAATAGTCTGCAATGAGCGTCGTTGTGGAAGTTACAATCATTCCTACCGAAAGCCCTAACCCAACTCGACTGAGCATCATTAGCATTATGGAATCAATTCCAAGACCTGCGCCGCCAAAAGCCCCATAAGCAATGAGTCCTGAAATCAAAAACTTGCGACGCCCATAGCGATCAACAAGCAAACCACTTGCCCAAGCCCCAATGGCAATAAATAATGCAGGCAAAGTGATCATGGACCTTGCCCAAAAATCAATATTAGGTGTCTCGCGAAAGTGATAACTAATTGCTGGCAAGGCTGGAGCGATAGCTGCTGCGGCCATAACAATTAAACTGCTTGCTAATAAAAGCGTAGCTAATCGCATCGAACTCATACCGCAAGTATCTATGCTTCTGCGCGCTTTTGAGCGTCATCCTTAAGAGCCTTCTGCAGTGCAGCCAGCATCTTAGTCACGCGATTTTGAGTAGGAGCTAAATCTTTTTTCTCGGACACTGCTTCCTTCCCGAAAAGATAGAATTTTATTTTTGGCTCGGTACCACTACCTCGAACAGCGTAAGTGTAGCCTCCCTCGAGCTCGAGAAAGAAAAAGTCTTGAATTGGAATGCGCTTCCCATCGGCATCGTAAATCTCATCGCGACCAAAATCCTGAAATTTAGTAACACTGCAGCCTGCAATTGACTGAGGGGGGCTGTCTCTGTAACTCTTAAGTATTTTTTTAATCTTTTCTGAACCTGAAGCGCCCTCATAAAGAAGTGTGAACAAAGACTCACCATGATAGCCATATCGAAGATAAAGCTCATCGAGATAGTCAGCAAACGTTTTCGACTCAGACTTAAGAACAGCGGCAAGCTCGCAAAAAAGAATAACCGCTGCATTAGCATCTTTATCCCGAACGCAGTCTCCAGCAAGCGTCCCATAGCTCTCTTCACCACCAAACACATAAAAGGTGCTGTAACGCTGCAAAAGCTCAGCACGCTTTCGAAAGGTGCAGCGATCATAGTCAATCGCAATGCCCTCTTGTTCGAATATTTTTTGCAATAATTGCTCTTCGTAAATTTTTAGTTTTTCACCAATCCACTTAAACCCAGTAAGCGTATTAATAAGTTTAAGGCCATGATACTCGGCAATTGCGCTTTGCAGTGATGTTGTAACAAATGTCTTGATAAGAGCCGCTGACTTTGTCCCTTCCTGGGGAAGAATACCTCGCGCTTTGAGTTGACCTATACGATACTCGGCAAGCAAGGACCCAATTTGGTTACCATTAAGCAGATGCATCTTCCCGTTGCGCCCGCGAACAGCAACACCCATGCGATCCGCATCAGGATCCGTCGCCAAGACCAAATCTGCGTTTGTCTCATTGGCTTTAGCAAGCGCCATGGTTAGAGCTTCTGCATTTTCAGGGTTAGGTGACTCAACGGTTGGAAAACGAGGGTCCATAATGGACTGCTCAGGCACTTGGACCACGTCAACACCTACAGATTGCATGAGTGGAATTGCGGCTACGCGCCCCGTCCCATGAATGGGCGTAAAGACAACTTTAGGTGCCTGCTCTCTTAAGCATTCAGGCTCTAGCAAAAGGGACCTTAAAGTATCTTGATAAGCGGCTTCTACATTAGCACCGAGTAGTGTAACCTGATCAATATTTTTTTCGTAAAAAGCAGGCAGTTCATTTAATTGGACAGCCCCTACACACTCAATAATACCCTCAGCATGCGGGGAGACGATTTGAGCACCATCTTCAAAATAAACTTTAAAACCGTTATCATGCGGAGGATTGTGGCTTGCAGTAATCACCACACCTGCTGTTGCCTGCAGGTAACGAACCGTAAAACTGAGCTGTGGAGTTGAGCGTGGCCCCTCAAAAATAAAAGCCTCTCCACCTAATTGAACCCAAGTGGATGCTGAAAGCTCACAAAAATGACGAGAAAAGTGACGGACATCATGAGCAATAACCAAACGCGGCATGACGTAAGACCTACCCTCTTTCTCCAAATAAGCCTTTGTGTAGCGGTATAAACCCATGGTTGCCCGAATAATGTTAAAATCATTCAAGCAATTGGTACCAACCGCAGGGTAAGCGGGCGTCCCCTGGGCACTTTCTGTTTCTACCTCTTTGGGAGCACTGACTCTACCAATTGTGCGACCGCGCATCCCGCCGGTACCAAACTCAAGAGACTTATAAAAACGGTCGTTCAGCTCCTCCCAGGCCTGCATGTCAACAAGCTCATTAATGGCTTCTTCTGCCCAAGGAGGAAGAAACTTTTCTTTTTGCCAAAAACGAATGTTGGCCACGGTAGCCTTAAGTACATGACCCGCGGACAAAGCGTCTTCTAGTGAGAGGGATTTTTTTTTTGCCATAACGTTCAATGCTATTCTAGATAAATATCACCTTTAAGTGGAGGCCTATTTGAGCTTTTTTGCCAATAATCAATAAAAGCATCCTGGGTGTCTGCACATAAAGGACTCACCTCCAATGCATTAAGGTCTTTCAACATAGATTCACCGGCAGCATTCAGCCAACGTCTAAACAGATTCGACTGAGCCTGCTTCGATGTCTCCGGAGAATCACTACCCACTGCATTTTTAACAGGACTGAACTCATCCTCGCGAGACGCTTCAACGACAATAGCATTTTTCGCTAATGGAAGGGCATCGAAAATAAACTGCTCGAACTTGATAGCATTAGGCTCCAAAGGCTTAAGTAAGGTGCCAGAAACATCTATATAAGAGACTTTTTTGCGAGCATAATGAAAGGGAAGGTGCCCCTGAAGAGCCATGCGCTCAGCAAATGTTCGATTTAACAAATGGACAGCGATATTGCCTGCCCGAAAGGTAAGCTTACCATCAGAATCTCGCAATTGCTGCATGGGCTGAGGAACATCACTGTATTCGACAATAGAAAGCTTATCTGACTTTAAGCAAAAAAGCCCTACTTTTTCATCCGGGTTTTTCTTGGGCACCATCTTGCTAGACATTTCAGAACCATGAATGTGATGGAAACCAATAAAAGCAGGATCAAGGACCTTAACCAGAGGATTATCAACCTGAAAAAGACTAATGAGGTCTAAGCCTTCTGCCTGCATCCATGACAATGCCTTACTCTGAGCTAAAGCTCGAAAGACACCTCCATGACCGTCTGGACTCATCGCGATTTTCCCCGGGCTCTCCATGAGAATCTTGTCATCAAAACTAACAGCAGGCATCTCACCTTGGGTGAAAAAATGGATCCTATTCGCAGCTAGACCAAAGTTGTTATGATCTCTAAAAAACTGCTTAGTAGAATCATGATTGAGCACGCTAGTCATGATAAACCAATGAATAGGCTGGCCATAACGTATCGCTTGAGCACGGATCTTTTCTGCAAACAATTGAAATATAGGCTTTTGCCTAACAGGAGTAATAGGGAAAGCGCCCTTAGGCCCGTCAAACCCTAGACGCGTACCTTGACCGCCAGCAACCGTTAACACAGCCACTTTACCAGCATCAAGGAGCCCTTCCCCCACACGAACTGCTTCAGCCCAATCCTGATGACCTTGTTCCAAAACAGGAAGAGCTATGTAAGGAGCTGGAGCTAAGGCATCCGGTGAAAAAGCCCCGGGTGCATGGACAGAACCCGCCTTAGATTGAGCATCCAAAAGATATTTAAGTGCCTTTAAATCAATAGATTGAGCTTGATTCAAAAGTTCTTTTTGTTGAGAAGCAGACAATTGATCCCAAAAAGCAAAAACGTGGCTTTGGCCTGCCTGCAAAAAGCGCTCCTGAATGAACTCCACTGAAAAGGTTTCGGATGGCATTGTTCAGTCCTGAGAAGAAGTTTTGAACCTAAAAATAAGCTCTCCAGGCTTAGAGTAACCTAAGCGCTCTCGAGCAACGTGTTCCATAAACTCTTGATCCGTAAGAAGACGCGTTAGATAAGCCTCGTAGTATACAGCCTCCTCCTCCATCACGGCTAAGCGGCGTTCATAGTCATCCTCGCGCTCTTTAAAAGCCTGATACTCGCGATATGTTTGAAGCAAAACTCCAGCCAATACGATAACCATCAAAAACAAAAGGCTGCATAAAACTATAAATAAAGTACGCTCCGAGCGGATGAATTTCATAAATATCAGATATAGGCAATTATAAGACACAATATCAAAACGAAAAAAGCTAGCCAAGGCCAGATTCCCTTTTTATAGTAAAATTCTCCACTAAAGTTTAGTCCCCTCTTGCTGCCATGTATCTTGATTTCTTCGGCCTATCGGAAATGCCTTTTCATGTAACCCCGGATCCGAAATTTCTATTTTTAACGCAGAAGCATCAAGAGGCGTTCGACCACTTAATCTACGGCATTCGTGAACGCAAGGGGTTTATCGTCTTAACAGGCGAAGTCGGTTGCGGCAAAACAACATTATGCCGTAAATTACTCGAAGAGCTTTATTCCGATGATTTCGACACAGCGTTGATCATAAATACCCAAATCACCGCTGAGCAACTCCCTCAGCTAATCATTCAAGAGCTAGGGCTCGAGGACACTGTTGACCCCAAAAAAGACCCCATTGGCCAATTAAACGTGGCCCTTTTAAAGCGCATTGAACAAGGAAAAAACATTGTTCTCATTATTGATGAAGCTCAAAATCTTTCTTTCGAAGCTCTCGAACAATTAAGGCTACTATCCAATCTTGAAACCGATAATCAAAAGCTCTTACAAATCATTCTCATGGGGCAGCCTGAGCTTAAAGATAAATTCAATGAAAATCGCCTCAGACAGCTCAAACAAAGAATTCTTGTTTATTACGATCTAAAACCTCTTCTTAAAAAAGAAACGCTGCAATATATCCAATACCGACTGACTCTTTCTGGATCTAAAGGGAGACCTGCATTCACTCAATATGCACTTAAGAAAATCCATAAAGGAAGTAACGGAACCCCAAGGCTTATCAATCATATCTGTGACAAATCTTTGCTTTCCGCCTTCATAAGGAATTCTCCAGAAGTTAATTATTTTGATGTTTGTCGAGCATTGCGCGACATAAGGAGGTTAGCATGAGCTTAATTAATGAAGCCTTAAAAAAGGCACAAAAGTCTCCAATTGAAGAGACATCAATTTCACGTAGAGAGCGTAAAAGCACGCGCCCGCCCATACCTAACATTCTAACAGAAATACCATCAACAAAAACTCGCTGGTGTCTAGTTACAGTGCTTATCGTACCCGCCCTCATCCTTCCGATACTCTCGGTGAAATGGTCTCACGAAAAAAAGGTCTTTCAATCAGAAATTGAATCACTAACTCAGACTCCATCAACTTCTAAAAAAAATATAGTTCCAACAGGCGCTGTTGCTCAACAAGAAAGTGCTGTCACGAAAAAAACACCCCAAGTTAATCCCAGCGGCAGCAGATATGTTAGTCGTAGATCAAATAAAAGTAATGAGTCTGCAATCCAAAGCTTTATAAGCACAAGTCGTGTTACTGGAGTTAGGAAATCTGGCAACAACAGCAAAGTCGTCATCAATAACAGAATCTACCCTATTAATGCCGTCGTAGATGATAATCTAAAAATCAAAATCAAATGCATCGACGATAGGGAAATCGTTTTTTTAGATGAGGATGGCGTTGAATACAGCAAGCAGTTTTAGTATTCTTTGAGCTGACCAAACCCATTTCACCCCTTTAATCTTGTGTTCAAAAGGTTCAAAACTTTGCGTGCACTCCTATTTATTGGAGGCATAGAAATACTGATTGTAGGATCATTAAGCTATTTTGCCTACAAATATGCAAAAAAAGCTTTCCAAACCTATGTTCCTGAAAAAATTAATGCTATTTCAACCACTTATGAAGAAGTCATGGGGACACCTGTACCCTCAGAAATTCAAGAATCCTTAGACAAAATTAACCATCTTTTTAAAGAAGACCCTAGAGATTATGAGTATAACGGTGAAGATTACGGTCCTATTTCATATGAAAAAATAGAAACACTGCCGTCAAGTCCACTGAATCCTCAAAACGAAAAGCATCTAGATCAGTCTAAAAATCTAGACCCCATAGAGCTATGGATTACAAAAACACAAATTGAATCTCTAGTCATTAGCAAAAGCAGCCCTAATCGAATTAGCCTGATGGGCCAAGTATATCTTCAGGGTAGTATTATAAATAAACAGCACGCTCTGCAATGGATAGGAACAAGCGAAAATCCAAACGGGACCATGCAGATCCAATTAAGAACACCTGATGGGAAAATTTATATTAAGAATTTCTAAAATCTAATTTCCCCTTTTAGATACGCTGTCCGGCAATAGTCTTGCTGCAATGCCTGATGTAACAGTAGCTGAAGACTCAAGCTTTAATTTCACCCGGAAGGTTCCACTTGCAGGATCGATTAAGCTATCAACAGAATCAACCGATGCAATCACAGTCTTCCCACGTCCCGGACCATCAAGAAGTTCGACAGTAACAGAATCATCAGGAGAAAACTTTCCAAAATAATCAGGACCCAAAAAAAGGACCATCTCTAAAGATGAAACGTCGACGACTCTGGCAACGACTTCGTACCTTCCAACAGATTCTCCGATCTCTTTACTCTTCTTAAAAAATATACCCGCTATAGGAGACCTAACATAACGTTGATCGAGCCGAATCCGAGCCATCTCAACAGCCTCAACGGCCTCCAAATAATGACTCTCAGCTTGCGCCTGCAGAAAAACAACTTCATTAAATTGCTTATCACTTGCTATGTTTTCACGAAACAAAGATTCCACTCGCTTAAAGTCTTTTTGAGCACGAATTTTTTCTGCTTCAGCAGCCTTAAGTACAGCCTCAGCTCTACCGAGCTCTGCCTCTTCAAGACGTGAGTCCAAAGATAAAATTACATCACCTGGATTAACTTTATCTCCTTCTTGCTTGTCATAAGTAGAAACAACACCCTCAGACTGACTGCTCAAGCGGATATCGTACTTGGGAATCAACACAGAACGAAAAGACCCTCGCGTAATCGTTGAAAATGGCGCCAAGACATCCTCTTCCGCCGAGATTAAAGCTTTCCCAAGAAAACAAAATACTGGGAAAATTAAAAAAATAAATACGTTTTTTTTCATATCTCTAAATGACTAAAATCTAAAACCAATTAACCTTAACAGAAAGAACCACTTCTCGAAATAAAACGTAAGCCAATGGCCGCCACCCCACATAAAAGGCCACTCGACCACCAAACCCAGCCTTAAGTAGATCCTTCATAGAAGGATCTATCGATAAAGGAATGATAGCATCAAAAAAATACTCTTCTCCACTTATATCAAGGCCATAAGCAAGCTGCTCTTCTTTTGAAAGTTGAAGAGGATATACCACTGAAGGATCTGCAACTAATTTAAGCTTTCCTTCAATGACACCTCGTTCTTGAAGCAATGCCGCTAAAAAAACAAGGTTTTGCTCAGTTAACTGAATACGCACTTCCCATGTGTCTGGTTGAGCAAGCTCGACCAAAGTCTCTCCAACCTGAGCTACTTGTCCTTGCTTTTGCTCAAGATTCTTAGGGCCCAAAACTAGACCCGAAAAAGGCGCACGAATAATAGCTCTATTAAGTTCATAGCGAATACTCTTTAATTGTGCTAAAGCTTTTTCGGCCTGAAGTTGGGCCGCCTGCATCCCGCCTTCATCACCCTCTTCAAGCAAACGATCCGCTTCAGTCAAAAACTGAAGATATTCACTCTCATAACGACTCCGTTCATATTCAAGCTCTCGGGTATCTAGCTGTACTAGAACGCTCCCCTTTTCCACCAAAGCACCTTCTCTAACGGAAACATCAAGAATGCGTGCCACAGTTTGTGCTGGCATTTGAATCACTTCTTGAGGCCGAATCTGAGCAGGTGCTTTAATATGAAAACGAACAGGAAAAAGAAGTGCACACATTAAAAGAAGCACGAAAGATATCCAACGCCCTGCCTTGCGTTTTTTCGGAGTATTTAAAGTCCCATCTTTCCAGGAAATCCAGCGATGAGCCCATTGCAAAGCCCAACGATCTTTCCAAAACAGAGCTGTACTCAATGCATGCCCCCCAGAATACATTATGCTTTGCATCCTTAATAAAGCGGCACTCGTAGACTCTTTAAGATCTTTTCCCTCGAACAATAAAACCCCACAAACCCGATTAGACTCATCGTATAAAGGAAGAATTGTTGCCCAATTCATCGGAGCAAGATCCAAATAATGCAGAACCTCTTCATTTGCCTCACTAGTTTCACCTCGCTTCACCCATTGTAATATCAAAGGAAGGCGCTGCCCAGGAGGAGCTGGCAAGACTTTGCTACCATCTTTTTCAACGGCTGCAGTGGCCTTCTCCTGAGGTGACCTTAAAGACTCGATACGTTCTGATTGCTGGACCAAAAGCTGCCTTAAAAGGCTAGCAATCAAAGACTCCATAGACCTTGATTCTTCACTTTTTTTGTGCGGACACTGTATTCCGACTGCATTAAAAAAAATGTATTGATCAAAAAGAGACTCTACAGCATCAGCAATTAATTGCTGATAGCCCTTAGCAAGAAAAAGAGAAACGCGCTCTGAACCAGAGGCGTGATGCGCATAGCTCAAGATCTTTTCACTCAGAATATTAAGATCAAACTCCCCGCTTAAAGACTCTAAAAACCCAGAATAGGAATAAATCCGGCCTAATTCCTGAGAGACTTGTTCAACTTGACGTGATTTTAAGTAAAGTTCTGCATCCAAACAAGCCTGTTCAAGGGCTTCTTGCAGGGCTTTAGAAGCCCCACCTGTAAACCAAACTTGCAAAACTCCCATCACCTTATCATCTAAAAAGATAGGGACAAAGTATTGGGTATAAGCAGTTTGATTAAAGGTAGGCAATTTATGAGGCGCAGGCGCATCCGCTACTGTTTGGCCATGAAGCAAGCCCACTGGCACCTCTCCAGCAGGAATAACGCTTGTTTTCTTTTCAATGGAAACATCCTCCAAGACTCTTAAAAATGCAGACTCCTGCTCAGGATGAGATCCCAAGTCAAGAGACTCTAGATTATCTCCCAAGACTCGTTGAAACTGAGGCGCCGCGTGAATATAGTATGCCAGCCCTATAGGCTGAAACCCACGCTTAATTAAGGTGCCGTGAGCACGAAAGTACTCCAAAAGCTCAGGAGGCTCCTTGGCTATTTGAGCTAAATGCGCAGAAATTTCATTAGAAATTTTTGTATATGATGTGCTTTGATTAGAAAAAGAGTCTTCCATTTAAAGAATGTTGTTTATCATGGTAAATTTCACTAGGCTGTGCCGCAAGAATAATTAAATAAGAGTATTTCTAGCACACATGCCATTATTTAGCTTCAAGTTTCTCGCAGCTTCGTCAAAAGCACCACAAACACCAGAATTTTTGCTTTGGAAAAAACGTCACACAAAATTACTCATTACTACAGCAGCTATCATTACTCTCATAAGTTTATTTACACCAAGTAGATACATAATAAAAACACAGGGAATTGCTATACCTCAAAACCTCCACTTTATAAGCGTCAAGATAGAGGGTCAAATTGAAGAAATCTTTGTCAAAACGGGCCAATGGGTAAACACACAGACTCCCTTGCTGAAATTGTCCAACTCCAAAGTCCAAGCAGAATTAACCGCAG
>DCBD01000026.1:552-23521 GCA_002313355.1 Opitutia bacterium UBA1116 | reverse complement strand
TCTGCTCTACCGACTGAGCTATCTCGCCGCAAAGCTAAAAGGAGGAATATACATCCTGCCTTAGTCGTCAACTGAGTTTTTTGCTTTTTTGGTTTTTTTCACCGTACGTGGCTTAGCAGTGCGTGCCTTCGAAGCTGACTTTTGCTCCCCACCCTCTTCATGCTTAATGTCGAGCAAGGTTTTGAGATCATCCAGGCTGATACTAGAATTAGCAGCCTCGCTAGCCTCAAGCAGGTCTTTAAGAAGGTGCATTTTGGTCCGCTGAAGCTCGAGGACTTTTTCTTCAACAGAATCTGCCGCAATCAACTTGATGCTGGTTACCGTACGCGTCTGCCCGATGCGGTGAGCCCGGTCCGTAGCTTGAGCTTCAACGGCGGGGTTCCACCATGGATCAAAATGGATGACGCGATTAGCACCTGTCAAATTAAGACCCGTGCCACCGGCTTTTAGCGAAATCAAGAAGACAGGGATGCTTGCATCTTTATTGAATGAATCGCACACAGCGAGACGGTTTTTGGTCTTCCCGTCGAGATAGCAATAAGGGATGCCCTCTTTATCAAGGTATTCGCGCAAAAAGCTAAGGACAGAAACAAACTGCGAGAAGACAAGCATGCGGTCCCCACCGTCAACGGATTCTTCTAAAATTTCTTTAAAGGCCTGAAGCTTGGCTGAATCCCCAGCACTGAGTTTATCATCGAGCAAGCGAGGCTCTGAACAAATCTGACGAAGGCGCAACAGCTGATTAAAGGCAGCCATCCGGATCTTGCCTTCACTGACCCCAGCAAGCTCAAGCTGGGAAATTTCTTTTTGCGTTTCCTCTTGGTAGGCTTTGTAAAGATCCAGTTGCTTGGGCTCCATAGCGCAGTAAATCGTCTGCTCGAGCTTTTCAGGAAGCTCAGGAGCAACAAGTTCTTTAGAGCGTCTTAAAATATAAGGAGCTGCTTGATCACGAAGACGGCGGTTATACCAATCTCGCTCTTCTTGGCGCATGCTATTTGGAGCCGGCTGTAAATAACCTGGCATCAAAAACTCAAACAAGGAGCGTAGATCATCGAGGCAATTTTCAAGTGGAGTACCCGTGAGTAAAAAACGCCCTTTAGCGTGCAGTGAACGCAAAGCCTTGGCGTTACGTGTCTGCCTGTTTTTAACGTGCTGGGCTTCATCGGCAATCACCGTAGCAAAATGAATACCTCCAAAAATCGCAATATCTCGAGAGAGCGTGGAGTATGAGGTGATGATAAGGTCGTAATTTGAAAAAGTTTCTGCAGACTCGAGGCGGTTATCCCGATGGTTAACAAAAACCTTAAGACCGGGGGCAAATGTCTTGGCTTCACGGCGCCAATTCTCTAAAAGCCCTGCCGGGCAAACGACGAGGCATGGCTCATTGTCCGAGACTTCATCACGGATACAGGCAAGCAAGGCCAGGGCCTGCACCGTCTTACCAAGACCCATCTCGTCAGCCAAAATGCCACCGAGGTCGTTTTTGTAAAGATGCCAAAGCCAGGCGACTCCGATGCGCTGATACATACGAAGGCGATCATCAAGTTCTTTAAAGACGGGAGCTGGCTTGAGCTTTGAGACGTTTTTAAGAGCAGCACTCTTTTGACGCCAGACTTTAGGAGCCTCAAAATGAGCTCCTGCATTGTCTAAAATAGACTCAACATCTGCGAATTGGGCGGTTGTCACCGTGGAGCGGTAGACGGGCGTGCATGGTCTCGATGCGTCTCCACTTAAAGCGCGCTGGGCTTCTGTGAACTGTTCGACTACCTTTGGATCTAGGAGGACGACTTTTTTGCCCGATTCAACAAAGTATTGCCCACGTGCTAGAGCCTCACGGATGCCTTGCTCGCCTGCTTGGCCAGCCTTAAGCTCCATCATTAAGATGAAGCGATCACCCTCTTCGCGCCCATGCCCAATGATCTTAGCAAACTTGATGCGAACGGTTTTGCGCTTAAAGTTGTTTGAAAAAACAGCCCCCCACTGCTCTTTGAGTTGCACCCAGTACTGAGCAAGGAAGTTAAGCGTCTTGCGGCGATCTCGAAGCCACCAGCGACGATTTGCAGGCTCTAAAATGAAGCCGTAGGTCTTCAAGAGCTCGTGCGCAGGCCCATAAACAGCACTCTCCTTAGAGGGAAGGCGAATAGACAAAAAGTTTGAGGAGCCATCCACATGCATGGGAACAACATCTGTGGGTGAAACGGCAACGGAGATCGTGCCGTCGTCATCCTCGATGTGTTGATCTACCTCTTCTTCCTCTTCAGGATCTTCCAAGAAAGCATGCACACCAGGGAGGGTACCTTCGTCTGTCCACTCAATGGCTCTATCGGGTTGGTGGGCCCAATAGACAGCTGGCTTCCCCTTGAGAGCAGCAAGGAGCTTGCGCAAACGCTCCCGATTAAGCTGAATGATGCTCAAGAGCTTTCGATCACACCATTGCTCTAAAAGAGCAGCCACTCTGTAATTAGCGGCATCAAGCTTGTAGGCACGGCCCTTGTCCAACTTTTCAAGAGGAATCTCCTTGCCTTTGATGCGGCCCTCTACCTTGACGACCATCGCATTGCGTGGAGCCGTCTGAGCAAGGTTAGGAGGTAAAACAATGCGGAAGTAAAGGCGTTTTCCTTTGGCCTCAGAAAGGGTTAAGTAGCGGACAACGAGGGTTTCTTCAGCTTCGCCCTTGGGCTCTTGAGCTTCGTCTAAAAGCTCTTGAGGAGCCTCCATAAATTGAAGGCAAAGGGCTATGGCATGCTCGCAAACTTGGCCCTTGCGGCCTTGAAGGCAGGAGCAGTCATTCTTGACGAAGACCGTCGAGCGGAGATTAACCTTTGGGAAAAAAGTTTGCCCACCCATGGAGACCCTGCCTTTGAGAACCGGCGGCTCCCACGTGCAGTCCTCCACAGCACCAGCATCGAGGAGCTTTTGAGCGTCTCGCAAGGTGCCTTTGCTACTCATCTCGACTAAGATATCGTAACTTAAAGCAGGTTTTGTTGGTTCTTCAGAATGCTCCACTTGGGAAGACGAGGAAACTGTCATAAATCAGTTCTTTAACAGCGAAAAAGGATTTTGCCAAAGCGTTTACCCCGCTGGGCGGCCATCTTTGCTAGCACGGCCAGGGCATCTTCGAGAGGGTAAACACTCTCAATAGCCACCTTTAAAACATCTGTTTTCATGAATGTAAATACTTTATCGTACATAAATTGCACTTCTTCTCTAGAGTGCGTTCGGATCCAATGATCCAACCAGAAGCCACAGAGCTTTATGTCGTCAAAAATCAATGAACGGGTTGGAAAGCGGACAAGATCTCCCGTCATCGCGCCGAAGGTGACATGCATCCCCCCTTGAGACAATGCTCGAACAAGATGTATGGCACTTTCGCCACCTACCGAATTAAGCGCCAAATGAACCGGCTCTCCACCTGTGATCTCCGCAATGTTTTTGTGATAATCAGAATTGGCCAAAACGACCACATCAGCACCGCACTCATCAAGCATGGGTTTAAAGGCAAGATCGCGAACGGTGCTGATACTCTTAAGCCCTAGGTGCTTGCAAAGGCTCACGACGCACTGCCCAACGGCCGAGTTGCCCGCGTTTTGGATCACCCAGCTCCCAGGCTCGAGATCGACAAAATCGTGCAGGAGGCGCCAAGCCGTTGGCGGGTTAATCAAGCCCAAAGTTAGCTGCTCAAGCGAAATATCCTTGGGAACCTTAAAGAGACCTGCGGCAAGGGCTGTAGGGTGCGTCTGCCAGGTGCCAACAGCATCTGGAATAGCCACCCAGTCCCCCTCTTGGATGTCTTGAACATCAGGCCCAAGCTCAACCACTTCACCAATACCCTCACGACCCGCAACGGCAGGAAACACCGTCTTTAAGCGACCATAGGTACCGCTGATCATGCCAAGATCGGAGGGGTTGACCGAAGTCATCAACATCTTGAGGCGGACCTCTCCAGGCTTTAAGGGCGCTAAAGGCAGCTTTTTTTTGTGTAGAACCTCGAATGGAGGCCCATGACGATCGTAGCAAATAGCAAACGATGAACTCATTTTGTTACTCTTATATAGGCACTTAGGGCGTTTTGAAAACGGTGCAAGGGCAATTTCACCCAAACAAAAACCGCGTCCTACGGGAGCAGGACACGGCTAGCCTCTATGAAATAAATGTAGTTGGCAAGCTTAGACGTTCAAATTTATACATCCAATTGCCCAAACCACTGATGCTGCTATCAGCCAAACGCCTTAAAATGCTCATTATCAACAATTTCAAGATCCAGAAGAGCATCATTAAGAGCATCAGACATTTCCATATTATTAATATCTTCCGACACAAATACATCATCAGCTCCGGCGAAAAGAGTGCGCGCCTCAAGACTTTCTAAATTCATAATGGCTTTCTTTTTTTTGATATATTTCATGTACTTCATCCCGTTTCTAATGTTCATAGAGTAACTGTTCTTTTATTATTAGAGCTACAAACAAGAGATCTTATTCCCAAAATAGTGTTTTTTAGCTGCTTTTTAGACTTTTAAAGGCAAAAACCCCTCGACCTACCCCTAAATCCGTATTACTAGGAAGCTATGCTCGATTTTTGGCTGAAACTCTCATGGATTCCCATCGTAACGGCGCTCATTGGTTGGGGCACCAACTGGGTCGCTATTCGCATGCTATTTGAGCCCAAAAAGCCCTTCTCTATCTTTGGGCTTAATATCCAAGGGCTTGTACCCAAACGCCAGCGGGAGCTTGCCTCCAAAACAGCTGAAGTGGTCGACCGCGAGATCTTGAGCCAACACACCATCCGAGAAAATATCTTAAAACTGAATCTAGAACCCTACCTGGAAGACTTTGCACACAAGCTCGTCAAAGAACGCCTCGGAACTCGTCTTCAGGCGATGCCGATGGTGGGTGCTTTCATCCAAGATGCAACCCTCGATAAGTGGAAAGATATCGCACTAGAAGAGCTTCGCAAGGAAGCGAGCACCATGCAGCTTAACATCGCTAATGAAGTCGAAAGTCACCTGCAAGTCCGCGAACTCATTGAAACACGCATCGCAAGCTTTGACCCTGAAAAACTGGAAACGGTGATCCTTCACGTTGCACGCAAAGAGCTAAAAACCATCGAATGGCTCGGCGCCCTACTCGGCTTTGTTGTAGGGCTCGGTCAAGTGGGCATCCTCTATGCGATGCAAGGCTTGTAGAATTAACGAATACCCCTTAAGCAATACCCATAATCAAGAGCCTTGAAGATTTATTTGTGAGCACCATGCTTTCTCAAAAACTCGATCAATGCATCCCTGTATGGCCTGTATGGAAAACTCGGCATTTCCTCAACAAACCCTAGAGGCGTACGCCCCTCGTAATCCTTAGCATTTATATCAGCGCCAAGATCCAGCAATAACTCAATTGAGTCCATCCCACTACCCTCTCTATATACATTTTCAATAAATATCCTAAGGGCATCAGAAATCAATTGGGTAGTGTCTAATTCTGATGCATAGGAAAGGAGCAGTCTCGCGTAACCCTCCCCCATTTTTATAGCCTTAATGAAACATTGAGTATTAACCTTGGCACCCATTTGAAGTAACGCCCTTATCATGCTATCGGAATCAAATGTTGCGGCCAATGTCTTTAAGGCCAAAAGCAAGTTGTCTTCTTGATTAACATCAACACCGCGATCGATCAGCATTTGAAGCATAGCACTCTTTTGATCAAACTTCATTCTATATTCTGGAGCTTTAATGACAGAAGCCAAAGCAAGGCTTAACGGATCAAAATGACTGTTTTCGGGATATGCACTTAAAGCAAATACAATAGCTTCAGGTCGACCACTTTCTATGATTAATCTTAACCTATCCTCACTGAGTACATCTCTACCTTGAAGAAGCTCATCCAGTTCTTTGAGCATCTCGATACGTCCCAAAAATGCAGCCCTGTCGAGAAGCTGATCAGAAAGATCAATGCTCTCACTCACAAAAAGTTGAAGCATATCCACGTGATTACCGCTGACTACAAGCTCCAAGGCTCCTTTAGGCAGATGAACACCATACTCAACAAGTAATTTGCATGCCTCCAAGCTTCCCCCTCGAATAGCTTGCACTAAATCTTCCTCAGAAAAAACGATACCCTTACTTTTTAGGAATTTTAACAAGTTTATGTCTCCTCGACGTGCAGCACCGATAATAGCAGCAGGCCCAACGTTAATATCTTGCTCAAAAAGTAAAGCAAACAAAGACTCATATCCACGTCCTACAGCAACTGACAGGACAAACTCACCCAAAGTTTCTCCACCTTCATAAACGAAGACAGGCGTCAACTCTGTCTTTCGTTCAAAATCAAAACCATGATCCACAAGGATTTGAAAAATATCATGGTGTCCATTGAATGCCGCTTTGTACAGAAGAGAATCCTCAATTGAATTCACATCTAATCCTTTTTCAATCAAAGCGTTGAACAATTCAACCGCACCATATTTAACGACGTTATTCAAAAGCGAAGTATCTTGAATGTCTAGACAAGCACCGTTATCAACCAATGTTTGAATAGCAAATCCATTCTGTTGTTTAATGGCAGCCAGCAAGGGTGTATTTCCGTACGGATCAACATAATTAACATTTACCTCATACTCTATCAATAAGTTAAAAAGGTCGTAAAAATCCTTTTCTATAGCGACTTTAAGAAATGGACTTCCATCAACACCCAACTTCAATAGGAGCTTAAGGGTTTCAAGACGGTTATCTCCAAACTGTCGAAGTGTTAATTCAAATAATTTCTCTCCAAAGGACCCACTAAAATAAACACGCCCACCAATCTCAGCAAAAGAAAGGATAAAATCAACAAGCTCATATCCTGTACTAGACATAGACACCTGGGAGGAATACGCATCTAAAATATCCTTTCGATCATAAAAACAAGCTAGCTCTAAATATTCTTTAGCCAGCTGAGGACTTTTAAAGATAGTCTTCATTAAATCATCAAGCTCCCCTGTTCTTACGTGATGATGATTTGGAGCTTCCTGGCTTTCATCACTCCAAGGACTTTGATTTTTGTAATCAAAATAAATCTCTGCCCCGATCCCTTCTCGAGTCTTCCAAGGCTTAAATGTCGAAACGTAATGAAGGACTTTGATTTCTTTGGAACCATCAGAACCTTTATTAACATAAGGCCAAGCATAATGCATACCATAAGTATGGATTTTCTCCCTGTGGACAGCATTAATGGCATTTTGATCAGGGAGTTGAGAATGAGGATTTTTCCTCAACCAATTCATTACTCTTTTGGAAAACTCATCTCTTCTCAACCTTCTCAAATCCATAACAAGAAGACCAGAGTTAATATATTGATAGCCACCATCAATATAAGCACTAAAGTCACAAATGCCATGTTGTTCACACAAAGAACGTTGGTTTCGATAACCACTAATATCGAGAACCCCTGCAATAGAGTTTTCTTCCATTTTTGCATTGCTTAATGCAATATAAGCAGCTTCAAAATCTTGCTCTTGAAGGGTTAAAAAATCGCTTGGATTGATTCGATCTATTAAGCTATTAAATTCACGGAAATCAACTTGCACTATCATATCGCAATCCATGTAAATCACCTTGTCCAGATGGGGCAAAAGCTCTGGAAGAAAAATTCGCACCATACCAGCCTCTCCCCATGAACGAAGATTAACTCCCCCTAAAAAACGACTAAGATTTTCTATTTTTATAATCTCTATTTTGCAGCGTCCCTGAAATTCAAGCTCTAAAGCATCAAATGCTTTCTTTTGACGCTCAGAAATGCCACTTTTTGCTAAACCCTCTGTTATAAAAAAATAAAAATGATAAAAGTCATCTGGATTAGCATTTTTTAAAATAGAATAAGCACCTACACCTCCCGACTCTAAATACGTCTCGTTATTTGCAGAAAAAGCCACATGAATCTCCTGGGATGGCTGCTGATCTAAAGGCAAACATTCCTGAGAAAACGCCATAAAAGCTAACAACAAAAAACTCGAGAAGAATATAAAGATCTTATTCATGATACTAATATATATTAATTTACACACACGACCACCCCGAAGGACTGGCATTACCTCCCCTTTTAGTCAAAAGCTATTAAAGAAAGTTCCTTAAAAGTCTAAAATAACTTTTAATTTTTCAATCAAACTAGCTACTGGCTACCGCTTCAACAGCCCAGAGCGCCTAAAGGAAAACGCCCCTCCTTGGGCAACAATCAAGTGATCGACAAAGCGGATATCCAGGCCCTCAGCTGCTTGAGCAAGCTTCTCGGTCAAGATGCAATCTTCCTGAGAAGGCTCAGCCTTGCCTGTTGGGTGATTGTGCGCGATAACCATTGCCGCCGCCGAGCGCTTGAGTGCAGCCGCTAAAACTTGCCTTGGGTAAATGATCGTCCGATCAACATCTCCCTCTTGAATGCGCTCAACTCCATTCTTCAGCAGACGGTTTTGATGGTCTAAATACGCAATTTCAAAAACTTCGTGCTTTAAGTCTCCCAGGCGCGCTTGCCAAAAATCAATCAACTTATGAACGCTATTGAGGACACTCTCCTCCTCTTCTGCAGATTGTTGCAAGTAGAGCGTTGAAGCCTCACGAATAATCCTCAAGGCTACAGGAGCCACAGAGCCAATCCCCTCTATCTCGCGCAAGGATTCAAGAGGTGCATTGAGCACGCCACGTAGAGAGCCAAAACGTGCAAGAAGCTTTTTAGCGGGCTGCTTAACGTCACGACGGGGAATGCACAGCGTCAAGAGTAACTCAAGCACTTCATGATCCGCAAAACCTTGAAAGCCCGATCGCTCAAAGCGTTCACGAAGCCGCGAACGATGCCCAGCACCTGAGTGTATGTTCTTTTCTAGCGTTTCCGTTGACATGGTATGAGTGCAGCATCGGACATGCCATGAATGATTTTTTTGTCCGCAGGACAAAAGGTCGCCAAAATACCAACTAAATCAACCTGTTCGCCTTGGCACATGTAATAAGGGCATAGACGCAAGCGCCCAGCTTGTACGTCAACCTCGCCCGTTTCCTTGTAAACAGGATGCTCAAGCAAAGCTGGCTTTTTGTAATTTTGCAAAACATAGTTGACTTCGCGATTGGGATCGAGCGCCTCATCGAGCGCCTTCGTCCATTCCTCCTTAGAGCAGTTACTCCCTAGAGTAACACTACGAGCACCCCAAGCCGTTTCATGAAAACCACTGGCTTTAAGAATCCATCCACGTTCACGCTGTGAGGCCTCCCCGAGGTCTCTCCAGTCTCGAATAGGCTTCCCTGCAACCTGCGGCCCAACAAGCACTGCAGAATGAGGTAAATCCACAGGCTCCAACAACCAAGAAGGAGGCACCACATGCTCAAGCACTGTATAAACTTCCTTAGATAAGGCCTCTCTCCAAAAATCTTCAAGCAAGGGATGGTGGAAGAGGGCCAAGGAAAGCTTCTCCTCCTGGAAAGGCCGCATGGGTGGCGTCACCACGACATTACCTGCTTCAGCAGCAGCCATAACAGCATGCGTGCACGAGACATTGTCTAAATCAAAAAGCTCAAAAAACCGGTATAGCACATCAATACGAAGACGCTCGCCCTCGACATCACAAAAGAGCCCGCCCTCACCTTCGAGTACTTCATCAGGATGCAGCGTATAACAACGCTTGCCTTGCTCTTTTAGCTGCGCACACAACCACTCAAACTCGGGCCGGTAAGTGTCAGCTTCATCGCTGACAACACAAGCAATCACGGGCTGCTTAACCGCCGGAACCAGCTGAGCGAGTGCGGCATAAAAACTATCGATCATTCCCTGCCCCTCGATAACATCTTGGAATGCCCCCGCATAGCAAGCATTCAGAAACGCAGTTAGACCAATTCCTCCAGGGACCGCATCGATCTCTGTCAACGCAAAGCCCGTCTCTGTCTTCAAAAGATCTGGCCTTAAAACAACGGGCACCGCTCCCTTTTGGCTTTTTGACAAAGCATGCCGGCGCAAATATTCTGGCTTACCGCGGTTATAAGCTTCAGCCACCCAAGGCACCCGCAATTCCTTATTGCGCAAAATGGACT
Source organism: Opitutia bacterium UBA1116 (assembly GCA_002313355.1). Classification (GTDB taxonomy): domain Bacteria; phylum Verrucomicrobiota; class Verrucomicrobiia; order Opitutales; family UBA1977; genus UBA1977. The sequence continues at coordinate 13,482 of DCBD01000026.1, read as the reverse complement.
TTCCTTCAGAAGATCGCCTGTAAAGGAGCTCGAGCGCTTTTTGAAAAGCCAGGCATGCTCGCCCGATCGCCTCGATCTCAGCATGCTCGGCCGCCGTCAAAGGCCATGGCTCTGGAGAACACTGCCAAGTCTTATCGCGAAAAAGCGTTGACTGAGAAAAGCGCTCGGAAAGGCAAGCGTAGCTCACGTCAGTTTCGGGGCATGGTGCTAGCATCATCACAAAAAACTTAATCGTCTACCTGAGCTGCACCACGAGCTGAAGGCCCTCCAGCCCGAAGCCACGCATTGATGAATCGATCGATGTCGCCATCCATAACATCCTGGATGTTAGAGGTCTCAACCCCGGTTCTCAAGTCTTTTACCATTTGGTAAGGTTGAAAAACATAACTTCGGATCTGGTTTCCCCAGCCGATCTCACCTTTTTCGCCATAAAACTTCTCCATCTCGGCACGCTTCTCGTCTTCCATTTTTTCGTAGAGGCGAGCCTTCAGGACCTTCATAGCAGTTGCTTTATTCTTATGCTGTGAGCGCTCATTCTGGCAACTCACGACAATATTAGTTGGCAAGTGGGTAATGCGTACAGCAGAATCCGTCTTATTAACGTGCTGCCCGCCTTTACCACTAGCGCGGAAGGTATCAATACGCAAATCATCCTCTTTAATATCAAGCTCAATGTCATCTTCAATCTCAGCGATGACATCCACTGAGGCAAAGGATGTGTGGCGCCGCTTATTCGAATCAAACGGGCTAATACGCACAAGCCGGTGAACACCCCGCTCTGCTTTAGAGTAGCCATAAGCATTCGGGCCAATGACCCGAAACGTCGCCCGTGAAATACCCGCTTCTTCACCAGGCTGTAAGTCTTGAATTTCCGTTTGGAAACCACGACGTTCGGCCCACCTCAAATAAAGACGCAAGAGCATATCCGCCCAATCGCAAGACTCCGTCCCCCCTGCACCTGCGTGAATACTCACAATAGCATTGCAAGCATCATGCGGCCCACTCAGGAAAGAAGCTATTTCCAGATCATCAAGCTCTGAGTAAAGCTTGCCTGAAGCCTCAACCATCTCTTCAAGATAAGGCTCGCCCTCTTCTTCTGAAGCTTCTTCGACTAACTCCTGCAAGGTCTTAACATCATCCAGACGCTTTTGAAAAGCAACGATGCCCGAAATAACGCTTTTTAACCCGTTAACTTGACCAATAACTTTTTGCGCCTCTTCTTGGTTATCCCAAAAAGTTGGTGATGCCATCTGCTCTTCAAGAGCTGCTATCTTAGATTGCTTTCCTTCGACGTCAAAGATACCTCCATAGGTAGCCTGCACGTTTGGTGATTTCATCAATCTTAGAGCGAATTTCAGAGGCAATCATCATAGGCCTCCAAAAAAGTCTTATTTCGTTCAAAAAGCAACGATTTCTTTCAAGAAAGCATAAAACCTCAAACAACTCACTATAAGCCACTTAAAAACAATAAAACACTCTAAAATACGTACTTTTTTTTGACTTCTCCCGGAGGATATGTTAAATTTTTGTTAATATACGTTTAGAAACAAGGAGGACATATGAAAGCATATACAAAGGAAAACACGTCGAAACAACCTACCAACTGCGGCTGTTATCTTGTTATTGGCCTCGTACTACTTGTAGGAGGAGCCTTCTGGATTGCCAGTGAGATGCATGCGCTGCGCAACTGCACTGTCATTAGCCACAACACTGAAATAGAGCCTAAGTAAGCACAAGCTCTCAGCAAAACGCTATTGCTCTTGACCCTTTGGGTGATTGAAATGAAATAGAAGCTATTCTATTTTCAATTCACATGCATACTCAGCTCAAGCTTTGCCTAGAACGTCACCCTAAACTCGAAGCCTGCTCACAAAGCATCACGGAGGCCTACGAATTACTCACACGCTGCTTCAACAATGGCCGCAAACTTCTCCTCGCCGGCAACGGCGGCAGTGCTTCAGATGCAGACCATATCTCTGGCGAGTTACTCAAGGGCTTTTGCAAAAAGCGTCCATTAGGCAAGGAATGGGAGGCTTCTATGGGCGAGCTTACACACCGTCTTCAAGGTGCTTTGCCTGCCATCCCCCTTCCCAACCTCATGAGCCTGATGACAGCCTTCAGCAATGACTGTGACCCTAAAGACTGCTTTGCACAACTTACTTTCGGTCTCGGCCAAGAAGGCGATATTCTCCTGTGCATCACAACATCGGGCAACTCAGAAAATCTCCTGCGCGCTGCGCGTGTTGCGAAGGCCAAGGGGATGTCCATCATCGGTCTCACCGGGCAAAGCGGCGGCAAACTCAAACCCCTGACGGACATTTGCATCTGCGCCCCCGAAACGCAAACCCACAAAATCCAAGAGTACCACTTGCCCATTTACCATGCCTTGTGCCTCATGCTGGAGGACACTTTCTTTGATTCGTGAGCATCTAGTCAAACTATCGAGCGAGCTCGATACAGCCTGCCTGCGCATTGCGGAGACAGTCGCTGGCGCTGGGGGTCGCGCACTGCTGGTGGGTGGCTGTGTTCGCGATGCCTTCTTTGGCAAAACATCTAAAGACATCGACATTGAGGTATTTGGCCTCTCCTCTGAAATGCTCGAAGAGGCCCTCTTTCCTCTATTTGAGATCAAACACGTTGGCCGCTCTTATGGCGTCTACAAAGTTAAAGGCCTTGAGATCGACATTTCCCTCCCCCGGCGTGAGTCTAAAACAGGCACGGGCCACAAAGGCTTTTCCATTGAGAGTGACCCTCATATGAGTCACGAGTCCGCGGCCTCTCGGCGCGACTTCACGATCAACACCATTGCCTGGGACCCTCTCGACGGCGAAGTGATCGACCCTTTCGGCGGCGTTGAAGACATCAAACACCGCATTCTGCGCCATACAGGCAGCCGCTTCGCCGAAGACCCTTTGCGCGTCCTGCGAGCCATGCAGCTCATCGCGCGTTTCGAGCTCACAATCGCACCTGAGACGCTTGATCTTTGCAAGCGTATCACCCCCGAAACCCTCTCTAAAGAACGTATTTTTGACGAGTGGGCCAAGCTCATTCTCCGCGGCATTCAGCCTTCCTTGGGTCTTAAATTCTTGAGCGCCTGCGGGTGGATACAATACTTCCCCGAAATCGAAGCAATGATTGGCTGCGAGCAAGACCCTCGCTGGCATCCCGAAGGAGATGTCTGGGTCCACACACTCCACTGTCTGGATGCCTTTGCTAAAAAACGCATCGGCGATTACTGGGAAGATCTCGTTGTCGGCTTTGCAGTGCTATGCCATGACATCGGCAAACCTTTGACGACAAAAATCGAGGCTGACGGGCGCATCCACTCCTACGGGCACGATCTTGCCGGCGAAGCTCCCACACGCCGTTTCCTCGCCCGCATGAGTGAAAACCGCCAACTTGCAGAGTCCGTCGTCTCCCTTGTCATCTACCACCTTCGGCCTTTCCAACTCTACAAAGCTAAGTCCGGTGATGGAGCTATCCGGCGGCTCGCCCACAAAGTTGGCCGCATTGATCGCCTCGCTCGCGTTGCCTACGCCGATGAAGCAGGCAGGCCCGGCCGCAGCCATGGAGCCTGCCCCCAGGGGGACTGGCTTCTTGAGCGTGCTCAAGCCCTCGCCGTTCACGACTCCGCCCCAAACCCCATCATGAAGGGCCGTCACTTGATTGCCCTTGGCATGAAGCCGGGAGAACAGTTTAAGCCCATCTTAGATGCGTGCTACGAAGCTCAGCTTGATGGCGTCTTTCACGACCTCAAAGGCGGCCTCGACGTCCTACGCCAATTCATTCAAGAGCATCCCGAAATTTCGATTGAGCGAAGCGAAGAAAGCTAAACACAGCCCTACTATCTAAATTTTCTTCCAAAACTCCTTATTTCACCCGATTGACAATTAATTATTATATGTTATAATGGAAGCTCCTTATAAGCCATACACAGCAAGAAACGCTCCCAAAATCGATCTTCTCAAGAGCAGGAAGCATATCTAACTGATTATCAGCATCTTAAAGAATTATTTATTTTAACTAAAAACACAAGCACTTCATTTTCAATCACTTAATAAATAAACCATTTCAATCCAGTATCATGTACCCAAAACATCTATTTTCAGATAACACAAAACCATCTCCACTCGCACCCATGGAATGGGTACGGACTGTGTCCTACCACAGCCCACAATGTGGTAGGACACAGTCCGTACCGTGGTCGACCACGGTACTTCTTCATTCTCCAAAAACTATTAATCCATTCATAAACAAAAACTTATCAAAAGACACTCGTTGTAGCCCACTGTGTTCTACCACATCGGGTCACACTCGAAAGCCCCTACGCACAATGGGGTCTACCACACTACGACACGGTATAAATAGACTCAAAAAAGCCCAATATGTAAAAGATTTACATTTACAAAAAAGTGAAAGATCGGTACCAAAGTTAGCTCCTAACAACAGGTATCCGATATATGAAAATCAAGTCCAGCTACGTAGCGAGGGGGCTCCGTGCAACCTCACTCTCACTAAAAGTTCTCCTGCTAGGCACATCTTGGGCGATAATCGCATCCAACCAAGCCAGCGCAGATTCTCAAGCAACCGCGAGTGATCTCGACGCACTTCGCCAAGAAATTGCTAACATGCGCCAAGCCTACGAAACGCGCATCGCTCAACTCGAAAATAAAATCCAAAATTTAGAAACCCGCGAAAGCGCTCTTGAAAACGAAGCTCAGCGCGCAGAAGCAGCCGCCAATACGGCTGAGAGTGCTAAAGAGCAAATCATTCTCACCCGTCAAGAAATCGAAGAAATGTACGCCGAGGGTGAGCGCCGCCCCTGGGCCGAGGTGGATACGCCAGGCAAACCCCTTGAATTTCACGGCAGCATTCGCTCTGGTTTCGGGGTTAACGGCCGCGGCGGGGTACAGGTGCCTTTCCAAGCACCTGATGCACCAGCGAAGTATCGCCTTGGTAACGAACCAGATACGTATGCAGAGCTCGTTTTTGACAGCCAGTTCTTCCCCTACGGTAAGGACGCAAAACCCAGCGACCCAACCTTTCGCGCCGTCCTCAGTGTCGACTATGGCCGCGACAACAGCGACTTAACTGAAGACAGCCAATTTTCTGTTAGCCAAGCCTATGCTGAAGTGGGTCAGCTCTTCCGCGGCAACCCAAGCACCAAGGTCTGGATGGGGCAGCGCTACTATCTAGACCCCAATGTCTACATGAACAACTTCACCTATGTTGACATGAGCGGTTACGGCGGCGGTATTGAAGACTTCGACGTTGGCGGCATCGGGAAGTTCTCTGCTGCGTGGATCGGCGGCACCATTGACCGCCTCAACAGTGATGGCACACCCGCTAACACTGAAGAGCGCTTCGCTAAGAACGACTTCGTCTTCTCCTTCTACGACTTTAATGTACCTTTTGGTAAGGGCCAAGTCTGGCTCGATGCTGCCTGGGCTCAAGAAGGAGTTTCTCCAGTCAACGGACGCTTCCCCGACTCTCAAGGAATTGCAACGGGCTTCATTCATCGTATAGAAGATCTCTACGGCGGGTCCAACCAAGCTGCCATCCAGTTTGGCTACGGTTCAGCAAGCAACTTCAAATCAACCCTCAATGCACCCACGAGCAAAATCAACGACTCCTGGTCCTTCCTCGTTTTGGACAATTTCATGATCCAGCCCTGGGACGAGCTCTCCATCATGTTCATGCTCGCCTACCAAGAGACGGACAATGGCCAAGACAAGGACAGCCGCTCAAGCTGGATCACCAGTGGTGTGCGTCCCGTATGGCACTTCACACGTGAGCTGGGTCTTGCCTTCGAAGGTAGCGTCGACTACACAGATCCTTTTGCAGGCTCTGCAGGTGAACTATACAAATTCACGATCGCTCCGCAAATCACTCCGGATTGGGACTTTGCAGTCCGTCCCATTTTACGGGTCTTCTTCACCTATGCACTCTGGAGCGACAGCTTCAAGGGCCGCATTGGCGGAGACACTTACAGGCGCAACACAGACGGCATCGCAGCTGGTGTTCAAGTTGAAGCTTCCTGGTAATCGTAATATAAATCTAACCCTACTTTCTCAGAGATCCTCAAAGCATAGCTTTGAGGATCTCTTCTTTTACAAGAAGTCTTCATTCGGCTTTAGCGGCAGGAACAGGTCGATTACCCATACCTGCCTGGAGCTTTTCGACTTGTTCCCACTGAATAGGAAAAGGCTTCGTTGAGTCTCCGGCATAGAGTGAAATATGAGGAACAGGAAATTCAATTCCTTCACGGTCAAAACGCTCTTTAACATCCATCATTATCGAGTTTTTTATCGCAACAAAATTGCTCTTTTCAAACCAAACACCCAGAATGATCTTAAAGAAAGAATCCCCATATTCTTGTAAGAGAATGAGCGGCTCAGGCTCATCCAAGCTGTAAGGGTTGGCGTCCGCGACTTCGCGCAAGATTTCAAAAACACGGCGAATGTCTTCTTTAAAAGGAACATGCACGTTAATATCAAGACGACGAATGGGAAAACGTGTTACATTCGTGAAGGTCGTTTGAATCAACGTTTGGTTAGGAATGCGCATGCAAAGATTGTCAAAAGTGCGCACCTTAACGGACATTAAATCAATCGACAGCACATAGCCTAAGGTATTATCGATCAGGACAATATCTCCAACCTCAAAAGGTTTTTCACCCAGCAAAAATATGCCTGAAATAAAGTTTGAAAGGCTTGTTTGAGCAGCAAAACCAAAGGCAATCGAAGCAATACCGGCTGTACCGAGAATGGCGGAAAGATTAAAGTCAAAATCCAGAAGGATCGTAATAATCAACAGCAGCGAACCGAAGTAAGTAACAAACTTTCTAAAAATAAGCGCCAAGTGCTCAGAGAAATGACGCATGATAAGACTGCTACCAAGCCGGGCAAAAACGAGAAGCAAAGGAAAGCCAAGCGTGATAATGAGAATGGTGCGGACCATCGCGCCAATCAAAGGAAGGCCTTCAAGATTCCAGAATGCAAATGTTATGCTCATTATGGATTATCAAAAATTTGAAATGGATTTAGAGCGCTTAGGCCAAAGACTCGGCTAGCAAGACTCTGGGCTGGCACCTTTTGTGAGGGAGCCAAAAGCTCTCCTTTCTTCGCCATCAAAGGCGTCGAACGCTCATACGTAACATTGCCTATCTGATCTCTGTGGAGGTTACGAATCCTGACGGCATTTGCCCAAAGACGTTCTTCACCTTTGTAGATGCCTAGGTATTTTACTTCGAGGCAGATTTTGTCAAACTCGAGAAAATCAGGCGATTGATTGGTAATAGTAAGCGGACACAGCACACGGTTAGGCAAAAGATCAAAATGATCTACATTGCGGTAAGCAAAGGTGCGCAGAGCATAACATAGCTCCCCTTCCAGAACATCCCCAAACCAAGTGGATGAAAGGATAGCTGAAGGGATGGGCGTTGACGAGAAAACATACTTATTCTGAACGTAAACTCCCACATCAAGCCATAAAGGAATCGAAACAAAAAACTGAACTTGACTACCTGGCGGCAGAGCAAGCTGTGTGCTGGGACGCACGACAATGGGACGATCTGGCATGCAAGGCCGAATCTTAAACTTAGTCGCGTCTTGATTGAGTGCCCAACGACTCCATTGTATATTTGGAGGAAAATCTTCACAAAGCTCAACTTTAGCCTCGATCGATCGATCTGAAGATACATGAGAGGCAATCAGCCAGTCTTGATCTCGGCGACGAAAATAGATGCGCACCGGGCCACATTGCCAAAGGATAGAGGCATCAATAGGGAGTTCATGAGGCTCCCACAATGGAAAGGACGCAGACATAGTCTTATAAATAGGCGGCAACAGTATGCACAATATCGTCCAAAGAAGCAAGCTTCCCCTCCCCTTCGTAGCCACAGGCAAGTATGCCCGTTTGAGGTGGAACGATCGCATGCCCTCGAGATTTGAGAATATCGAGATTAGCCTGAGTAGCTGGATGGTTTAGCATGTTGCCATTCATCGCTGGAGCGAGCACAACGGGTGCACGCGTCGCGAGATAAATATTGGATAAAAGATCTGGAGCCAGCCCCTGGGCGAAACAAGCTAGCTTGTGCGCTGTAAGCGGAGCGACTAGCATGCAGTCTATAGTATCGGCAAGATGGATATGCTCCGGCTTCCAGGACTGCCCGGCTTCCTGAGAGCCCAGCAAAACGGGGTTGCGAGAAAGCGTGTGAAGGGTTTTCGGTGTGATGAATTCTGCGGCGCTCTCCGTCATCACACAATGGACCGAGGCCCCTTCTTGGACAAGCATAGAAGCGAGGTCTGCGGCGCGAAACGCAGCGATCGAGCCCGTTACACCAAGGAGAATCGTCTTTCCTTGAAATTTTTCACCCATATCCAAAAACGGTATGAGATGAAGATCCAGGGTTCAATCTATTTTTAGGGAGGATAAAAAAACAGCTTTTTAGGGGGAACGCCCTCATTGAGCCCTCTAAACAAGCATCAAGCTTGTCTTTGCTGCTCGGTTTTTATAGGATTAAGTGTAAATTAGATCTCTTCGTTTTTCTACTCCCTTGATGAAGTACAGGTATGCTTCATCAGCCTAATACAATGCCCCAAAATGGATTGCCAACCCTTTCATAGACTTATCGCATGGTGCTTCGAACACCCCTATGTTCTATGGCTCATTTTTGGTTTTCTCTGTCTAATTCTCGCTTACGTCGTTCTGGCAACCCAATGCTTTAAGACCAAATTCAAATTCGCGAACGCCTCACAGGGATTCAAACACCTACATCTTCTGGAAAAAGAAAATATTTATGCACTGCTCCTACTTATCGAGTTTTTATTAATTCTCGATTTTTCAGTAGCAAAAATTTGTCCAATGAGCTCATTATTAAGAGCTGAACCTCCATCCAAGGAATTCATCGGGATAGTTTCTGTTTACGGGATAGTTATTTTTGGCTTCTTGATTTTTATATCGGAGTTCATCGACAAAGAATTCAGCTCTGGGAAATCCAACATTTTGACAAAGAAAACAGCCATCTATTCATTGGCAATGATCGAAATTGTTTTTGCAGCCCTGCTGCTTTTTAAAACGACTCCTTTTCTAAAATTAATTTTCGTCGGTGGCATGGGGTTCCTTCAAATACGAGCTGTCTACTGGATATATCAATTAATCAGTGATCCTGCAAAATGGATGGAAGAGTGGCTCAAAGAAATCCCAGATCTACTAAAATCTGACTCTACAAATGAAAAGATGCATGAGCATTTTTTCAATTTCCAAGAAGAATTTAAAGCCGCCATAAAAGGGCGATTAAAAAAATATGTTCCCATCGATTCTTACGCAGACACCTATATCAAAGGCATTGAGAAAATTTTCCCTATTTTGACGTCTCAAACACACAAGACACAAAGGAAACAAAACTTTTTTCAAATAAATGAACCAAACTGGATCAACGAGAAACCATGGGAACTCTCGAAATTTGTAAATGAAGCAATAAAGACCAGAGACGAATCAAAATACCTCACAGTGAGCTATCTACCGATAAGAATCTCAAAAATTGCACTTGATCATGAAGTTGATCAAATCTTTAACGACTGCCTTGCAATAATTCCAAACATCTACTCTAAGGCCTATGAATCAAAAGATGAACGTGTTTGCTCTTTATTAACAGATCGTTCATGGCGACGGCCGTTCGTGTTAGCAGACACTCTTTCCTATAGAGACCCCAGCAAGATAATCAAGGAACCTACTGAAAAATACCTGGTTGCCATTTTAAAGACATTTCAAGAACTACTCCGCAAAAGCTGTCTACTAAACAAAAAAGATGATTTTAAACGATTTTTAGACAAAACGCTAGAACTGAACTACGTAAAATACGCAAAAAATGATGCCAAAGAACAGCTCCATTCTAAACTTGTAAAGCATCGCAACCATATGCTCTTTGCTTTTTCCAGCTGGCTACTGCACCACTACCGCGACAACAAACAAGAAAAACATAAAAAAAACGCACTTAACCTCTATAAGATCTACCTCAAAAGGGTCCCCCAAGAAGGCGATACATTCGAAGGACTCATTGATTCCTATACGAGTTTAGCTAATGTGGGCGAAAAGAATGACTGGAATCTAACCCACTGGGAAACCCAAGAGAAAATCGATCAAGATATAGACTCTTTCCATGTGAGCACTCAACAATGGATGCTTAACAACTACGTGATTCAAGCGATATATTGCAAAACAAAAGGGAGGCCGTATCTTGTAAAATCGGATTTCAGCTTAGAACAAGAATCTCTTTTCTGCAAGAAGATCAGCGGAATTGAAGACTTTCTAGCATCAAATGAAGCATTATTAAGCGACATTCTTGACCCCACCGACGTAACAAAAAGAATAGAAGCGTTTAAAAAATTCTTAGAGGAAAAGAAGAAAAAATTTGAAGAGGCCATTAAAGAGGATATACGAACACGATCTATCCTCGATGATCAGGTTGAGAAGTTCAAAGATGAAGTACTCAGGACCTATAAAGAAAAGCGAAGAAGCCTCATCCAACTGCTCAAGAAGCATAACAAATACACAACAAAGGATAACGGTCTCAAGGAGGGCGATGAGCGATTCGGCATAACACGCTATGAACCTAAGAAGTGGTTTTTCGGAAGCTACTACGGCACCTACTACCACCCCGGTGGCAGTGATATTGCTGAGGGACTGACCCTGGGAGAGGAAGAAAAAATTTATCGCTCTTTAAAAGAAAATATTGAAAAGAAATTAACCCTTTCTTGGGAAGGCTACAAAAAGGCTTTTGAGCTCATTGATCCCAAAGACATAGGTGATTATGTTATACTCATAGGCTACCTTGATATGTATGAAACCCTTTTAAAAAATTCGGAGCCTGTAGGGAGAGAGGAACCATTTCCACCGCCCTGTGAAATTTACGGGGAAAAAGTACCTGTCATCAACCCTCTTTGTGATTCTGAAACACAAGGAACTATGATTTTGCTCAATACTAAAACGCTTCCTACTTGGGAGCAATACACCAACCCTAAATTCGAAAACGAGCTAGGTGAGGTAAGAGAGAACCTCTACATCGACGTGCGTGCGCTTTCAGAAGATAAAGCATTCGCTGAGACCCTCAAAAGCCCTCCAGAATGGCTCAAAAAAGAAGGTAGTGAGGAAGCACAAAAAGCTTACCTTGAAGGACTAGCGATTGTGAAAGTCTACGAGAAATTTAATTTTGACCCTAAAGGTAGTCTGGAGGGGTCTATTTTAGTCACCTTTGAGGGAGATCCATAAACTGCTCTGCGATGGCGTCGGCAAGGAGGCGGCCCTGAGGCGTCAAAACATAATGGTCTTCTGAACCTAACTGGAGGAGGTTTGTTTCACAGAGAGCACTTAGCAAAGTATCGAGCGAAGCCTTGTCCCATGCTGAGGGAAAACGTTTTTCGAGAAGCCTGCGGTCAACCCCTGCATTCGTGCGAAGGCCGAAGATCCAGGCATCCACAAATAATGTGGGATCGGAAACTTGTATGCGCTCCTCAAATGTGGGCTTGCCCACTTCAATACCCTGAACCCAAGCGTTGAGATCGTGAGGATTTGTCAGCCGCTCGCCTTGATACTGAGAAGCTGCTGAGGGACCATAACCCAGCCACTCGTGCATGGCCCAAGTATTGAGATTGTGCTGACAGGCATAGCCAGGACGCGCGAAATTGGAAACTTCGTACTGCGCATAGCCAGCTTTTTCTAAAATCTCCCAGGTTATTTCGTAAAAAACGGCCTCATCTTCGACGGATTGCTTGCGGACCTGGCCCTTGTTTAACTTAAGCCAAAGCGCCGTATCTTCCTCAAAAGTGAGGCAGTAGGTAGAAATGTGCTCGGGCTCAAGCGCAATGGCTGCCTTGAGGTCTTCGGCCCAAGCATCGAGGCTTTGGCCTGGAATAGCAAAGATGAGGTCCAGGTTGATATTGTCGCAACCACCTGCACGCAGCGTAGCATAGGCCTTGCGGGCTTGATCTGGACTGTGAAGGCGCCCGAGAGCATCAAGCGTTTTGGTTTGAAAGCTTTGGACGCCCATTGACATGCGAGTCACCCCGGAGTTTAGGAGCGTATCGACCTTGTCTGCCTTAACTGTGGAGGGAGCCATCTCCACCGTCCACTCCTCAGGAGACTGCTGACAGAGCGTGCGTGTGGCATGTGCAAGGCGCTTTAAGTCTTTGGAGGGCAAGAGGCCAGGCGTACCCCCACCCCAAAAAACAGTATTTGCAGGACGTTCTAAGGGCCTTAGGCGCATTTCACCTTCAACGGCAGCCAAATAACGCTCAAGCTCTTGGCGCTGAGGCTTTTCTTGATAGAAGGCACAAAAATCACACGTCGAGGCGCAGAAGGGAACGTGAACGTAGACCCCGAGCGTCACTGGTGGTGTGGATTCGTGCACTTTTGCTTGCAGTGTCATCTTGAAGGATTTATGGATATAGACGATCCACTATGAATGCCAAGCTCATCCGTACTCTTTTTTCCATGATCGCTGTGCTTGCCCTCGTTGGCTGCTCAGACATGACACTCTCTAATTTGACGCCTCAACGCGTCCCCCAAAACCCATCGGGTATCTACACGATCACGATGAAGCCGTCTTTGCGCGATGCAACCATCATCCAGGACAGCATCATGCCCTATATTGTGATTGATGGAACCAAGCACCCCATGAAAAAGAGCTCCATGGGCGCTAATATTTTTGAGTATGAGTATACGATGCCAGCCGGGCACGCCGATGCGAAGTACTACTTCGTTATCGATTACTTGGCAGACGTCAAAGGCACCCCACGTGAGCGAAGCGAGACAAGCGAGCTCTACACGCTCAAGCTGATCAACCGCTATGTTGTAACCATGGTAACCGAACGCGGCCCCGTGGGCTCCAAAGTGGCTGTTGTCGGGCGCGGGGTTTCCAAGTATGACATC
>DCBD01000026.1:0-256 GCA_002313355.1 Opitutia bacterium UBA1116 | reverse complement strand
GCTGTTGTCGGGCGCGGGTTTTCCAAGTATGACAAAGTAACCATCGGTGGAATTGAAGCAGACACCACGGTAGAGTCTTCCAATGCCTTGAGCTTCATCGTCCCTGCCCTACCTGCAGGACGCAGCTACCAAGCATACCTCCGCAGTGGCAATGGCAATATGCCTATCGGGCAGTTCCTGATCGATGCGGGAAACATTCGCGTGATGCCTAAAGAGCTGACTTTAACCTCAGGAGAGCGGTCGGTCCTCATATTTT
>DCBD01000159.1 GCA_002313355.1 Opitutia bacterium UBA1116 | reverse complement strand
TTACGCAGCTAGGCGTATAATAAGAACCATGATGACGCATGTACCCGTAATGCTGAATGAAGTTTTGGAGCTACTCGCTCCGAAGCAGGGTGCCTCATACCTTGATTGTACTTTTGGCGGAGGTGGGCATACGCGTGCATTGCTGGAGGCTGCAGAAGGTGTTCGCGTTGTTGCGATGGACTGTGATCCGCAGGCGGGTGAACGGGCTGAAGCCTTAAAGCGTAAATACCCAGATCGTTTTCGCTTTTGTGATTTAAATTTTCAAAGCATAGATGAGGTGCCTGAGGGCAATTTTTCAGGCGTGTTGATGGACCTCGGTATATCTTCTTTTCATGTTGATGATGCTGAGCGCGGGTTTTCTTTTAATAAAGATGCGCCTGTCGATATGCGGCTCAACCCTCGTGAGGGTATTTCTGGGGCTCAGTTTTTAGAACAAGCCTCTGAAGATGCTTTGATTGAGGCTGTGCGTGATTTTGGTGAAGAGCGTTCATGGCGCCGCGTTGTAACCGCTATTTTAGATGCCCGAGGAACAGGAAAGCTTCAACGTACGACGACTTTAGCAGACCTGATTGCAAGTGTCATTAGTAAGCGCGGTTTTAGTCGCATTCATCCAGCAACGAAAACTTTTCAGGGAATACGCATAGCGGTGAATCGAGAGCTCAGTGTGCTTGCGGAAGCTTTGCCCAAGGCCGTTGATAAATTGGCTGAAGGTGGAGTTTTAGCTGTGATTAGCTTTCATTCATTAGAAGACCGTTGTGTGAAGCGATTCTTTAAACGTATGGCCGGACGCCCAGAGCATGCAGGAGACTCACGTTCTCAAATGACACGTGTTGCGCGCGCTGTTTTGCTCACGAATAGGCCTATGAGTGCTTCTGCAGAAGAAGTTGAGGACAATCCACGGAGCCGTTCTGCGAAATTGCGTGCTCTCAAAAAGATAACTCAAGAGGAAGGAAAATAATCATGAATAAGACAAAGCAAAGCCACTGGACTAATGTTATTGTATTTGCCGTTTCAGCGCTCTTAGTTGCTGCGAGTGCTGGTCTCGGAATTGTTTGGATGCGTCAACAAATTACGCATACAGCTTATCACGCTAAGACGCTCGAGCAGCAAATGGCCCAGGTCGAGCGTAAGCATAGCTACTTGCTCTCTAAAATTGCTGAAGTGCATAGCCCAGATTTTCTTAAGCAGCGCATGCAAGGGACTCTTGTAGCTCCTGCTAAAGATCAAATTGTTTGGGCGCAGCTTCCTAAGAAAAATACAGGATCCTCTAAAGTTTATGGTTCTGATGAAAATCTTTCTTTAAATCTTGAGCTTGCACTTTTGGCGATGACTCAAACGCCCTGATTGAATAATGACTCGAGCCTATATCGCCCCAGTACGTTTTTATATCGTCATTGCTTGTGTTTTGCTTGCATTTGGGGTTATTGCTGGCCGTTTATTTTATCTGCATGTTTGGGAGCAAGACCGATTACTAAGGATTCTTGAGCGCAATCGCCAAAAGTTTGAGGTGGTTGCTGCCGATAGGGGAGATATTGTTGACTCTAGGGGCAACATGCTTGCGACAACTCGCAGCGTCGTTGAACTTGGAGTAGATCCTCAGATGGTCAAAGAGGAAGATCTCTCCAAGTTGCCTGAGCTCGCTGGTATCTTGAATGAGCCACTCGATGTGCTTTCAAAAAAGGTTAAAACTAAAGTTCGCTATGTCGATGGGCCTGATGGTTCTGAGATACGTTTAGTGCGTTGGGTAGAGCTTGCAGATGCCATTGATGAAAGTACCTATGAGCGCATCTTGGATTTAGGCATTCGAGGTGTTTATGGTAATCAAAAGTTTGAACGCGTTTACCCATCAGGGGCTTTAGCGGCGCACGTGCTTGGCTTTGTTAATAAAGAAGATGTTGCTTCCATGGGTGTTGAGCGTACTATGGATTTCTACTTGCGTGGTCAGCATGGTTGGCGTGAGTCTGAGCGAGATGGTCGGCGCCGTGAGTTAGCTCAGTTTAGGAGCCGAGAAGTTGAGCCGAACAACGGCTTTCATGTTGAGCTTACTCTCGACCTTATGGTTCAGCATATCATCGAGGAGGCGCTAAAACAAATTGAGGAAAAATACGCTCCTAAGGGGGCAACCATTATCGTCAGTGAGCCAAGTACAGGGTTTATTCTAGGGCTTGCTAATTACCCTTCTTTTAATCCGAACGAATTTTGGAAGTACCCCCTAGATACGCACAGAAACCGTGCTGTTACTGATGTTTATGAGCCAGGGTCAACATTTAAAATGGTACCCATTGCAGCTGTCTTAAATGAAGGGCTAGTGACATTAGAAGATACCGTTGATTGTAGCATTCAAACGGTAGAGTATCGCGGTTACCCTGTAAAATTGCCTAAAGACCACCGGCCATTTGATACGCTGACGGTTCACGATATTATTACAAAATCGAGTAATCGAGGTGTGGCTAGGCTCGCTATGCTTGTTGGGAACGAAGGCCTTTATGATTATGCGCGTGCTTTTGGCTTTGGAGAGTCAACAGGATTCGATGGTATTGGTGAGGTCAATGGTATGCTGCACCCAGTCCAAGCCTGGGATGGTTTAACGATCAGTCGTATGCCTATGGGGCATGCAGTGGGTGCGACGCCCATGCAGGTTCATTATGCAACTTCGGTTATTGCTAATCAGGGTGTGCTTATGGAGCCTCAGCTCGTTCGCCGGGTTTTTGATGATGCTGGGGAAACGGTGCTTTATTTTAACCCTCACGCTAAGCGTCGTGTCATTAAAGGCGAGACGGCTAAGAAAGTTGCAGGTTTGCTTGCAGATACTGCAGATTCAGGAACGGCTAAGCGTGCTAGCATCCCAGGCTACAAGGTCGCTGGCAAGAGTGGTACTTCTCAAAAAATTATTAATAAGCAGTATTCTCATAGTCATCACATAGCTTCTTTCTCTGGGTTTTTCCCTGCAGATCGCCCGCGCTTTGTTATTACAATTGTTGTGGATGACGCTGAAGTTCCAGGCACTGCTTGGGGGGGGCTTGTTGCAGCTCCTGCTTTTAAGCGCGTTGCAGAAGCGTTGATTCATTATTATGGGATCCAGCCCAGCGAGGGCCCCAACAAAATGTTTGCGTGGAAGGGTAAGCGATATGATAGCATTTGAAGCATTACAAAATAGTGTTAGCTGGGGGCCGCTCTCTTTGGCGGTTCGCTTAGCTGCCGTTGAGGGCGGGGCTGCTTATACAAATCAAGCAATGCGAGAGAAAACACTTAAGGAATTGTTTAAAGGGGAGTCTGTAGTTTTGCCCAAGGGAAAGGGTGGAGAGCGAGTGGCCTGCTTAATTACTGATAGCCGGCGTGTTGTCCAAAGCAGTCTTTTTTTTGCAATGCAAGGAGCGGCTTTTGATGGGGATGATTTTATTGAAGAGGCTATTGGGCGAGGTGCTGCAGCCATTGTTTCAGAAAAGCCAAAACCTCGGCTATGTCCGATACCTTATATACAAGTTATTGACATTCGTGAGACTTTGGCACGCGTAGCTAGGAAGTTTTTCAATTATCCTGATAAGCAGATGGATCTTCTTGGCGTGACGGGGACCAACGGCAAGACAACGGTCACAACGCTCACACAGTACTTGCTTCAAAACCCTGATAGTCCCGTAGGGCTTTTAGGGACGAACTGTTATGACCTAGGGGGCCGTGTGCTGCCTTCTTATCGCACGACGCCTGAGTCTGTCGATATTTGTGCTATGCTTGCCCAAATGCATGATTCAGGCTGTGAGCATGCCGTCATGGAGGTGAGCTCTCACGGTTTAGAACAGAAGCGTGTTTTTGACTTTAATATAAATTGTGCGGCGTTCCTTAATCTTTCTAAAGAACATCTTGATTATCATGAGTCCATGGAGGCTTATTTTGCTGCTAAGCGCTTATTATTTCGAGACAGGCCTGGCTTAAAGCATGCTGTTATTAATCGTGATGATGCTTACGGTGAGCGTTTGATAGATGATTTAAAGGATACTAAAGTTGAACGGATTACTTTTGGACGTCATCCCTCTGCTGATGTTCGTGCGGAGAATGTTGACTGCGGTCCCAAAGGGACGACTTTTGATCTTGTCTGGCCTAAAGGCCGGATGCAGGTAGAGACACATTTGCTCGGGATGTATAATGTAAGTAATATTTTAGCATCGCTTGCACTTTGTTACGTCTTGAATAAGGATCTTTATGTTTTAGGAAAACGCGTTTCCGGGTTTGAGGGGGTCGAAGGTAGGATGGAGCCTGTGAATCAAGGGCAGCCTTTCCGTGTGTTGGTGGATTATGCGCACACAGAAGATGCTTTGAGGAATGCTTTAAATATGCTTCAAACCGTTACCCCTGGAAGAGTTTTGACGGTTTTTGGTTGTGGAGGTGAGCGTGATCGGGAGAAGCGTCCCAAAATGATGGCAGTGGCCCAAGCGTTATCAGATCTTGTCTGGGCAACTTCGGATAATCCTCGCTATGAGGCACAGTCTGCCATATTTGAGGATATGCGTACCGGGCTCAGTGAGGAAGCTCATGTTTCTTTTTTAGAGGACCGGAGGGATGCTATCGAGGCAGCTCTTCAGGAAGCCAAGCCGGGTGATTGTGTATTGATTGCCGGTAAGGGGCATGAAGCTTATCAAGACTGTGGAGGCTCCGTTTTACCCTTTGATGATCGGGCAGTTGCGCGAGCTTGGTTGACAGGACGAGGATATTCAGGAGGTTGAATCATTGATGATATTTGATGGACAGGACTTAGCAAGATGGGTAACGGGGCAATGGCAAGGTTCTGTAGCGGCTTCAATTCAAGGATTTTCTCATGACACACGAACGCTCAAGCCCGGTGAGTGTTTCTTGGCACTCAAGACAGAGAAGCGCGATGGGCATGTCTTTTTAAAAACTGCTCAGGAAGCTGGCGCCTCAGCCGCTTTAGTGGAGGGATGGGACCCTCAGTGTACGTTACCACAATTAAAGGTGCAAGATACATGGGAGGCGGTTCGCTCGCTTGGAGCTTCTCATCGGCAGGCTTTTCAGGGCCCTATTATTGGAGTAACAGGAAGCTGCGGTAAAACATCTACCAAGGATTTGCTCAAATTTCTATTGGGTGAGAAGCAAACCCATGCTACATATGAGAATAATAATAATATTTTGGGTGTCCCGCTGACCTTGCTTGGTTTAGATCCTAAAGAGCATAAGTTCGGTGTCATTGAGGCAGGGATTAATATGCCTCATGAGATGGACCTAATTGCTCCTATGATTGAGCCTGATGTTGCGGTTGTAACGTTAGTTGCACCGGTTCATATTGAGCATTTAGGAGATGAAGCGGGTGTTGCTCATGAAAAAGCAAAGCTCGCTGCTTCGGTTCGTGAGGGTGGCCTTTGTGCATTTCCTGAGTCATGCCTTAGGTACAAGGCTTTTCAGTCTCTAAGTGGTGATTTACACGTTCTTACCTCAGTTGCTTCAAGGGTCAACAAAACCAGTTTTTCTGGGTGTACAAGGATTTTATTTCAGGATGTTCGGTCCAAGGCGAAAAAGATCCTTGAGGTTAGCCTTGGCGAGACCCCTAAGCGCACTTTTCGCCTGCCGTATGTGAGTTCAGGTATGGTTCAAAATGCTGCCCTTGCTATTCATGTTGCATCGACTTTGGGTGTTTCAGATGAGGATATTCAGGCGCGTATAGGTTTGTGGAAACCCGGAGCTTGGCGTGGTCAGGTGTATGCCTCTAATGGGACCTACTATTATGCTGACTGTTATAATGCTAACCCCATGGCCGTCCTTGATGCACTGTCTGTTTTTGAAGATACATTCTCGGATGATACACCTAGATTGTATGTTTTAGGTGGCATGGGAGAGCTTGGCGACCTTGCAGGAACTTGGCATCAAGAGATTGGGGGTGCCCTTCATCTGCGTCCTCAAGATAGAATGTTACTGCATGGAGCATGTGCGACCGACACGCGGCTGGGTGCTTTAAAGGCGGGTAATGCATCTTCTCAAATTGATATTGTTGAAGATCGATCATTGCTTGCAGGTCCCGTGCAATCCTTCGCAGGTGCGGTTTTTTTAAAGGCAAGTAAGCCCTATAAGTTTTGGGATTTAATTCCTCAGGATGCTACTTTGGTGAATTTACTCTAATTATTATACTGAATGTTAACCTATCTTGCAGATTTTGAGCACTATTTTGGCCCTTTGCGCTTGTTTAAGTACTTAACGGTGCGCTGCGTCTTTGCTGCCATTACGGCTCTTTTTCTTAGCTTTCTCATTGCTCCATGGCTTTTAGTTCGTTTAAGGGCGCTCAAGGTTTCACAATCTTTTCGCGATGCTTCTGAAGTTCGTGAGTTAGCAGAGCTGCATCGAGGAAAGCAAAATACACCGACTATGGGCGGCCTTATGATTTACGTGGCTCTTGCTATGAGTGTTTTGCTTTGGGCTGAGCCAAATATTTATGTGCTAACAGCCTTGGTTGTTTATACGGGTCTTACTATTATAGGTTTTTGGGATGATTATTTAAAAGTTGTTAAGAAAACATCCAAGGGTCTCTCTGGAAGGAAAAAGTTGCTAGGGCAGGTGGGTGTTACGCTTTTGGCCATGGTTTTATTGTATGGAAACAGCGGTTCACATTTTTACATGAGTCAACTTTGGGTGCCTTTTTATAAAAACCCTCTTGTTTGGGAAATGCCCTTAGCGTTTATTTTTGTTTTTCTTTTTTTGGTCTTAGCAGGGTCTAGTAATGCCATTAATTTGACCGATGGGGTCGATGGGTTGGCTATTGGCTGTACCGTTACCGTTGCGCTTGTTTATGCTTTAATGGCTTATGCCGCAGGCAATATCATTGTAGCTGATTATTTGTTTATTGGTTATATTCCAGGTTCAGGGGAGCTTGCTGTTGTTTGTGCAGCTCTAGTTGGCGCCGCGCTTGCTTTTCTTTGGTATAATGCTCATCCTGCTGAAGTGTTTATGGGGGATACCGGGTCCCTTGCTCTAGGTGGCTTAATAGGTATCATTGCTTTTATGGTGCAGCAGCCGTTTACGCTGGTGATTGTGGGTGGCATTTTTGTTATTGAGGCTATTTCTGTTATTTTACAAGTGAGCTCGTTTAAACTTTTGGGAAAGCGCATCTTTCGGATGGCTCCTCTGCATCATCATTTTGAACTTAAAGACTGGCACGAGACCAAAGTAGTGATTCGCTTTTGGATTTTATCGCTTATTTTTGCCATGGCAGGCCTTAGCACACTTAAACTCCGTTAAAGCTATGGAACTTCCTTCAATCATTGAGCCTTATCGAGATCGTCCAGTGGCTATTTTGGGCTTGGGGGTGAGTGGCCATGGTGCGATGAATTTACTTCAAGCCTGTAATTTAGAGTGTCATGGTTTTGATGAGGCCAAGGATAAGCACTTTTTGGAGCAAGATGCTGGGCGCTATGGCTTGGTTGTTTACAGTCCTGGGTTCGCTCAAGATCACCCTTGGCTTGAGAGTGCTCGTAAGGCAGGTTGTTATTGCCTGGGTGAGCTTGATTTGGCTGCTCTGTTTTGGCAAAATCCTATTATTGCGGTTACCGGCACCAATGGGAAAACAACTTTAGTAAAGCTTTTAGCAGAAGCCTATGAATCTTTGGGGGTTCCTGCTGTAGCAACCGGTAATGTAGGGCATTCTTTTTCAAATGTTTGTTTAGACTATAATGAGACGGATTGTATTGCTATTTGTGAGGTCAGCTCTTATCAGGCCGAGGGTTTAAAGCACTTTTATGCAGATGCTTTGATTTGGATTAATTTTGACGAAGACCATCTGGATAGGCACCTTACGCTAGAAAACTATTTTAAAGCTAAACATGCGCTTTTGGCTACTCTGCGCCGGCCGTGCTTTATTGCAGGAAGGAGTGTGGCTCAAGCCGCGGATAAGTACAGGATTAAGCTGCCTGGCTTTTCTGAAATAGTTGATGATCAATTGCCTAAGGGTTTCTTTTTGCCTGAGGGGCCTTTTGCAAAAGAGCCCCAATTGCAAAATTATCTGATGGCCCATAAATATTGGGAACTTGAAGGGCTAGATGTAGGGCAGCTAACGCTTGTATGTCGGGATTTCTATTTGCCGCCGCACCGCTTGCAGAAGATTGCAGAGGTCGATGGCATTGCTTTTTGGGATGATTCTAAGGGAACTAATTTTTCAGCAGCCATTGCAGCTTTGAGTGTTTTCCCTGATCCTGTTCGTTGGATTGGAGGCGGGAAGGATCGAGGCGGCGATAAAACCACGTTTTTGAAATCGATTTGTCCCAAGGTAAAAAAAGCCTACCTTATCGGCGAGACGCGGTTTTTCTTAGAAGGCGAGTTAAAGTCTCTATGTATTGACTGCCAATGTTTTACGGATATTTCCTTGGCAGTGGAGGCCGCTTTTGGGGATGCTATTGCAGGGGAAAGTGTGGTTTTGAGTCCAGGTTTCGCGAGTTGGGATCAGTTTAAAAGCTACGCTGACCGTGGTATTTCCTTCAAAAATGCAGTTTTGAGTTTGAATCAATCCATAAAAATATAAAAAACTATCCTATAGAAGTCATGAACTTGTTAAAGCTATTCTCTGTTGTTGTTGCCGCGCATTTAGCTGTTGTGGGCATTCTTCTGGTTCAACCCGGCTGCCAATCCTTATCTGATGATTCATCGAGCGCCCAAGATACACAGCCTATGGGGGCGCGTGTATCTTCTTCTCATGAGCCCTATTCAGATAACATTTATACGGGTGTTAATGAAGTGGATGCTCCAGATGAAACAGCCGCACAAACTTCAACTTTGCGCCGCCCTCCGACGCGTCCCACCTGGAGTTTGAGCTCATCAAATGCTCAGGCTGAGCTAGTTGCTGATTCTAGTACAACGGAGATGGCAGTCCTTCAGCCTGTAGCCCCTGACGTGCACACAACAAGTTCCGCTTCTCAATCTTTTGCCTATACAGTACAACGCGGTGATACCCTATGGAAAATTGCTAAGCAATACGGTGTTTCTGTTAAGTCGATTGCTAGCGCAAGTGGTATTCAGGCTAATGAGTCTCTTAAGGTTGGTCAGGTTTTGCAGATTCCAGGTAGCTCAGGTCAAGCATCGATGCAAAGTTCAAGCACTCAACAAGCATCCGAGGCTCACTATACAGTACAGCGTGGTGATACTCTTTCGAGTATTTCTCATCGATATCATGTGAGTGTACGTAGTCTTAAGCAGGCTAATGGGCTCACGAGCGATCGCATACGCGTCGGCCAAACATTGAGTATTCCTGGCTCAGTTGCTAGTGCGAGCACTTCTCAAGCCTCGCAGGTTTCCACTCAATCTAATGCTAATAGCACAACCCATGAAATCCAGCGCGGGGAGACGCTCTCTGTTATTGCGACTCGTTATGGAGTTTCCGTTTCTGATCTCATGGCTTGGAATAATATTGAAGATCCTCGTCGCCTGCAAGTGGGCCAAGAGCTCGTGCTTCATGCTTCTACAAAGGTTCCAGCAAGCACATCTGAGGTAGCTGTTACTTCTAGTACAAAAAATGTAGGCGAGGGAGAGGTCGTCTCTGTTCCTGTCGTTGAAGCTGTAGAAATAGAAACTGTTGAAGAAGACGCTCTCCCAGAAGACTTTGGTGATGATAGTATTTTTGACACGAGCGATTCCGTTCCTGTGGTTCCCATTGAGTCGACACAATCTTAACATGCTTTGGGGTTAAAGCTTTATGGCTCGCGTTCAGGCACTTGCTAGCGGCTTTAGGCTAAGGCGTTCAGGGTTCTGGATACTGCTTACAGTTTTTAGTCTCACATTGCTTGGTATGATTGTCCTTTTCAGTGCAAGCCAAGCAATGGACACGGGGGGCGTTTCTGTCTTTAAGAAACAATTAGCATGGCTTGTTGTTGCCATAGTTACGGGTTGTGTTGCCGCAATGGTCCCGCTAGAGTATCTTCGCAACAAGCGCCTTATAATGCCCATTTCTGTTTTGACGGTGCTGGCCCTTATTTTGGTTTTGATTCCCGCTTTTGGTGTAGAGGTAAATGGCGCTAGGCGCTGGCTTGGGGTTGGTTTTTTCAGGTTTCAAGTTTCTGAATTCGCAAAACTCACGCTGGTTTTGATGCTTGCGTGCTATTTTTCTTTAAACCAAAGAAAGCTTAAAGAGTTCTTGGCGGGGTTTGTCTACCCTTGCATTTTGATGGGTACGGTCGCTGGCCTCATTCTCCTTGAGCCCGACTTTGGCACTGCATTTTTGTGTGGGCTCGTCGGGGTGACGCTCCTTTTTATGGCAGGCTCTCGTCTTTTGTACCTATTGCCTTCTACGATGATGGCTCTAATTGTTTTTGGCGTGGCCATTTTTTTTGACCCTGTTCGCCTAAAGCGGATTACATCTTTTATGGATGTAGAGGGTAACAAGAGTGATGGAGCCTATCAGCTTTGGCAGGGTATTTTAGCTTTTGGTGCAGGCGGTCTTGATGGTGTTGGTTTAGGGCACGGCAGGCAACAACTCGCCTTTCTTCCGGAAGCTCATACGGATTTCATCTTTCCTATCATTGGCGAAGAGCTTGGGCTCTTCTTCACGATAGGGGTCGTTTTTCTTTTCTTATTTATTTTTATTGTTGGCATTTTAAATATGCGCTATGCGCCCACACTTCATGAGTTTACGATAGCCTCAGGTTCTTTATTTTTCTTAACTTACCAAGCGTTGATTAACGTTGGCGTTGTCACTGGCTGTCTGCCCACGAAGGGAATGTCTTTACCATTCATTAGTTACGGTGGGTCCAATTTAATTGTCATGTATGCCTTCGTAGGGCTTCTTTTGAATTGCTTTCGCAGCTGGGCAAAGCTGCCTTTAGAAAAGAGACGAGATTTATGAGTACCTTTGTTATCACGTGTGGGGGGACAGGGGGGCACTTAGCCCCTGGGGTAGCTTTGGCTCGGCGCTTGATCTCTAAAGGACATACTTGCTACTTGGTCATTAGCGAAAAAAAGATCGATGCTCGCCTGGTCGAAAAGTACCCAGATCTTCATTTTGTAAAAGTGCCTGGTGTCGGCTTTTCATTTAAGCCCTGGAAGATGATTCCCTGCCTTTTTCAACAATTACGGTCTTTTATTTTTTCTCTAAGTTTTTTAAGGGGCATTAAGCCTGATCTCATCGTTGGATTTGGTGGTTTTGTAACGGTGGGGATGGTTTTTGCTGGGTTTACGCTGGGCTATCGCATTGTACTCCATGAGGCGAATCGCCGTCCCGGAAAAGCGATCTTACTTTTGAGTGGGTTTGCCAGCCGCATTTATTTGCCTGAGGGTATTGTGCTTAAGGGAATTCCTCCACAGACGGTGCGACATTTTGGCTATCCCGTTCGAGAAGAGGTTTGTCGCATGCCCAAGGAGGAGGCGCGCAGAAAGCTCGGCCTGAATCCCTATGGCAAAGTGCTGCTTGTTTTCGGGGGGAGCCAAGGGGCCGATGTTTTAACCCAATGGGTCCAAGATCATTTCGAAATTTTAGGCAAAGAGGGGGTGAGTGTTTATTGTATTACAGGTTTAAGGGACAAGGTTCCGCAGTCTATAGAGGTTACTAATGATAAGGGGGAGGTTATTGCACGCGCTTCTTTTGTTCCTTTTTCTGATGATATCGCTGCAGTTCTTTCAGCTGCAGATCTTGCCGTCTCTCGTGCTGGGGCGGGGAGTATTGCAGAGTTTATTCGCTGCACATTACCTTCCATTTTAGTGCCATACCCACATGCGACGAACCACCACCAAGAAGCCAACGCTACTTTTTTAGAGCAGCAGGGTGGCGCAATTGTTGTCGATGAGTCTAAGCTAGATACCCTGCTTAATGAAGTTCATGATGCCCTCTTTAGTGATTGGTTGCTCGATCGTTTTCGGAGCAATCTCGATCGTTTGGATCGTCACAATAGCCTGAAGCTAATCGTTAAAGATCTCCAAAGATTAGCCAAGCGTGAAGACGGGCTAGCCCAAAGAAAACAAAAAGTCACATGAGTGCTAAGCCTCAAGAGACGGTTTTACTTGTGGGTGTGGGTGGTATGGGTATGGCGCCCCTTGCGATTTACTTAGCTCAGCAGGGTAAGCATGTCTATGGCTATGATGATGCTATAAACCCTGCAGCGCAGGCTTTGCTCAGTGCAGCAGGTGTTGAGCTTCTTAGCACCGAGGCGTTTCCTGTAACCGTTCAGCAGGTGGTTGTCTCCAGTGCTATTGAGCCGACTCACCCCTGCTATCTGTTGGCACAAGAGAGGGGTCTTCCTGTAGTGTCTCGAGGCATCTATTTGTCCGAGCTCAGTTTCCACACAAGGTTAATCGCTATTGTTGGAAGCCACGGCAAGACGACGACGGCCTCCATGCTAGTTTCAGCGCTTGATTCCATCGGCTTTCCTTTTGATTACATTCTTGGAGGCTTCTATCGAGAAGGAGGTGGGCTGCCTGCTCGCTTCACTTCATCGGAGTACTTGGTTGCTGAAGTTGATGAGAGTGACGGGTCGATCGAAACCTTTAGCCCTGAGGTCACCCTAGCTTTAAATTTTGATTGGGATCACGTAGCTCGCTATCCTTCTGAGGGGGATTTGGAGAATGCTTTCAAGTCTATCTTCTCTAAAACAAAGTCAAAGATTATTTACTGGGGAGACGATGCGAAGCTTACATCTTTCCTTGAAGCTGCATCTTGCCAAACAATCTCTTTTAGAAGTGGTGGAGCGTATTCTTTGAGCTCTGAATCCGTTGATTTCTTTCGCCAGGAGTTGATTCTAAGCGGGCAATTCCCAGCTTGTAAAATGGCTTTGCCTGTTGGGGGTCACTACAACGCACGCAATGCCCTAGCTGCTTTAACGGTCGTTGCTGAGTTAGGAGAGCCTGTGGATAATGTCTCTATGGATGGCTATGTGGGTGTCCGCAGACGGCAGGACTTACTCTACAATCAAAAAGATTTTTGGGTCTTTGCGGACTATGCTCACCATCCAACTGAGATTGAGGCTTTGCTTGCTCAGGTTCGTTCGAGTTTCCCCGGTCACTTAGTCACCGCTGTTTTTGAGCCACACAGATACACGCGCACGCAGCATTTAGCGCCTGCTTTTGCTGCTGCTTTAAAGGCTGCAGACAGGGTTCATTTGTTGCCGGTTTATGCCGCATCAGAGCATGCATCGAGTTCCGGAGAGAGTGACGCAATCCTGCGTGCATGGGCTGGCGATACCTTTCAGGTTACTTTGTGGGGCAAGGATGACTTAGATGCATTAAGGCAGTCCTTAGTCTCTCTGGATCAAAAAAAACCGCATGTACTTCTTTTTGTGGGTGCCGGCAGTATCGACCATTTTGCCTCCCGCTGTTTTGATGCAGATCTACCTAAGCAGCTTGGCTCTCAGTTGAGCCAGGTTACTTTGTTAACTCAAAATGAGCCGCTTGCCAAGAAGACAACGCTGCGCGTAGGTGGTGTTGCTCGATACTACGCAGAGCCCGCCAATGTTGAAGATTTACAATCTTTGCTCGCCTCTGCTTCTCTTTGCATTATCCCGGTTTTTCTCCTTGGCCGGGGGTCTAATGTCATCATTGCCGATGAAGGGTTTTCTGGGCTCGTGCTCCGGTTAAATCACCCCAACTGGCGTTCCATTGAGGCTTTAGGCTCAGGTCGTTTTCGGGTGGGTGCAGGCACTCGCTTAAAAGAGCTTTGCGGAATAGCCTGTAAAGAGGGTTATGGTGGGTTTGAGTTTTTAGAAGGGATCCCTGGCTCTTTAGGGGGTGCCTTGAGGATGAATGCAGGCGCTATGGGTGGCTGGATGTTTGATATTGTGGAATCCATTGAGTGGGTTACGGCCAAGGGGGAGTTTCGCCAAGACGCTAAGGAGGCTTTTCATGTTTCCTACCGTAAGTGCGAAGAGTTGCTAAGTGGCTTTGCTGTCAGTGCCATTGTGCGTGCTCCTGAAGTGTCGACACAAGAGCAAGTTGCCAGCAAAATTAAAGCATTTGCAGCATTGCGCAAAGAATCCCAGCCTCGAGACCCTAGTGCTGGCTGTATGTTTAAGAATCCTCCGAATGGTTTTGCAGGCAAGCTTGTCGATGAGCTCGGTCTCAAGGGGTTTTCTTGCGGTGATGCTGAAGTCTCTTCTGTTCATGGCAATTTTATCATCAACCGTGGTAGGGCAAGATGCTCAGACGTCCTCAGTTTGGTTCGGCATGTTCATCAGGCCGTTCACAAGCGCTATGGAATCACTTTAGAGCCAGAAGTACTCCTTCTTGGCAAGCAGTGGGAGGATGTTCTTCATGGATGAAGCTCCTATGGTTCTGGTATTGAGCGGGGGCCTCTCTAACGAGCGAGAAGTATCGCTAATCTCAGGAGCGGAGATGGCTAAGGCCCTGAGTGTTCATTTTCCTGTCGAGCAGCATATTTTGAATGCCCATAGCCTTCCAGAATGGATTGATTCGGATCGTTATGTTGTTTTTCCTGCGCTTCATGGTGAGTTTGGTGAAGATGGTGTTTTGCAAGAGATGCTCGAAGTAAGAGGCATCCATTACTCTGGCAGTGATTCAGCATCCAGTGCACTTTGCATGGACAAGGTCGCATCCAAGGCCTTGGTAGAAAAAGCGGGTGTTCGTACATCTCGAGATGTTCATTTTACTTCCTGTCCATCGCTTAACGAGCTTGACCGCATTATTGCAGAGGCGGGCCCATCGATCGTTATTAAGCCTACCAATCAGGGGAGTAGCTGCGGTGTTTCATTTGTTGATAGTAGAGATGCTCTTAGTCGGGCGGTTGAGGCTTTGCATGATGGGCCCTGGATGTTTGAAGAGCGCATTTATGGCCGAGAATTTTCTGTTGGAGTTCTTGCAGGTAAAGCGCTTGGTGTTGTCGAAATCGTCCCTCGAGATGGGTCTTATGATTATAAACATAAATACACCCCTGGGACGACAGATTACATTTTTCCTGCAAAGATCGACCTATCTTTAGAGCAAGAGATGAAGCGATTTGCTGAAATTTCCTTTCGTGTATGTGCCTGTAGAGATTTTGCCCGTGTTGACTTGATGGCTACTGAGAACGAAGCCTATTTCCTTGAGATAAACACGATTCCTGGGTTAACACCTACGAGTCTACTCCCTAAGTCTGCTCGTTGTCATGGGATGGATTTTACTGCCTTAGCACAACTTATGGTTGAGCCTGCAATACAACGTTTTTATAGTAGAGCCTCTTCGGTCAAAGCATTTTTATAATGGAACAATACTCTCATGTCTAGGGCTCAACGAAAATCGCGCACAGGGGCTGCGGCATCTTGGAAGGCCATTAAGCAGACAAGGCGCAAGCGCGCGACAACCTTTAAGGCGCGTTTGAGGCGCCTAAAGACCCTCGCTAAAGTTTCTGCTTTCTTGGCCATGGTTGCTGTTGTTGCCCTGATTGTTTTTGGGTCTTTTCTTCTTATCAAGACAGCTACGGATCGCTTTTATATTTCAGGTCCTTCAGAGTCTCTTCAAAAAATCGCATTTCATACCAATGGTGTATTGAATGATGTGTGGCTAAGGTCTCAGTTTAACCCTAAAAGAACAACGAGCCTCATGGATGTTGATATTTTGAGGCTCAAGGCAAAGTTAGAATCTGAAGGGCAAGTTCGACAGGCTAAAATAGAACGCCAGTTTCCTGCAACCTTAGCCATTACTCTTTCAGAATATCAACCGGTTGCTAAGGTCGCTGTGCGCACCAAAAAAAGAAAAGTACGCCAGTATTTGGTGTCTGCTGAAGGCATTGTTTATGAGGGTTTAGGCTATCCTCAGCCCGTTTTGGATGCCATCCCTTTTCTAGAGGGCGTTGCCCTGCACAAAACGAAGAACGGCTATCGTCCCATTCGGGGGATGGATGCGCTCTCAGATCTCTTAGAGCGCGCAAGGCGGGATAAGCCTAATCTATATTCAAACTGGAAAGTCGCCTCATTCCGGAATTTCTCAGGAGACCCTGATGAAGTGGGAGCTACCATCGTTATTAAGACTCAAAATGTGGGCCAGGTTGTCTTTTCCCCCAATAATTTTGAAGAGCAGCTCGACCGCTTAGATTATATCGTGCATTACGTTCAAGAACAAAATATTCGCTCTGTTCAAAAGATTGATTTAACCTTAGACGATCATGCTGCGGTGCAGATTGCCGTTCGTGACAGCAAAAAAAGACGATTTTGATTTATGATGAGTACAAGCAAGATTGTAGGGGCCGTTGAAATCGGAACTGCAAAAATAACAGTCCTCGTGGGCGAGGTGCTTGAGGGGCAAAGCTTAAATATTATCGGACTAGGTGAGGCTCCCTCTCAAGGTGTGCAAAAAGGCGTTGTTGTTGACTTTAAGGTCGCTAGCAAGCTTGTTCACGACGCTCTTGCGCGCGCCGAAAAGGCTGCAGGGGCCAGTATTGATGCCGTTTATATTTCTCAGTCAGGCAGCCACTTGAATGGCTTTTTTCATACTTCTACGGTGAATGTAAGCTCTTCTACAGGAACTGTTTATGATTCTGATGTCGAGCGTGCTGTCAAAGAGGCCAAGGCAAAAGAGCTTCCTGATGATCGCGTTTATCTTCACCACATTCACAACGGCTACACCCTCGATGGAAGGCCTGTTGTTGAGCCCGTTGGTATGCAGGGCGAAAAGTTGTCCCTCTCTTATTGGTCTATCCACGGAGATATCCAACAGGTCCGCGATAACATTCATGTCATCAATGCTTTTGGCTTAACCGTTGAGGAAGCCATTGTTTCAAGCCTCGCTTCAGGCTTGATGGTCACAACAGATGCCGAGCGCGAGCATGGTGTTTTGGTTATCGATTTTGGTGCTGGAACCACCGATTATGTATTATATCAGGGTGGTTTTGTTCGCGCATCGGGGTCCATCCCTGTGGGCGGGGATCATATCACAAACGACTTAAGTTTAGGTCTTCGTATCTCTCAAAAACAAGCCGAGAGTCTCAAGATTGAATTTGGCAAAGCCCGGCTTGAGTCTGCAGATGAAGAAGAAAAAGTATGGCTGATTGGTGACAAGATGATTGGCGACCGTCATTTACCCAAAGCCGCTTTAGTCAAGATTATCGAAGCCCGCGCTCAAGAGCTAGTAGGCATTATTTTTCAGCAGCTTAAGCGTGTTTATGAGCCCAAAAGCATCCCAGCAGGGATCATTATGACGGGAGGAGCGAGCCTACTTCCTTCGCTTGGTAATCTTGTCGAAAGCACTTTTCATCAAGAAGTTAAGATGGGTATTACCCCCTCCTGGGTGCGCGAAGACTTGGCGAGTCCAGCTTATAGTACCGCGCTTGGCTTGCTTCATTTTGCATTAACGGGCCAGGCCATGCAAGTGCCAAGGTCCTCTGGCCGATCGAGGCTTTGGGGGCGTGTTGCCAAAATTTTTAACTAACCATGATGATGAGTGAAAATCACGATTCGGTTAAGTCTTCTGTGACGATGCAGTTAGTTGGTCTGGGAGGTGCAGGCTCAAATGCTATAGCCCATTTACATTCCTGTGGGGCCTTATCCTCTGTATCGAAGATCGCTTTAGATACGGACAAAAAAGCTTTGGATGCTCTCGATGTTCCTACCAAACATTGCATGGGTGCTTCTCTATTGCGCGGGCTCAGTTCGGGAGGCTCTGTTGAGTTAGGGCAAAAAGCCCTTGAGGCTGATGATGATGCAGTTCGCGCTTTGCTTGGCAGTTCAGATTTCACTTGTTTGCTTGTTGGCCTTGGCGGTGGCACGGGGGGTGGTGCCGGGCCTGCGGTTGCTAAAATGCTTGCAGAAAATGGCTCTTTGTTAATCGCTTTTGCGATACTGCCTTTTTCTTTTGAGGGTGCAAAGCGCCAAAAAGAAGCTCAAGAAAGTTTGGCTTTGCTCGAGCACCACTGTGACGCTGTTATCAGTTTGCCTAACAGCATTTTGTTGCAACAAATGGAAGAGTCGGTTTCTGCAACCGAGGCTTTTGCTGCCGCTAATCTGTGGTTTGAGCGAGCAATCATTTCCCTCCATACATTGCTGTATTTTCCGGGGCTTGTGAATGCAGACTTTTCGCACCTTCAGGCTCTATTTTCAGCGAGCTCTGGTAAGACGCTTTTTGCACTCGGCCGCGGCGCGGGTGATCATTGCTTGGAGCAGGCTCTCCAAGATTTAATGCTTTGTCCGCTAAGGCACATCCCGGATGCCTTGGAGCGTGCCGGCTCTTTGCTCGTTAGTGTTGTTGCAAGTCCAGACTTGGATATGAATGCTATCAATGAGCTGATTGCCTCGGTTGCCAATACCTTTTCTAGTAAAGATCAAACCGTCGTTAATCTTTATTTAGACGATAGCTTGAGCTCATCGATTGACGTTTGTGTTATCGGTGTGACCTCACCGGTTAAGACTTCCGGAGCTCCTCGCATGACAAGTTCTGTATCTTCTGCGATTAATCGGGCAGAGCCTCCGAGCGAAGAAGAAGACTTCTCCCAAAAGAAGAAAAAGCGAAAGGGCTTGCTGAGCTCGATTGCGCGCTCCCAGGAAGAGTTTGATTTTGTCGAAGAATCTTTGGATGCACGTGGCTACTTTGAAAAGACAGACAAAAATCTTTTTGAAGGAGAAGATCTTGATGTGCCCACTTATTTGCGCAAGGGCATTAAGGTCAACTTGCGTTAGCCATTAGTCTCGTTCTTGGTTGAGCCAGGCAACCGCTGTTGTTGCGGCGATGGCAACGGCCATCAAGATAAGACCAAAGCCCATGGCACGATGACTTTCGCCGGCTTCTACAGAGAAGAAAATAGCGATGGGTGTTGTTTGGGTCACCCCTGGGATATTGCCGGCTACCATGAGGGTCGCGCCAAATTCCCCCAAAGCTCGAGTGAATGCGAGAATCGTCCCTATGGCGATCCCGGGCCAGGCCAGGGGGATGAGGACTTTGCAGAGGATGTGCCATTCGGATAGGCCAAATATTCTGGCAACATCGATCAGCTCACTATCGACTTGTTGGAAAGCCGCACGCGTTACTTGGTACATGAGCGGGAAGGCAACGACGGTTGCAACAACCACGTTGCCAGCCCATGTAAAGACGATTGAAAGATCTGCCTCTGCAAGAAGTGCCCCGATGGGCGTGTGACGACCGAGAACCGAGAGCAGCAAGAGCCCAAGTACTGTTGAGGGGAGCGCTGCAGGCAGTAGGATGAGCATATCCAAAAGATCGAAGACATGATGATTGCGCGACCACCGCCACCGGGCTGCACAGATACCCAGAACAAAAGCAATCACCGTGGCGGCGATGGCTGTTTTCAGAGATATCCATAATGGGGCGAAGTCCATGGAGTTGTGACAGTTATCGGTTGTATCCTAAGCAACTTGCAGCGATGTAGCAAGGTGCAAGCTGCGGTGATCGTTTATTTTTAATTGTTTGTGCTACCTGGTTTGACAGCGGGGATTTTTTGGAGAGATTCTGGCAATTTATCTGGCTCGTAAGTGGGAAAGGAGAGCTCTAAAAGGGATACACAGGGGACTTCAAAGGAGGTCTTTCCTTCGCTCCTGTCGACAAGGACGCCTACGGCAACAGGAATTCCTTGGTTTTCTTGGATGATATTGAGGGCTTCGCGTACGCGGCCACCTCGAGTGATGACATCTTCGATGACGAGGATGCGCTCGCCGGGTTCGATCTTAAAGCCGCGCCTTAAAGCTAGCTTATCATTTTCTTTTTCAGCAAAGATGAAACGCTTGCCCGCTTGCCTAGCGACTTCTTGCCCGATGACGAGCCCGCCCATGGCTGGTGCTAGAACGGTTGTGTACTCGAGCTTGCCCAGCTTTTGGAGGAGTAGTTCAGCGAGTCGGGTGATTTTATCCATGTGCTGACCCACTTGGGCACACTGGAAGTAATGTTCGCTATGCAGTCCTGAGCGCAAGATAAAGTGACCAGAAAGGAGGGCATGGGCACTTTTGAAGATATCGACAACTTCATTTTGTTCTGTTGACATAAGCGGGCATTGTAGATGCTTGAACACTTTGTTCCAGCAAAATTTAGTAATAACTGGCTGTCCTTAGTTTGATTAAAAAGAACTTATGCTCAAAGCTCACTATTTTCTAGCAAGG
>DCBD01000009.1 GCA_002313355.1 Opitutia bacterium UBA1116 | reverse complement strand
AAAATGACCTACTTGGACGTAATAAGTCACCATCACGGCAACCAAACCAAAAAAGATAAAAACAAAAAGATCCCCCAGACCGTGATACCCGAGAGGAAACGGACCCCCCGTATATGCAATGGCGCAAACCACACTTAAAGCGCCAATAATAATAAGCCACCACCCGCCATAAGCGATCAAGGCCAGGCCTAATAAGAAAGCAAGGCCAAGAACCACAAACGTTGCATTGCGCATTGCAGTTGGCTCAACCAAACCTGAGGCAACAGCTCGTTGAGGACCCTTGCGCTCAGGGGTGTCAGCACCCTTAATAAAGTCATAATAATCGTTCGCATAGTTCGCACCGATTTGAACTAAAAGTGCAAACAACAAACAAACCAAAGCAGGTACGATTAAAAAATGATCTGAATGATAGGCCAATGCGCTCCCCAGTACAACAGGCATAATGGAGATCGGCAATGTTCGCGGGCGAGCAGCGAGAATCCAAGGATTAGGTGTTACAGTGTTCATCGTATTCATTACGGGGTAATAAGAATTCTTTTAAAGTTGGCTCCCGGCAGTCTCGTCGACCAGCCAGACTACATGCTCTGCCATGGGCTTCAAGACTTGAGCAGGCTTTTCTTTAGGATTGAAGTCTCCATGCAGAACAGCATGCAAGGCTTCGGCCTTGGAGGCTCCCGTAACGGCAATTACGATGCGTTTTGAGCGCATAAGGCCTGCTTCAGTGATGGTCAAACGCCAGCCACGACCCGGCCACTCGGTAGCTGCAAAGTTATCCTCAAGCCCGGAACCAATAAGTGGGCACCCAGGAAAGAGGGATGCGGTATGGCAGTCCGGGCCCATGCCCAAAAAGCAGAGATCAAAGCAAACATCTCGGCCACAATGCTCTTCCCATTGATGATTGAAGTTTTTAGCGGCCTCCTGAGGCTCAAGGATAGTCGGCCAGGGCCAGTAATGCGTCTTCTTTGGGATATTCAGGTAATCGAGGAACATGCGCTTTGCGCTGCCAAAATTACTCTCTTCGCTGCCTATAGGAACGTCACGCTCGTCACTGGTTGCCCACAAACATTGTGCAGCGAGTAAAGAACTCACCGTGTCTTCCTCAATGCACCATCGATAAAAAGCTTTGGGCGTGGACCCACCACTCAAGCCAATCGTTGCAAGGTCTCTACTGCGTGAAAGAACGGCATCCTCAATAAAGCCAAGCATAGAGGCGTAAATTTCTTCATCAGTCCCTAGGCGGACCTGGCCATAGTGAGTGTCGATATGCTTCATGAAAATAAATTCTAAAAAAAGAAGGCCTCAGCAAGGGCCACTTCAGGAGATAAGAACTCTAATTGATTGACGGACTGCACAGGGGCCACACCCCAGTCAGCCTGGATATGAGAGCTGGAGGTGGATGCATCATAGCTCCAAGCAAAGGACTTCTTGCTGTCAGCATAGCTCCACTCAATACGGAGACAACCGCCCCCCTCCCAGGATTGAGGTTGCAAGGCATATTCTACATTGACGGCCCCACAAGATGCTAAACAAGCCCATTGCCACTTAAGGAGGCTGTTAGCCTCAGCCTCATAGTCCTTAGAAAAAGCAACTTGGACAGACTTCAAACCGCCAGCAATCATTGCAGGATCATAAGAGCCTAAGAAGCGCCCAATGCACTGACGGATGGGCAGGATGCGAGAATCCGTAAAATCGGCGACTTTTTGAGGAATGGGCCAAGGAATGCCATCGTAAGCATTCCCCTCTATGTGAGAGTCATAAACGACCTTTCGACTGCCCTTAAGTAGAGGGAAGTAATGCTCTTCAATGACCTGAGGAGGCACTCTATGGAGCCAATAATAAAGAGGAAGATCACTCTGGACCCAAAGGGATATCTGGTCTTCTAAGTAGGCAACTTCACTTAAAGGATAGCCAAGAACGAGCGCTTCACAACAGCAGCGACTACGCAAGCTCTCGCCTAAATAACATTGGCAGAAAAGTTTTGCGTCCAAAGGGACGTCCCCAGACTCACCACGCTCAGGACATAAAACAACGATCCTGCATGGATACCGCTGGGCAAAGCGAATCGCGATATCAAACTTGGCACGAGCATCCTCAGGCTCAGCCTCAATACCAAAGTGTAAGACAACTGTCATCTGGCAGGCACGATAGATAGAGGGTGTTACACTACGGCCTTGGTTAGGCTCAGGCTGCCACATCCAGGAGAGGACGCGGTTTACCTCAGATACGGGCATCGTTGCTCCGGGGATGACGTCAAAGAGGGTTGTATTCATAGGTGGCTCAAACGATGTAGCTCTAAGCGGTGGGACGCCGCCACTCGTGATGTTTTTGCCAAAGAAGCCTATCAGCAGCTACGGGCCCCCAAGAACCTGCAGGATATGTCTCCAAGCCGCGGCGGCCTGATGCTTCCCAAAATTCTAAAATAGGTGTGAAGAGCTTCCAGGAAGCCTCTGTCTCATCGCCGCGAATGAAGAGCGTACTATCCCCCACCATGGCGTCGAGAATTAAGCGTTCGTAAGCTTCTGGAGTATCCGAACCAAACGTGGTAGCATAACGAAAGTGCATCTTGACCGGTTGTGTACGCGTTTCCAGGCCGGGGACCTTGGAGTTCATAAGCAAAGTAGACCCTTCATCCGGTTGGATCTGCATGACCAAAGTATTAGGCGCAAGATCAAAGCGAGAACTATCGCTGAATAAAATGCCTGGGGGGCGCTTGAACTGGACAGCAATCTCACTCACGCGGCGTGCCATGCGCTTCCCGGAGCGTATGTAAATGGGCACTCCCTGCCAGCGCCAATTTTGAATCGACAAACAAATGGCTGCGTACGTTTCTGTGGAAGAATTTGCCCTAACGCCATCCTCCTGTAGGTAGCCAGGAACTTTTTGCCCTTGAATCAAGCCTTCATCGTAATGGGCCCGAATAACCTCAGAGCGATCGGGCCCAAGCTCTACGGGGCGAATGGCCTTAAGAAGCTTAACCTTTTCGTCTCGAATGTCCTCTGGGTCAAGAGAGACGGGCGGCTCCATCGTCACCAGGCTGAGGAGCTGCATGGTGTGGTTTTGAATCATGTCGCGAAGTGCCCCACTCTTGTCGTAGTAACCAGCACGCGTGCCTACGCCTAAATCTTCAGCAACGGTGATCTGTATACAGTCAACATAACGGAAGTTCCAGAGAGGCTCAAAAATGGCATTCGCAAATCTTTGGACAAGAAGATCTTGAACCGTTTCCTTACCCAAATAATGATCTATCCGGTAGACCTGCTTTTCGTCAAAATGCTGGCGGATGATATTGTTTAAATCTTGAGCCGAACTAAGATCTCGACCGAAGGGCTTTTCGATGATGATTTTAGAGGCAAGGTCTTCACCGCGGTGGCGCTTAGCTAAACCGCTAGAGCCGAGGTTTTCTAAAATGGGCTTAAAAACCGTAGGCGGTGTTGAGATATAGAAAAGCAACTGAATAGAGCGCCCTAGGGACTTTTCAATCGTGTCGATCTTCTTAGATAAAGCTTCGAAGGCTTTAGGGTCATCGTAGCTGCCTGCATGATAGGAAACCTTGCCCTCAAGGCCACTCCAGAGATCCTCCCGAAGGCCGCGCCTGGAGTGCTTCTCAAGATCGTCTCGGGCCATACTGCGAAAGTCATCATCTGAAATGGACTTGCGGCTAAAGCCGATCAGGTAAAAATCTGAAGGGAGGAGATTGTCGACGCCTAAATTATAAATGGCGGGAATGAGCTTGCGGGCAGTGAGATCCCCCGAGGCCCCAAAAATAACAATGACGGTGGGCGGTGCACCGCGATGTTTGCTTAGGCCCTTGAGAAAAGGATGAGATTCAGCGGCTGACATAATAGCGTTTCCGGTTTGGAATGTAAAAACAAAGTAAAAGGACTGCGTTCTTAGAGACGAAAATGCTTCGGAAGAAGGAAGACATTGGGGTAATGGAGTATTTTAGCAACTTGTACGTCCTTGCCAAGTCTTACTTCTACAATGTCAAAACGATACGTTTTTGGAATATGCGAAAGACCTCTCAAATAGGCCTTAAAAGCACGTGCCACAGCCTGCTTTTTGCGCTGATTGACAGCATAGTAGCCTGGAACCTGCGCAGATTCAGACCGCGTCTTAACCTCGACACAAACGAGGGCCTCCCCATCTTTGCAGATGAGATCGAGCTCGTCTCGACCGCAGGACCAATTGCGCGCAAGAACTTTGTAGCCCTTTTCTTTTTTTAAATAACGTGCGGCAAAGCGCTCACCATAGTCTCCATGGGCTTTTTGGAGTGACGGCGCTGAGAATGCGAATGACAATCGTGCAGCGAACTGCTTGGCCCAAAGATTACGCTGCGCAAACACGGCTATACGGTATTGGCATAATCGCCCGCAGACAGAAGCCCTTCTGTAGACTGAGGATCATCTAGCTTGACGCGGACAAGCCAGCCCTGCTCATAAGGAGAGGTATTCAGCAGCTCGGGGCTGGACTCTAGAGATGGATTAACCTCAAGGACTTCACCGGATAGAGGCATGTACAAGTCTGAAGCGGCTTTGACAGATTCAACAACGCCAAATACATCTCCGGCGGAAAAGTGAGCGCCCAGCTCTGGGAGCTCGACAAAGGTAATGTCTCCGAGGCTTTCTTGGGCATGATCTGTGATGCCAACGAGGGCTTCGCCAGCACCGACGTCCATCTTTAGCCACTCGTGGTCTTTAGTGTAACTTAGGTTCTCAGGAATATCACTCATGATGGGAATAAAAAAAGTTAGTCAGCGTCGGAAGTGTAAAGAGGGGGTGACTTGAGCTCCAAGGGAATAGAGCACTTACGAACTTTAACGCATAAATTGTCCGTACTGCCGTAATCTAAACGGATGAGCGCACTGCCAATAGGCTGTTGGAGCATAGGAGATAAGGTCCCAGAGACAACTTCACCGACAACAGCCTCCTCACTCCACACAGGAACGCCTTCTCGGGCGATCCGGCGGTCTTCCAGGACGAAGTGGATGACCTTTTGTTTGATGCCCTGCTCCTTCTGAGCCATGAGGGCAGCTTTGCCGACAAAATCGTCTTTATCGAACTTGACCGTCCACTCAAGGCCGGCTTCGAGGGGGGTGATCTTGTCTGTGATTTCGTGGCCATAGAGAGGGTACCCAGCCTCGAGGCGAAGACTATCTCGAGCACCAAGACCAACCAGGTGAAGGCCTAGTGGCTGGCCAGCTTCAACTAAAGACTCTGCAAGGAAGGCGGCCTTGTTTGGGGAGCAGAAAATCTCCACACCGTCTTCTCCAGTGTAGCCTGTGCGACAAATCATGGCAGGGACACCGGCAACCTGAGCTTTCTCGAAGGCAAAGCGCTTGAGAGAACTGAGGTCTGCAGATGTGAGGCAGCCTAGAACTGTCATCGCGCGAGGGCCTTGAAGTGCGAGCTGGACGTAATTGTCAGAAACGTTGGTGACTTTACAGTCAAACCCTTGAGCCTGCTCCTGGAGCCAGGAAATATCCGTCTCGATGTTGCTTGCATTAAGGCATAAAAAGAATTCTTCATCATCCATGCAGTAGATGATAAGATCTTCCAGGGCCCCTCCGGAAGGATTGCACATGAGTGTGTACTTAGCACGCCCGGGCTTTATCTTGGAGAAGTCGTTAGTCATGACGTAGTTGAGGAAGGGGCGTGCCCCAGGGCCGGTGACGGTAGCCTCCCCCATATGGCTGACATCAAAAAGACCCGCTCTCAAACGAACAGCACGATGCTCCTCGAGAATGCTGGTGTACTGAATAGGCATTTCCCAGCCGGCAAAAGGAACAAAACGCGCCCCATGCTTGGCGTGAAATTCGTAAAGTGGCGTCCGCTTTAACGATGACATACGTTTGGGGGATATTAGGAACCTTGCCGCAAGGAGTCCATGAAAAAAACGCATTGCAAGGTGGCTTTTATCCCACTAACAGTAACATGTCCTTTGAAATATTAGTTAAATGATTGGTTTATTGCTCGCAGTTGGGTTTACACTCAGTACCTCCGCTTTCTGCTCGTTGCTCGAAGCGATGATCCTCAGCACGACAACCGCTGAGATTGAAGCACTCAAGCAACAACGACCCAAAAGAGGTCATCTGCTAGAGCAATTTAAGGAAGACATTGAAGAAACGTCTTCAGCAATCTTAGCGGTAAACACAATTGCTAATACGCTAGGTGCCGTTTTAGTCGGCGGCTTTGCCACGCAACTCTTTGGAGATGAGAAACTTATCTATATCTCCCTCTTGATGACATTCAGCATTTTGCTCTTCTCTGAAATTTTACCCAAAAATGTAGGCGTCATTTACCGGAGTAGAGTCCAAGTGCACCTCGTGTACCCACTCTACTGGGTACGAACCATAAGCACACCGATATCGAGAATCTGTAAATTCACTATTCGACTTTTTATCCGCGAAAAAAGCAAAGTCGAAAGCTCTGATGAAGAAATTATTTTGCTCGCACACAAAAGCGCCAAAGATGGTGTCCTCTCTCAAGAGGAAAGTGCGATGATCAAAAATGCCCTGAGCTTGGATGACATTTCGGTACATGAAATCATGACACCCCGAACCGTCGTTACAGCCTGGGATAAAGATCAAACCGTCGGAGAAACCTTTAAACATTGCCCAAACATCCCTTTCGCACGGATTCCTGTCTTTGAAGAAACCATCGATAACTGCTGTGGTGTCGTCAGGCGCAGAGACTTACTCAAAGCGAAGGCTAAAGACCAAGACAGTCTCTCGCTATCGGTACTCATGCACCCAACTATCTTTATCCCAGAAAATGGCTTTGTAGCCAATGCCCTTCAAGAGTGCCTCAAGCATCAACAACAACTCGCTATTGTTGTTGATGAATACGGATCCATGGTGGGCGTTTTAACACTAGAAGACATCATGGAGCTCATTTTAGGCCAAGAGATATTTGAAAAAGATGATGTTGCTGTCGACATGCGTGAATTAGCGCGCAAAAAAGGCGACAAATTGAATAACGAAAACCTCTCATGATGTCCTTTTTTGCCCACTGGGTACACAACTTAGACCCTTTTGTCATAAAATTTAACCCAGGAGGCCCCATTGAGGGCATTCGGTGGTACGGCCTCGCCTACCTACTTGGCTTCATCATAGCCATGTGGCTTCTACACATTTACCACAAGAAAGGAAAATCTCCTTTCGACAATGAAGACCAAACAACGCTCATTACGGCACTTATTCTGGGTGTTATTGTTGGTGGACGTCTGGGCTACATGCTCCTCTATGATTTACCTGACTTCATTCGCAACCCACTCATTTTCTTTAAATTCTGGGAACCCGGTATGGCAAGCCACGGAGGATTCATTGGGGTATGTGTAGCCATCCTTTGGGTCTCTCGCCATACACACCAACCCATCTTCACAACGGCAGATATTTGTGCAACACTCGCACCTCCAGGCTTCTTCCTTGGAAGAATAGCGAATTTCATCAATGGAGAACTTTGGGGGAAAATTTCAGACGTATCGTGGGCCGTCATCTTTCCAGCAAGCAGTCCTCACCCAGGCATCCCCCTTGAATATATACCGGCAAGGCATCCATCACAGCTCTACGAAGCGATGCTTGAGGGAGCCATCCTATTAGCCTATACACAATGGCGATTTTGGAGCAAAAAGCCAAGAAGGCCCGGAGCCCTTGGCGGCGAATTTCTCATCGGTTATGCCATCCTTCGTATTATAGGGGAAGCATTCAGGGAGCCTGACGCAAGCCTCATCTTGGGCCTGAGCCGAGGTACTTTCTATTCTTTGCTAACAGCAATCTTTGGGCTCATCATCCTTACGATTGCGCACAAAAAACCGAGAGAAAAACATCACAACGAATAGGAAACATTGACTAAGCTCCCTAACTGTAAGGGAGTTTAACGGAACAATAAGATGGGGATGTGACAGCGGCGGATGAGGTCTGTGGTCGTACTGCCGATGATGAGATAGCGAATGCGGCTATGCCCATAAGCCCCCATCACCAATAGGTCTATATCTTCAGACTCTACGTACTCGCCAATAACGTTTTCAGCGATACCCGTTAATACTTGGGTTACGAGCTTTAAGCCCGATGCTTGAAGCTGTGAAGAAGCTTCACTCAGGCGTTCTGAAGCTTCTTCTTCATTGCGACCTTCATCCACGGTAACTAGGTGAACATCTAAACCCTCAAAAAGAGGAGAAGTAGACAGAAATTTTAAAGCTTTTTGGCAACTAGGACTGCCATCGTAAGCAAAGGCTATTTTTTTGATTTCTCGAAACTTGCGGGAAGTAACGAGGCATGGCTTCTCGCTAGCGCGAACAACACGCTCCATAGTAGAGCCCAAGTGCTCCGTTGCAAAATTCGCATTTTCACCGCGCTTCCCGAGCATGACCATGCCGATTTCGGGATCTTCGCGCTCTAGATCTAACACACGATCCACCAAAAGGCCCTTGTAATGGGCAAAAGTTACACGATCCTCTAGGCCTTGCTTGTTAAAAAAGTCTAGCGTACCAGCTTTTAAGAGCTTTGCCTTTTGATCTTCCATGTCTTGAATCTGCGTGAGCATCCCTTGATAGGGCTGTATACCCATGCTACCGCTCAAATCAGCAACAACAGAAAGCTCAAACTGTCTTAAGTCAGAAACATAGACAGCATGAAGATGAACATCAACACGCTTAGCCAGCCATGCAGCAAACTGGCAGCATTCTTCGGAATAAGGGGAACCGTCCGTACAAATCAAAACTTTCTTCATAAAGATATCTTATCCTAGGCAAATTAAGTCGAAAAATCAAGGCCTCATCTAGCCGATAACGAAGCCTATATAACAGTATTATCAGGAATGATACCGCTTTTAGTGATGATAACAATACCATCGCGCACATGAATGTCCCCTTTTTCATAACCATCCGGTTTTCCTTCTGGAGAGATCACAACATTATCCCCGATACGGGCATTCTTATCAATAATAGCATTAGAGATGCGGCAATTGCGCCCAATTCCCATCGGGGGCATGTTAGCGTTATGAGGTGCAGAAAGTTCTTCAAGCGTATGATAACGATCGGCCCCCATGACAATGACATTTTCTAGACGACTGCCTTCATTAATAAACGAACGAACGCCAATAACACAGCGCCTTAAGATAGCATCCGAAATAATGCACCCATCCGCAATGATAGAGCGCTTTGCATTACAGCCGTTTAATTTAGAAGCAGGCAAATACCGAGGTCTTGTGAAAATAGGGTTATGGCGGTCAAAAAAGTTAAAAGGTGGCACCGAATCCGTGAGCATCAAGTTAGCCTCAAAAAAGGCCCGTATCGTCCCAATATCCTCCCAGTAATCATCAAAAACATAGGCAAACAGCCTCACCTTCCCAAGTAAACTAGGAATAACCTCTTTGCCGAAATCAGTCCCCGGTTCTTCGAGAGCCTCTCTCAAAACTCGCCCGCTGAAAACGTAAATCCCCATCGAGGCGAGACAGTACCCCCTCCCCGGATCTGGATGGGCCATGCGGGAACGAAGTGCATCCCCAATAACAAGATGCTCAATTTGAGATGCATCTTTAGGCTTTTCAGCAAATTCAGAGATTTTGCCTGTCTCATCAACATTCATGACACCAAATTCAGATACTTCTTCTTTAGGTACTGGCTTGGCAGCAATCGTCACATCTGCACCAACGGAGCAGTGATAGTCGACAATTTCACGAAAATCCATACGATAGAGCTGATCCCCGGAGAGAATCAGATAAAGATCATGATCTCCTCCGCTAAAGTGCTGTAAATTTTGACGAACAGCATCAGCGGTGCCCTGGTACCAATGGCCGCCCCTTTCTGTCTGCTCGGCGGAAAGAATATCGACAAACCCACGCCCAAAAGGGTCAAACTTAAAAGACTCCTGAATATGGCGGTGCAGTGAAGCTGTATTGAACTGAGTTAAAATATAGATCTGATTATAGCCGGAATTAATACAGTTACTCAGGGGTATATCGACCAAACGATACTCTCCAGCAAGGGGAACCGCGGGCTTACAGCGAGATTTTGTGAGTGGGTATAAGCGAGTTCCTCGCCCGCCCCCCATGATAATGGGTAGTACTTTTTGCTTCATTGGACTAGCAGGGTGCATTTTACTTGATTAACCCATCCTATGACCAGTATTTT
The DNA here is from genome assembly GCA_002313355.1 of Opitutia bacterium UBA1116. Classification (GTDB taxonomy): domain Bacteria; phylum Verrucomicrobiota; class Verrucomicrobiia; order Opitutales; family UBA1977; genus UBA1977. The sequence goes on along the minus strand of DCBD01000009.1, from coordinate 5,737 downwards.
ATCTACAAATGTGTGGAATTGTCGCTTATACGGGTAAAAACGCCGCCAGTCGCATCATCTTAGAGGGCTTAAAACGCCTAGAATACCGCGGGTACGACTCAGCAGGCCTCTCCATCTGGAACAACAACTCCCTTAAAACGATCAAAAAAACAGGTCGTGTAGACACGCTTGACCGAGAGGTTAAACGCACTCAAGTCGATGGGCACCTGGGGATTGGTCACACCCGCTGGGCAACGCACGGTGCTGTCACCGAAAACAATGCACACCCCCATGTAAGCAGTGACGGCAAATTTGCCATTGTTCACAACGGCGTCATCGAAAACTACGAACAAATCAAACACTTTCTCGAAGAAAAAGGCTACACCTTTCATTCCGATACAGACACAGAAGCCCTCGTTAACCTCATCGCCTACCACTACCAAAAAGAACCCGAAAATAACAGTTCCAACGGGAATCGCTTCTTTAACAGCGTACGCAAAAGCCTAAACCACGTTCAAGGCACCTACGGCATTGCCGTCATCTGCAGCGATCACCCTGAAGACCTCATCGGCGCACGCCATGGATCTCCACTCATTCTGGGCCTAGGCGACAACGAACACATTCTCGCAAGCGATGTTGGCGCACTTGCCATGCATGCTCAAAACGTCGTCTACCTAAACGACAGTGAAGTTGTCCATATCACACGCAACAGCTTTAACATTGCAACGATTACGGATGAATCCGTCGAGGCCATCGTTCAACGTGTAGATTGGGACATTGAGGAGTCCGAACTTGGTGATTACAAACACTTCATGGAAAAAGAAATTTTCGAGCAACCTAAAGCGCTCGAAAATGCAATGCGTGGCCGCTTCTCCGATGATGAAAGTACTGCAAAATTTGGCGGCCTCAACATCACCCCCCAAGAACTGCGCCAAGTAGATCGTATTTTATTTTGCGGCTGCGGAACGGCTTGGCATGCTTGCCTTGTTGCCGAATACCTTATCGAACGCTTCGCAAGAATCCCCGTCGAAGTCGAATATGCCTCTGAATTTCGTTATCGCAATGCACCGCTTGACAAAAACACCCTCGTTTTTGTCATTAGCCAATCCGGCGAGACAATCGACACACTTGCTGCACTTCGCGAGAGTAAGCGTAAAGGCTTTCAAACGCTCGCCATTAACAACGTCGTTGGGTCAACTATTGCACGCGAAGCTGATGGCGGCATCTATCAACACGCTGGGCCCGAAATTGGCGTAGCTTCCACAAAAGCATTCACCTCTCAAGTCATGTTATGCGCCATGATGGCGCTTTACCTTGGCCGCCTTCGCGACATGAGTTTCAACGATGGGGTCAAGTTTGTTAAAGCCCTCAAAGAAGCTCCCAAGCAGGTGGAGACCGTACTCAAGCAGAGCAGCCATTTACAAGCGATCGCAAAAAAATACGCAAAATATGAAGACTTCCTATTCCTCGGAAGGCAAAGCATGTTCCCCATTGCCCTCGAAGGAGCCCTCAAACTAAAAGAAATTTCTTACATTCACGCAGAAGGCTACCCTGCTGCAGAAATGAAACACGGGCCCATTGCCCTCATCAGCCCTGATTGCCCAAGCCTGTTTTTAGCACCGCAAGAAGAAGTCTTCCAAAAAACATTGAGCAATATCCAAGAAGTCAAAGCGCGCAAAGGTCCGATCATCGCCGTCACCTCAGAAGGCAGTGACTTTCCTCGCGATTTGGCTGATGATCTTATTGAAATCCCTAGTGCACACCCAGCAATTCAGCCTATTCTTGCAAGCATACCCGTTCAGTTGCTATCTTACTACATCGCAGTAGAACGGGGTTGCGACGTGGACAAACCTAGAAATCTTGCCAAATCCGTCACCGTTGAGTAACTCGACGTCCATATTCCCTTCGCTGGAAACATTCAAAAATCTCAGCGCACAAGGCAACATCATCCCCATCTGCCTAGACCTCACGGCAGACACAGAAACTCCCGTATCCATCTACACAAAACTTAAAGCTCAAAAGCCTTCCTTTTTATTTGAATCGATTACTGGCGGGGAGCAAATTAGCCGCTACAGCTTCATTGGCGTAAACCCTCAAAAAACATTTTCCATAGGCTGGGAAAAAACAACGATTAACACCCCTAACGGGGCTGAAGAAATTCCCACACCTGAGGATCCTCTGCGTGTCGTCGAAGAAGCTATGGCTTCATACAAAAGCGTCACCCTTCCCAGCATGCCTAAATTTACAGGCGGAGTCGTTGGCTTCTTAAGCTATGAATACATCCATGCTGTCGAAAACACCGTACCCCTTTCTCAAAAAGACATTCTACGCACACCACTCCTCTACTTTATTTTAATAGACACACTGGTCATCTTCGATCACGCAAAACAAGTACTCAAGCTATGCGTTAATGCATTCGTTAAAGAGGACCCCGAAATAGCCTACCAAGAAGCCGTCGATAAACTACTAGACTTACACAAGGCTTTGATCAAACCCACATCACTCAACATTCCAACAGCTATCCATAGCGAAAACACCCCACTGGACCCTATCAGCAACTTCACCCAAGCAGCGTTTGAACAATCTGTCAAAAAAGCCAAGGAGTACATCTACGCAGGAGACATCACTCAAGTCGTTATTTCCCAGCGTTTTGAACACAAGAACACCCTTCCCCCACTGGATCTATATCGAACGCTTCGGCGCATTAACCCATCCCCCTATCAGTTCATTTTTGAAACGGATGATTTTTCCCTAGTAGGTGCATCGCCTGAAGTTCATGTCAGCCTCTCAAACAAGAAAGTCCTCTGCCGTCCCATCGCAGGCACGAGACCACGCGGAGAAACACTTGAAGAAGATCATGCACATGAAGCATCTCTGCTCGCTGACAAAAAGGAACTCGCCGAACACCTTATGCTAGTAGATCTTGCCCGCAATGACATAGGTAAGATATCAACTCCTGGAAGTGTTTCTGTGCCTGAATATGCAACTATCGAACGCTACTCCCACGTGATGCATATCGTATCTCAGGTTGAAGGCGAATTGAAGCCTGAACTTAATGCATTTGACGTCCTAAGAGCGACATTCCCAGCAGGAACCGTCAGTGGATCACCCAAAGTACGCGCCATGCAGATTATCGCCGAGCTAGAAGGCACAGCACGTGGACCTTATGCAGGCGCGATGGGCCATATTGGATACAACGGAGATCTTGACTGTTGTATCATCATCCGTACCGCCTTACTCCAAGAAGGCAAAACGATCATCCAGTCAGGAGCAGGCGTTGTTGCAGATTCCATTCCTAAAAATGAATACATGGAAACAGTCAACAAAGCTAAAGGCATGCTAAAAGCACTCGCCATTAGCCTCGAAACAGAAACTGCGACCTAAAATCAAGATTTGCCATAGTCTAGCAAAATTGCCACAATACCTCATTAAGTAGGCTAGGCACCCCGATGGCAAAAACACCCGCAAAGCGAAAAAAAACCTCATCACCCAAGAGGAAGCCTGCGGCTACAACAAAAAAGAAGGTTGCTTCAAAAAAAACTGCCAACAAAAAAAGACCGGCCAAAAAAACAACGACCAAGAAAAAAATAGCACCTTCGACTAAAAAAAAGCCAAAAGCAGTAAACACAAAAAAACAAAGCTCAGCAAAAAAAAGTGAGGCTAAAGCCCCTAAACTAGCTCCCCCAAAAGAATCGACTAGCCAACAAAACACGATTGCACCATTTCCATCAAGCATTTCAGGCGGTGGAGAAATTAATGCCATTAATCTTTATTACAAAAATATCAGCCAGGTTTCCTTACTGTCCCCTAAGGAAGAGGTTAATCTAGCTGCACGCATTAAAAAGGGCGATGAGCGCGCCAGAGACTTAATGATCCGCGCCAACCTTCGTCTTGTTGTCAAGATAGCTCACAACTATACAAACATGGGGCTCTCACTACTAGACCTCATCAGCGAAGGCAACATCGGCCTCATGAAGGCAGTCGAACGGTTTGACCCTAAAAAAGGTGGCAAGCTGAGTACCTATGCAGCATGGTGGATCAAGCAATCCATCAAACGCGCTCTTTCTAATCAAAGTAAAACCATTCGAGTTCCTATCTATCTCGTCGACAAAATATCTAAGATGCGCAAGGTGATTAGCGAGCTTGAAGAAGATCTTCGCAGAGAACCAACACACGAAGAAATTGCAGCTGTCATGGGTACATCTACACGCAAAATTGTACTCCTCAAAGCAGCATCTAAAAGAACGCGCTCACTCAATGCTCCCCTCCAAAGTGAAGAAGGCGAAAAAGAATACAGCGAGCTCATTGGAGACGAATCCACACCAACACCCTCAGAAAACTTTGAAGACAAATCGCTCATCAAAGATATTCATACCATCTTCTCTCAACTTAAACCTAGAGACGAGCAAGTCATCCGAATGCGTTTTGGCCTAGACCATGAAACACCGATGACTCTAGACGAAGTTGGCCAAAGGCTGGATATCACTCGAGAGCGCGTTCGCCAAATCCAAGAATCTGCCCTCAAACAGATCCGCAGCATCATGGAAGAGATGGAATCGATGCCCAATTCAGAAACACTTCAAGAAATAGCTCGACGAAAAGCTGAAATGCAGGTCATCCAGCAGTTCATGGAAGAACGTTCAGAATCGCTCAAATCGGAAAACTCCCTTTAAAAAAAGACCTAGCCCAAAAAAGAGGTCTAGAACATCAAAGGCAAGAGCAGGAAGGAAGCCTCGCCCTCGAAATTGAATCGACCCAGGTAGCGTAACCTTCAATAGGCGCATGAGGGCGATTTTCATAATTAAATCAGACCCGTGTTTCTTTTTTTCCTCAGGATGCTTGTCCAGGTAAATTTGCGATGAAATACGTTGTTGCTTAAAACGCTTCCAAACAGTCAATTGCTTCCATGGATGCATCACTCTTGCACCCTGAACAAAACGAATCTCAACACCTAAAGCTCGAACACGGTAATGAAGATCCATATCCTCATAAGCCGGATATGGAAAACGCTCATCAAACCCTCCAATTTGATTAAAAAAATCGCGCTTAAAGGCGATATTACAGGACCAGAAACAACCCCCTTTCTCGTTAATAGGACACCCCTCGTGAAGACTTCGCTGCGGCCTTTCCGAATAAATGACACCTTCAAAAGCTTGGGTCTCAGAATATTCTTTAAAGGCTGCATAATAAGCCTGCAGCAAACCAACATCCGGCACGCAATCATCATCCAAAAAAATGATCCATTCTGCTCGAGAAAAACGGGCCCCACAGTTTCGATTAGCCGCAGGGCCTTTTCGCGGACCTTTCACATAACGCACCCAGGGAAATGCACCTTCTAAGCATAGCCGTACGTCACCCTCTTGGCTATCATCGCTCACAATAACTTCACATAGTCCCCTTTCTAAAGCCTCCACACCTAGATGCAAGCGAGCCAAACAGCGCGACAAAAGTTCAGGCCGATCACAAGCAGGGATGACAACACTAATAGAGGGGGAATTCACAATGGGGGCTCTACTCTAAGAAAAAGATATCACTACATTAACAAAATCACCTAAAGAACTCAATACGTACCGTAAAAAAAGCCCCGACCTTATATGGTCGAGGCTTAAAAGCAAAAGCTAGCACGATTTAACGTGTTGCTTCGTCAAGAATGTCACCCAGGCTTGTTAGCTCTTGGTCAGCACCCATATTTTCATAAGCAGCAACTTCTTCAGCCAACTGCTCAGGATCATAGCTTGCCGCCTTAATGGAAAGACCA
>DCBD01000048.1 GCA_002313355.1 Opitutia bacterium UBA1116 | reverse complement strand
AAAACGCGCACGCAAAAAGTCTTCCTCAGCGGCGGGGATATCGTGGTTATAAATAAGCCGTGCGCGCCCACGCTCAAAATAAGGCCACCAATCAAGCGGACGGCAAGTAATAAGGCGCTCAAGAGACTCATTCAATGCGTCTAAATCCTGATCATGGGTAGACTTAATTACAATCGCATCATCGTGTTTAAATTGAGTCTCAGAATGCAGCCTATAAGCGCCACAAGAGGCAATCACCCATGTGGCACCAAAGCCCATCAAAAGAATACCAACACATCGAAAAACGCTCTTAGGATAAAAGCAAGGCATCCAAGCATCCTCTCTGCAGGCTAGCCTCAATAGGAAGACCGCGATAAAGACGGTACCTAGTCGATGCGCTGGAACATCAAACATGCTATGGAACAAAAATGCAGTGAATGCAGCTGCTGGAATAATGCGGAGTGCTTCCTCACGACCTCGAGCAAACGGGAAAACCGCTCGAACAAGAAAAACAAAAACCAATATGAGCAATAAAAAGCCACCTAAGCCTACTTCTGCAACAAACCAAAACCAGTCACTCTCTGGATGAATCAAGCGTTGATCAATTGCCGCTTTATTTTCGTATTGAGGAAAAACTGCTGAAAAGTTGCCTTGGCCAACACCACTCAAAGGTTGGTCTAAAATAAGATCCATCGTATCAGCGTAAACATCTAAACGATAATCTCCCTTATCCTTGATTAAACTTTCAAAGCGCTGCATCAGAGGGCCCTGATTTAGAAAAGCGAAAGAAACAATAAGTATTAGAATAGGCAAAACCAAACAAAAGAAAAAACGCCACTTGCGCTTAAGGGGCTTATAAACAAAAATAGCTATGCATCCCACAAAAAACAGTAATATACCCCCTCTAGAAATACTCAAAAGCAGGGCCACAAACAAAAATATGAGTGCAAAAAAACTCAACAGGGCACGGCGCAGCCTTTTATAGCGAAAACCATACATAGAAAGGCCAAATGCAGTAATGGCAGCCATGCAAAATGTGGTGCTTGTCTGATTACGATTGGGGAAATAACTAAAAACAGTCGAGCTGGGAGCGAAAAAATACTTACAATGAAGCGCATTACCTATAAGCATCCCTAGTGCAAGGACGAGCATACATGCCAAGTAGGCATTCAAAACTTTTATGCGAGAAGAATGCGTTAAAGGGAAACTCATCAAAAAGTAGAACCAAGCAAACACGCCCAACATAAAAACAAACTGCTCTAAAACCTTCTGAGGCTCTGAAGCAAGCATCCACCCAAGATCAAGGCCATAAACATCTATTGCTTCATTTCGCCAAGCACCATAAGGTAACATTGAGGCAGGCATCAGCGCAAGCAGAGAAACAAGCAGCATGCCAGCCAATGCCCAATCTAAACTTCGACCCAATGCACGCTCCGGAGGGCGAAGAAGCAAGCAAATACCTAAACCAAAAAAGACAAAACCCTGTACCCATATAGGTGTCCCTCCACCAAAAAAAACGATTACTGTAAGGATTATAGGAAGCCAAAACATACCACGCACATTATCTTACATACAACAGAACGAGGCAAAAGACCCTACGTAATCAACCTCAAGTCTTAGAAACTGCCTGCATCTTTTTAGAGACCTTGGGTGAAGGCTCTTCGCGGCGTGTATAGTACTCTCCATAGCGATGATAATAATAACCAGGCCCTCGAACATCAAAAGCGTTGAGGACGATACCCAAAATTTTGGCACGCCTAAACATAAGAATATGAAACGCAGACTTTGCTTGCTTGACACGAGTTGTATTGGAACGAACAACGAACAAGACACCATCAACTTTTTGAACAAAGCCAGGCGTATCATCTGTAGCAAGTACAGGTGGCAAGTCAAAAACGATAAAATCGTAGCGCTTGCGAAGACCTTCTAGCATCGTGGCAAAGTAGACCCCACTTAAAAGCTCGCCGGGGCGCTTCGTCGTCGTGCCGTGTGCGACGAAATCTAAGTTTTCGATACCAGGCCGTTGAATAGCATCATCAAAGGAAATACGCTCGCGAATGACATCCGAAAGGCCCTTATCATTTGGAACATTAAATGCATTGTGCAAAACACCTCGACGAAGATCTGCATCTAAAAGAAGTGTTTTCTTGCCAGCAAAAGCCAACGTAACGGCGAGATTGGCAGCCATGGTGGACTTACCCTCGCCTGGAACAGAACTCGTCACGGCAACGACTTGATGTGCTTCGTTTTCGTCACCCCCGAACAAAACTGAAGAGCGTAAATTACGACAGGCTTCTGCAAAAATGATACGGTCATCATCTGCCTTAATGGGATTTAAAATGTCACCATCGTATTTTTGAAAGGGAATAATCCCCATGAGTGGCTGGTCGAAACGATTTTCAACATCTTCGACTGAAATAATCCGGCTATCGAGGATACTGATGATAAAGAGAATACCAACCCCCATAAATACGCCTGCAACAACACCCATGACTAAATTTTTAACAATACTTATGCGGACAGCATAAGCAGGGGAAGCATTCTCGAGGATGGTTAAAAACTCTTGATCTAGATTAAGATTAATATCAATGGACTGAATGGATGCAGTAAGATTTTCGAGAAGAGACTTTTGCCGATCCAAACGGGAATTAATACGCTCAAACTCAGCAAGACGACGGCTGTAATCAAGCGCCTTCACCTCTTGCTCATCGATAACGTCTTTTAAGTGGGAAATCTTAGACTGAAGAACTTCCTTTTCGTCTTTAAGCTCATGAAGAGCCTGACGTTTAAGAACGCTCATTTCATTTTCTTTGCGCTCTATTTCGAGATTAACCGCAGCAAGCTTAGGATGCTTGCCCTTCATGTAGGTTAGGTACTCATCTCTTTGGGCCTTAAGCAGGTTCAGTTCTTTTTTTGCAACAAGATACTGCTCACTCAACTTGTAAAGCTCTGAAGTCAGTGCTGCACCTGAGTGATTCTCTGCAGGGACAACCTCGGTATTATTTTTCCTTTTAGCTTTAGCGAGCTCAGCTACTGCCTGCGCTCGCTCCCCAATAGCATCTAAACTGAGCGTGTCTAAAAAGCGGTATTGTGTTTCGAGCTCGGCAAGCTGCTGATTGAGCTCGGCCAAATAAGCACCTACACTAGACCCCTGCTCTTGAATAAATACGATATTGTTTTCTTTTTGGAAATTGAGTTTTTCATCTTCACCTGATTCTATTTCTTTCTGAAGATCCATCATCTCTTCGGTGATAGCAAGAAAGGTGCGATCTGCCGTTTCAGAGCGCATCTCTCGCTTAAAGCTCAGATATTCGTTCATCAAAGCATTTAAGTAGGCTTGGGTATACTCAGGCTTTTCACCAACGGCACTTAGAATAAAAATACTTGCATCAGGAGACTGACTCACCGAAACACGAACGACGCAAGGATCTAACTCCGGCTGCATGGCACGAACACGCAAGCGAGCACGCTCTTTCACACGATGGCTTTGCATGAGAGACATCTGCGTCCCGAAGAAATTTGATAGCTCTTCGCTGTAAATGGCCCCTTCCGGAAGCGCAATGCGGCCACTGACAATCATCTGTGAATACGACACGTAAGAAGGAGGGGTAATCAGAACATCATAAGTCTGAAAAGCAACGCCCAAACTAATCGTAATCAAAAAGACCCACCAAAAGCGCTTAAGCAAAAGCTTTGCTCGAAAAAGCCAAACATGAATAAGCTCAGACCATTCAATCTTAGGCTCTACATCATCGTATCTGGGGGACTTGGTAGGAGGTGCAGTCATTTAGCTAAGTAACCTAGTATAAAAGCTTAGTGAAGGTTCCTTGCCATGACAACCCATAAAATGATGTTCCCTAGGGAAAACCCTAAGCAATTCACTTCATCAGCCTAGGAGACAATAGTTAAAGTTTTTAAAAATTAAACCAACGCTCGGGAACAACGACGACATCATCCGGATAGAGTTGAACATCCAAGTCCCGACGACCATCCTCCATCACTTTTTCAACGTTAACGGTTATAGTCCGCTCTTCCTCTGGAGTACCTGGCTTGTGACGAATGATTTTTACAGAATCTTGATCAGCGAATTCATCAAAACCACCAGCTCTGAAAATAGCTTGAGAGACTGTATACTTGATGCCAATAGGAATCGGATAGGAGCCAGGATTACGGACAGCTCCGGTGACTAAAATCTCCCCAATAGTATCCCCTTGACTAGGGATAAAAATAAAGTCATCGGCACGAACAGGGACATCTAAATCAAGACGGCCATTATTCAAGATTTCGCTTACATTGATATCAAACTTTTGCTCTTTGTTAGGGTCCTTTGAATCTTTGCGAATGAGTGTAACGCGTGTTGCATCAGCACGCTCATTAAAACCACCCGCAGCAAGAATGGCTCGACTAACTGTAAAAACGCGATCTGAAGGGATCTCCATCTCGCCTTGTTTAACGACCTGACCTAAGATATACACCTGACCTCGACTGTGAGCGTTCTTAAAATCAGTAACAAGCACAGTGGCCTTTGAATAGTATTCTTTTTGAAGCTCAACTTGAAGCTGACGAGAAAGCTCGTAAGGCGTCTTTCCTTGAGCACGCACAGAGCCCAAGAGAGGTAGATAAATAGAGCCTGTTTCATCAACCAAAATAATGCGAGGCTTTTCACTTTCTTCGGCGATAGAATAGCTTAGCTTATCCCCTACTTGAATGATATCCTCTTTATCGAGAGCATTCATTGGGCTATCGGGAGGAATCGGGTACGTTTTTTCAATGCTTTCAAGGTCAGGTAACGTGTCCTCAGCAAGAGATGTTTTAGGCGCTTTAGGCAATGCTGGACCCGAATCTTCGACCTGTGCTGGCGCCGAAGCCCTAGGGGCTACATCATTAGTTTGACATCCCTGAAAGCAAAAAAGAGCAGGGCATGCCATGCCCATCAAGAAAGCAATAGATAAAGATCTTTTCATGATTAAAAATCGTAATAAAGGGTTAAACGAACGACATGCTCAGGGTAAGTACGTGAAGCAAAGTTGGAACTACGCATGGAATAATAATAGCCTAATTGTGCAGAAAATTTTGAGGTAAAAAAGTAATGGAAGGATGGATTAATCGCCCATATGTGATAAGACTCAGGGTCTAAGCCTCCCGAATCTTTACCCTGCTGATAGGAAATAGATCCCTGAAGAACTCCACGACGTGCAACCTGCCAATCAAACCCATAGCCATAAGTTTCGATTGTTGTAGTGTTCGAAATAAAGCCAAAATCAAGCTCTCGGGTGGCAAAAACACGATGTTCAAATAAAAGCGAAGGTGTATTCGACAAAGTAACCGCATACTCAAGCCCATTGGGATTTGAAGAGTCACGATTGCGGCCATCATCATCGAAATTGTACCAAACATAGTCAAAAGACGCCGCAAGGTTCCAATTGGGACGAAACCCCCATTCGATATAAGGGCCTAACGAAAAGCTAGTACTGTTATTATTAAAATCTGTCTTGTATTTATTCGTACCCAAAGAACCACGTGCACCCAGGGTAAGATTAGGATTCACATTGGCTTCGACGAAAGGTGTTGCGGAATACTCTGTCCTCTCCGTAAAATTAAAGCTGCTACTCGTGGGAATGGTATCGCTACGCGCAAGACCAACACCCACCTGCACATCATTCAAATCCCAAATAATGTCTACACCGAATTGGTTATCAAAGCGGCCATAGTCTGCAACGTTTTCTTGAACAGTACCGTCAGGATTTAAACCAAAAGCATTCGTACCATCGATGGAATAACTCAAACGTTCAAAGAAAGTGAATGTGGCGTCTCCCACAAAGACAGTAAAAGAAACCTCCGAATCAGGGCTTATGGCTAAAAAATTGTTTCCCGACGAAAGCTCTGAATTTTTAAGATATTCATCATAAGCAATGCCCAACGTTAAAGAAAGCGTATTGAGATTGGTAGCCTCCCAATCCCCTGAAAGATAAATGCCTGGACTTAGGATAATGTCGTCCTTGCGGATGAAGCCAGAATTCGTGACGTTAGAGTCATAACTAATGGCAAAGACACCAGTGAGATTGAAATACATCTCTCCCACTTTGAAGTTGTAATAGCCAGACTGGCCAAGCTGCTGAGCTTGCAGTGGGCACGCAAACAAAAATATAAAAATCGGCAAAAGAAACCGGTGCTTACTTGAAAAAAGCCTTAAAGGACAAAGTAAGCTCTTGAACATAAGAATGTTATGGATATTAAAACGGAGTATTTAGGGGATGGGTTTAATTCAGCAGAAAATTAGTCTATTTTTTACATAATGCCAAGTTTAATTAAAGCAACAAGAGGCCCAATAAGCACTCTTTGAGCACGTAAAATTGATAATTTTATTAATCATTAATTATCAATTACTTAATATCATCAAGGCACTTAGTTATTTGAAAAACATAAAGAATTCCTGTATACTTTAATGATAAACAACATAAGCAATATGACATATCCCTCCAAACAGGTTCACTTTAAAAAATGGAATTCTTTCATGACACGCTGCATTTGTGGTATTCTTATGCTTGCCACAATTTCACTCTATGCAGCATCCCCCATAGGGCCGACAAACAAAGATAAAGCATCTAAAACACCCAAATATAAAACTGAAGGCAAGCCAGGAACGGCCATTCAACTACTCGATGTATCAACCGTTCGGCCTGAAAAAATTTATATTAATCGCGCCCATTGGACGCATGGTACAGCAGGAATCATCAATGATCGAGGTAGGCCACTTGCCGCTCAAGACTCAATGAGTCTCCTCAGTGAAGACCCTGCCAAAATTTACAACCTACCCCTTGGTGACATACAGGCCATTCTAGACTTTGGTGAATACTACACCCTCAAGGAGCTCATCTTCGCTAGCCTCAATGCCAAGGGAAATCTAGACATTGACTACGCAAATCCAACATCCACAACTGAAAAAATCTTATGGAAGCCTCTCGTACGGAACGAACCCTATGAAAAAAAACAAGATGTTGAAATCCCACTTAAAGACATTGAGGTGCGTCTTGTTCGACTTACTTTTCATACAATCCATGCAGGGCAAGTAGCCAACTTCACCATACTAGGCTCACAAGGTGCTAATATCAAAGAGGGTGCCGCAGACCCTGATGAAGTCGGTGTAGGAGCTTCCTCAGATCAAGGTGACATGGGAGTGTCTGAAAGAAACTTAGCAGCCTTGCATCGCGGTGCTCAAGTAACGGGCATTAGCTCTGGAAGCCCAGAGTCAGCAGCAACCATGATCGATAATGACTATCGAACCGGTCATGCATTTGACACGAGTGATAAGACTCCCGTTTTCATCACCAGGCTTCCTAAAGAGCAAGACATCAACAAAATCAGTGTTCACGGAAATAGCAAGCACTCAGGGAGTATTGAGCTGTATGTCGTCAACGAACTTCCCAAAGGAAGTTTTGAAGAGATTATTGTAGAAACCGATCAAGGTCCCGTAAAAAAAATCGTCGTTTCAGAAGAATTTTTTGAAAAAAACGAACCGGTGCACCAAGAGGATGTCTACCCACAGAGCGATTGGCGCGTCTCTCATGAATTCCAGGCACAGCCAGGGCAGTATGTTATTGCACGCTGGGTACCCCACAGTGACACACCAACACCTAACGACCCCTTAGTTATCAAACAAGTTTACGTCACCAAAACCTTCTCGCTGGAAGACGAATCTTTTCGAGCCATCTACGCTCGCATGATGCAATCACTCATTTCGCGTATCTTCCCAGGAGGGTTGCCCTTCGGAGGAGGGCTTGCACCGCGTCTTCCGGACGTCAGCCAATAAGAGCTAGTAAACATCACGCTGGTAGCGTTTGCTCTTGCGTAAGTCTTTTATGAATTGAATAGCCTCTTCAGCATTCATCCTGCCCTGCTCTTCACAAATCTGGTGAAGGGCGCGATCGACATCTTTGGCCATATAGGCAGCATCTCCACAAACATAAAAATGCGCTCCTCCCTGCAGCCAAACCCACAACTCAGCTGCATTTTCGAGCATTTTGTGCTGAACGTAAATCTTATGATCCTGATCTCGTGAAAAGGCAAGATCTAGGCGATAAAGATCCTTCGAAGACTCCCAAGCCGTCAGTTCTTCTTCATAAAGATAGTCACAAGCTTTGTGCTGTTCACCAAAGAAAAGCCAATTGCGACCCGTTGCCCCTCGGGCGATACGTTCTTGCAAAAAACCACGAAAGGGAGCTACACCCGTCCCAGGGCCAACCATAATAACATCTACAGTGTCATCTTCTGGCAGCGAAAAAGGAGACTTAGCCATAAAAACAGGTAATGCAGGGGTATTTAAAGGAGCCCTCTCAGCAAGATAAGTCGTTGCAACTCCCTTGCGAACACGGCCTCGATGTTCTTCATTGACGACAGCTACCGTCAAATGGACCTCTTCAGGGTACTTTGTCGGTGAGGATGCAATAGAATACAATCGCGGCACCATGCGCCGCATATGCTCAACAAGCTCTTGGATATTCAGCCCAGGAATAGCGCTTGGAAAATCGGTAAAAAAATCGACCCAATCATGAGTGGAAACATAAGCCTTTAGCTCCTCAGCAGCCTCAGGAGAGAGTAAGCTCTTTAAGCGCGCCTGCTCATCAAGGTCTTTGAGCTGAGGCAAAAGCCACTCAAAAGCCTTCTTTGCAGGACTCATCAAAGAAAGATGTTTTAAAAAGGCTTCTTGTAAAGAAACAGAAGTCTCAAACTTAGGAAGCACTACCTGAAGACCCCCTGAAACACATAACGTGTTGATTAGTAAAGTGACGAGCTCTGGATCATTCTCTGGCCAAACGCCAAGAGAGTCTCCACAGGTGTAAGTGAGCCCGCTGCCCGCGAAACTAACCACCACATGTTGAGTGTTTTTCAAGCTTCCTGGTTTACTCAGAGCACGGCGCTCCACCAAACTTGCCATAAATGGATGGTTCTTATTGTATACAGGAGTGGGTGCGAGCGTAGCTTCTGGCATAGTCTTATCTCTCTTTGTTAGTGTGCAGGAGAATTCAAAATTGCAAGATTGGAATTTTCACCTCAATCTAAGTCAACATGATGGAATTCGAAAAATCAATGCGACTTCAAAAGTTTCTAGCTCACAGCGGCTTATGCTCTCGAAGAGATGCCGAATCGTTGATCGAAGCTGGCGAAGTACGCGTCAATGGCCGATCTGCCCCTCTTGGCACAAAAGTAGACCCGAGCAAAGACCATGTATCGGTTAATGGAAAACGCATTCGTCCTTTAGACGAAAATAAAAAGCGTCCTAGCCTCGTCTTAGCTCTCAACAAGCCTCGAGGCGTTCTTTGTAGCCATTCAGACCCTTATCATACCCATACCATATTTGATTTACTCCCACGCAAATACCAAAAAGAAAAGCTCATTTGTGCTGGACGTTTAGATAAGGAAAGTGAAGGCCTCATCATCCTAACCAATGACGGAGATCTATCCCACCGTATCACACATCCATCCTTTGGCATGGTTAAACGATACCAAGTAATTCTCAATAAAGAATTTAACAAAGACGACATCCCCCAACTACTCAAAGGTGTTATCTATGAGAAAGAGCATCTCTTTGCTAATAAAGTCCTTCCAGCAACCTCAGGGCCAGATGCAGCAAAACGCCTCGAAGTACACCTAAAGCAAGGCAGAAAACGTGAAATTAGGCGCCTTTTTGAAGCCCTAGGCTATAGAGTTCACCGCCTCAAACGGACTCAAATCGGCCGATTTAAGCTAAAACACATTGCCAGAGGCGACATTCACGTATTAAGTCAAAAAGAAATCCAACTTTTACTCGGCTAAAGACAACCACATCCTAACAACACAATGATGAGCCCACGACATCTTCTTGTTTTCCTTGTAAGCCTGACTATCAACCTGACACTGCACGCCAATGAGACCATTGCGCTTTTTGCCTCACCCAATGCAGAATGGCCTCCTGTAGAAATCGCAGATGCACGCAGCACCCAACTCAAACTCGCTAAGCCTTTTGACAGCGAAGACCCTCAAACAGCGAACTGGTTCAAGGCTGAATATCGTTCACGCTATACAGGCTACGCTCTTGCAAAAGACCTTCAAACTAAAAAAGCACAGTCATTTCCTGTCTACCTAGAAAAAAATACAGACAGCCCCATTCTTATTGAGCTCGACCGCAATGAGCCCTCCCGGCGTGTCCACGAAGGTAATTGGGTTGAAATCACATTCAAAAAGCAGATTCCTCTCTATTTTCAAAAAGACTCTGCTCGAGCCAACGCGCACACAAATAATACATCTGATGCAGACAAACTAGCACGACAATTCGAAGGCACACTCAAGCTTCACCCCAAAACACTGGGCTTACCCTCGCGCTATCAATACGAACTCAAAGACGGAAACAACCGCCGCATTGGATTTGTAACGACAGAAACACTCATCGAAAACCTCCCATTAAGTCATTATATTAACCAATACGTCATCATCCAAGGAACCCCGAAGCCTTCCAACCAAGGCCACACTCTCGTGATCCAAGCAAAGACGATTCAGCTCAAAAAAGGTTAGAATAGCTTGCATTTCCATGGAGCTCATTGACGGCAAAGCCATTGCAGAGTCTCTACTTCAGGAACTAGAAGCTGAAGTCAAGAATCACGTAACCCAAGGCATGCCAATTCCTACTATTGCATTCATTCGCGTAGGAGAGGATCCTGCATCCATCACTTACGTTCGCAAAAAAGAATCCATAGCAGCTCGTCTAGGCTTTAAAAGCCGCTTAAAAACCTTTCCTGAAGACGTCACAGAAGCAGCTCTATTCGCATGCATAGACGATCTCAATAAAGACACATCTGTACATGGGATCTTAATCCAAGCTCCCCTTCCTAATCACCTTTCTGAGCAAAAAACATTCAATCGAGTTTCACCGAAGAAAGATGTTGATGGGTTTAGCTCAAGCAACCTCGGGAAGCTCTGCCAAGAAGATCCCCATAGTTTTGTTGCTTGTACCCCTGCTGGCATCGTAGAACTCCTCAAACAGAGCAACGTCACAACAGCGGGCAAGCATATCGTTATTCTTGGGCGTAGCCTCATCGTAGGAAAGCCGGCAGCTCTGATCTTCATGGGTAAAGGCTCCTTAGGCAATGCAACCGTCACCGTTTGCCACTCTCAAACAAAAGATCTAGCTAGCATCACTCAGCAGGCAGACATTCTCATTGCTGCCGTGGGCAAACCCCATCTCGTAACAGAAAGCATGGTCAAAAAGGGTGCCATCGTCATCGACGTTGGCATGAATCGCATCGAAGATTCATCCACGAAGCGTGGCTACCGCTTAACAGGAGATGTTGACTTTGATCGAGTAGCCCCACGCTGCTCGAAGATTACACCAGCTCCTGGTGGCGTAGGCCCGATGACGGTAGCCATGCTAATGAAAAACACATGGAAGGCCTATCAACTCCAAACGTCTTCGTGATCATTCACTTATACAATATATCTAACTATGCCACGATTTCCCTTCGCCAACTCAGAATCATCCTCCCAAGCACAGGCCAACCCCCTTACTCTAGAAGCGGAAGACATCGTTGAAGCGCGCCTTGGGATGCGAGTCTTAGCGTTCCTCCTCGATATAATTCTCGCCATAGCCATTATCGTTCTTCTACTCAACAAAGTGGTCTTACCCAGTCAATATGGCCCAGAGCTTAAAGAACTCGATACAGCCCTAAGCACCTATAGCACCCAACTCGAAGACGCACGCAAGACAGGCGCTAAGCCTCCGACTTTTGAGATTTCCCCTAAAGCCAAAGAGATGCTCGAGTTTACGCGAATGTTCATCGTTGGAAGCTTTTGGGTCTACTTTTTAGTCAATGCTATCGCAACTCAAGGAAGCTCGCTGGGCAAGCGTGTTTTTCGCCTTCGCGTGATCAGCATTCAAACACTAGAGCCCTTAGGCTTCCTAGAATCTGGAGTGCGTAGCGGCATCAAAGCGATGACCCTTTGTCTTTTATTCCCCCTACTTCTCACCAACTATCTGATTGCTTTTTGCAATAAGCGTCGTCTCACCGGGCACGACTATCTCTGCCGCTCCATCGTCATTGAAGATATCGACTTTGAAGAACTCCAAAACCGCAAAACCCGCCCCGAAGAAGCTTAAAAGCCCCCCTTCTTAAGTCATCACCCTAAATACTATCTCTAATAGACTACCTCATGCCTGAAGAGCTCCCTTCAACGCCCACAGTGCTTATCGTCGATGATCAACCCATCAACGTAAAGCTTCTACGTGTAAAGCTCGAGCAAGCCGGCATGAAAACCCTCACTGCAAGCACAGGGGAAGCATGCATACAGCTTGCCCAAAAACACCACCCTGATATCATCTTGCTCGACATCATCCTCCCCGGGATTGACGGGATCGAAACATGCCGCCAGCTCAAGTGCAACCCCAAGACTCAAGACATCCCCATCATTTTCGTCACGGTTAAAGCTGATATCAAAGACAAACTCAAAGGATTAGATACGGGTGCCTATGATTTCATTTCTAAGCCTGTCGATTTAGACGAAATGCTCGCACGCGTAAAAAATCAATTACGCATCAAAGCAATTCACGAAGAAAACTTAGAACTTCAACACCGCCTCAACGAAGCGCGCCATGGGGCAACGATTGCCGCAGTCATCCAGGGTATTGCACACAATCTCAACAACCTCCTTGGAGTAGCCATCGGCCACGTAGACCTCATCCGGCTTCAATTCCAAGACCCAGAGCGCCTAACTAAAAGCATCGAACAGATCGACCGCGCGGTTACACGCATGGCTGAGATCGTTCGCCAACTCAGCATGATGGCGGGCGAGTATCAACCTGAAAAAACCCCCCTACCCTTGAGCCCTCTGCTCAAAAAAAGCATCGAACACTTCCGAAGCGACCATGCCATTGAAGAAGCTATCCATCTCGAAGACGAAACGCCAGAAGGTATGGAAATAATCACCAACCAAGAATCGTTTGAGTCTATCTTAGATAAAATTCTCCTCAATGCCTGGGAAGCCTACCCTCGAGAGCAAACAACGCCTCGCCATATTTCCGTCCACTGCTACACGCAACAAGAAGACGCATTCAACAAGCTCTATATCGTCGTCAAAGACCAAGGAACAGGCATCCCCGAAAACATCCGAGATCAAGTTTTCGAGCCTTTTGTCAGCTCTAAAGCCGCGGTAGGCCATGGGCTTGGGCTTACCATGGCCCGCCATACGATGCGTCAGCTCGGCGGAGACATTTCCCTACATTCCAACCCCGAAGGGGGCACTTCCACCGTCATTTCCCAAGTGGTTGACAAAATGCCCACTAGCTGCAATTAAGGAACATGCTCAAAATCGGTTTTCTTGGAGCTGGGCGCATGGCCTCAGCCATGGTAAAAGGCCTTGTCAACAGCGGCCACTACAGGCCTGAGTCTATCGAGTGCACATCACTCAGTGGCCAAAGCGCCCAACAACTTGCCCAAGAAGCGGGAGTTACTTTTATCAAAAATGCTGACACTATCCTCAAAGAAGCTGATGTTATTATTTTAGCCTTTAAACCTAAAAGCCTTGGTGATTTTTCAGCTCCCCTCACTGAACGTAGAGACTCACCGCTCATCCTCTCAATTCTAGGGGGGACGTCATTCCACTCCCTACACAAGCACCTTGCAGGGTCATATAGTCTAGTGCGCATTATGCCAAACATCCCCTGTGAAGTAGGCGCTGGGGCAACCCTCTACACTCTCGAAGACTCCCTTCCTAAAGAGCATAAATCTACGCTAACTCAATTCCTCAATGCACTGGGCCGTTCATTTCAAGTCTCAGAAGAAGACCTCGAAACCCTCACTTGGGTAACAGGCTGCGGGCCTGCCTACTTCTATGAATTTGTTGAGGCCTTCATTGCCGCCACCCAAAAAGCTGGCATTTCAGAGGCAGTAGCACGCACCTGCGTAGAGGAAACTTTCTTCGGTTCAGCTCGTCTACTAGCTACCTCAAACCACGAAGCAGCATACCTCAGAGGGCAAGTTGCATCCCCCGGCGGAATGACCGAGAAAAAACTTAAGCTCCTAGAAGAAAACAACTTCAGGAATCTTATTGAAAAACTAGTGGCCGACAGTCATAAGTAGTCACTCGAGATCCATCCTATGAAAAAGCAAAAGATTTTAGTTACAGGCGGCGCTGGCTTTATTGGCAGTGCCCTTATTGAAGAGCTCAACCAACGAGGCATCGAAGACATCCTCGTTGTTGATTTTCTAGGCGAAGACGAGCGCTACAAAAATCTCGTTCCCCTCCGCTTTGATGATTACATGGAGGCAGATAGGCTCCTAGAAACGATCGATGAGCACGCACTCCTTTTAAGCGATATCACCCAAATCTTTCATCTTGGAGCATGCTCCTCCACAACAGAAAAAGACGCCCGCTACTTAATTCACAACAATTACGAATTTAGCAAGCATCTTGCCCAATGGGCTCTGTCACATGGCATCCGCTTCACTTATGCCTCTTCTGCAGCCACCTACGGCGATGGCAGCCAGGGTATGGATGATCAAAACGCAGACATCCAAGCACTGCACCCGCTAAACATGTACGGCTACTCCAAACACCTTTTTGATCTCTACGCCCAAAAGCGCGGCTTCTTAGACAAGGTAATAGGCCTCAAATACTTCAATGTTTTTGGTCCCAATGAATACCACAAAGAAGACATGCGCAGCCTCGTTCACAAGGCCTGCGGCCAAATCCAAGAAACGGGCAGCGTTTCCTTATTCAAAAGCCATCACCCAGACTATAAAGATGGCGAGCAAAAGCGCGATTTTCTCTACATTAAAGATGCCGTCAAGATGACGCTTCACCTAAGCGAAACAAAGCACCGCGGCCTTTTTAATATCGGCTCAGGCGAGGCTAATACGTGGAATGACTTAGTTCATGCCATTTTTAAAGCCCTAGATAAACCAGCAAAGATCAACTATATTGACATGCCCGAGCAGCTCCGAGAAAAATACCAATACTACACTTGCGCCGATATTTCTAAGCTCAGACAAGCAGGCTTCAAGGACACAGTCACCCCACTCGAAGACGCCGTCTCAGACTATGTTCAAAACTACATCATCCCTGGAAAACACTTAGGCGAATAGACATTGAATGAAAAAAGCACTCATCACAGGCATCACGGGTCAAGACGGCTCCTACTTGGCAGAACTTCTCTTAAAAAGAGGCTACGAAGTACATGGGATCGTCCGGCGCGTTGCCCTCGAAGATGCTGACAATCGCATGTGGCGCCTACGTGATATTTTGAAAGACATTCACTTACATTCGGGGTCGTTAGAGAGCTTTCCAAGTCTTTTTCAAATCGTCGAAAAGATCCGCCCGGATGAAGTCTATCACCTAGCATCTCAAAGTTTCGTCAGCTATTCCTTTGAAGATGAGTTCACAACACTCAACACTAATATCAATGGTACCCACTTCATTCTAGCAACGGTTAAGCAGCTCGTCCCTCAAGCTCGCTTCTACTTCGCCGGCTCAAGTGAAATGTTCGGCAAAGTACGCCATTCCCCCCAAAACGAAGAAACCCCCTTCTACCCTCGTTCAGCTTACGGAATCTCGAAGGTTGCAGGTTTTGACTTAACACGCAACTACCGTGAAGCCTATGACATCTTTGCCTGCTCCGGAATCTTATTCAACCATGAGTCTCCAAGGCGCGGTTTTGAGTTTGTAACTCGCAAAATCACCAGCCATGCAGCACGCATCAAACTTGGCCTCACCAATGAGCTTCGCCTCGGAAATCTAGACGCTAAGCGAGACTGGGGAGATGCCCGCGAATACGTCGAAGCCATGTGGCTCATGCTCCAACAAGACACCCCGGATGACTTTGTCATTGCCAGTGGTGTTGCTCATTCCGTGAGAGATTTTGCCCAAGCAGCCTTCAGCGCTCTTGACCTCAACTATGAAGACTATGTCGTTGTTGACCCAAAGTTTTACCGCCCTGCCGAAGTAGAAATCCTCCTCGGCGATGCCTCAAAGGCCCGCAAGCAACTCAACTGGAACCACACTCAATCTTTTGAAAAACTCGTAGCAGAAATGGTCGAAAACGACATGGCCTACCTTCAGAAAAAACTTCAACTGCAAAAAACGACTATAACAACATAACGTTTTTTATCAGCAAGTATTGAGTGAGCCATGAGAAATCATAAGCCCATCACTAACATAGACATATTCCAGCAGTATTAAGGACTAGGCCACAATGACTACGGCCCAGAATAAGACTCCATCAGGAGTTTCAATATTTTGCTTGCCACGAGGGTGCTCTGTCGATTAAACCTAGCGGCCTTACATTTTGAGAGCCAGGGTAGCTCAGTGGCAGAGCAGAGGACTCATAAGCCTTTGGTCGGCGGTTCGAATCCGCCCCTTGGCACCATTCTCATAAGAGTATTAAGAGCTCTAGGGTTTACAGCCCGCTTTTTTTTATTAAGCTTTTAGTTTAAGCAAGCTTTGCTTGTCGAACCTATACCCTTCAAGATTATGGACAATATCGTTGACGATAAAAAAATCGATGCTGCTATTGACGTTAATTTTCTCCAAGAAAACATCCTAGGAGACAACGAGCTGTGGCGCTTCTGCATTTTAGGAGCTGCGATACTCGGCGCCTTAATTATCGGCAAATGCATTCAATGGTCCCTCCTGCGAACATCCCAAAGCCTTAAAAGCAAGAATCGCCCCATTTCAAGTGCGGCTACCGCAGCTATAGCCAACACCATTACATTTACCCTCATTGCCATTTCCTTCGACATTGGGTTTGCGCTCATCAAAATGGGGCCACAGCTACGCAGCATCTTTGACATTGCTATCGGTTTTGTCATTGTCATCGCCTTGGCACGGATGGCCATGCAGCTTGTCATCGTTCCTGAGCTTTGGCTTGAGCGCTTTGCCAAACGTGATGACAACACTCTAGACGTTGTCTTGGTTCCTCTCGCTCGGAAAACTTTGCGCGGCATTATCATAGTTTTTGCCGTTGTTCAGATGATTCAAATCTTCAGCAAAGAGCCTATAAGCTCCATTCTAGCAGGCTTAGGAATTGGTGGTTTAGCTGTGGCTTTAGCTGCTCAGGACACACTAAAACACTTTTTTGGTTCTATTTTCCTACTTTCAGATAAACCTTTTGAAGTCGGTCAACGCGTCGTTGTCGACGGTGTCGATGGTATTATCGAAGAAATCGGCATGCGATCAACCCGCATTCGCAATCTAGATGGCCACCTCATCGCAGTTCCCAATGGAGACCTTGCTAACAAAGCGATTCGTAACATCGCCAAACGCCCTTTTATCAAGCGGACTCTTAACGTAACCGTTACTTACGACACGACTCCAGAAAAACTCCAAGAAGGTCTCGATATCATAAAAGATCTACTAAAAGACCATGAAGGGATGCCCAAAGACTATCCACCTCGCGTATTTTTCAGCGACTTTAATGACTGGTCTTTAAATATACTCGTCATTTATTGGTACACTCCTGCTAATTACTGGGACGCTCAAGCATTCAACGAAAAGTTCAACTTTGAGCTTCTGCGCCGTTTTAATGATGCAGGGATCGAATTTGCCTTCCCAACACAAACCGTTTACGCAGCTGGAGACCCCAATCGCAAGCTCGCTATCGAGCAACGAAGTGTCTGATATTCATCCTGAATACCCCACACTTCATCCTGCTATTTAAAAATGGTCGGGCCGGTGAGATTCGAACTCACGACCCCTTGCACCCCATGCAAGTGCGCTACCAGGCTGCGCTACGGCCCGACTCATCCTCCCTGACTTAGGAGAAGCAGGAATGGTCTATTACCATGCCAAGCGGCTGCCCCAGGTCAAGCTAAAGATCTTACCAATAACCTAAAAAACGCCACCAAGCACCGCCAATAACGACCAAAATAGCAATACTGACAACGCTCACGACCCCACCAACAATCCACCAATCACGCACACTCACATAACCGGCCCCAAAGAGTACCGGTGCAGGCCCAGAACCATAGTGCGTAAGACCTCCAAAAAAACTGCTAAAATACGCGAGTATCAGTGCTGCAAACAACGGTGGCGTCCCCAGTACAATGGACAGAGAAAGAAAGGCTGCATACATAGCTCCGATATGAGCTGTACTGCTAGCAAACAGATAATGACTATAGTAATAAAGGAGGCTTAAAAGGCTAAAGGCTAGAGGCCAAGATAAACCAGACACCTGAGACCTAATATAATCCCCAAGGCACTCAATCACACCAAATTTATTCAAAAAGCCTGCAAGCATAAGCAGTGTCGAAAACCAAACTAAAGTTTCCCAAGCTCCCTTTTCAGACAGCACATCATCCCAAGTGAGCACACCACTGAGCAAAAGTATACTCAGCCCAATCACAGCTGTTGCGACACTACTAATACCGACAGTGTCCCCAAAAACCCAAAGGCCAATCAAAATAAAAAAGGTTCCTAAAAGAATCTTTTCTGAGCGCTTCATCGGGCCAATCTCTTCGAGCTTTTCATGGGCCAGTGCACTGGCATTAGGAACTCGTTTAATGCGCGGAGGGTGCACAAGATAAATAACCCAGGGTACAACAATTAAACAGACAATCCCAGGCACGAGCGCTGCAAGGGCCCATAAGCCCCAGGTTAGATGAACCCCAAGCTCAGCAGAAAACTCCGCAATCAAAGGGTTACCTGCCATAGCTGTCAGAAAGAGGCCGCTAATAATAGCATCCCCTTGAAATGAGCACAGCGTCAGAAAAGATCCTAAGTCACGCGCCGAAGGGTCATTCGGTTTACTTTTCAGGGACTGAGACAAAGCATTCAGCACAGGGAAAATAATGCCTCCTGAACGTGCAGTTGAGCTAGGAATAGCCGGCGCGAGCAAGTACTCACTAAAAACAAAACTGTAGGCGAGACTGAGAGAGCTTTTGCCAAAAGCGCGCACGAAAAAGCACGCAATCCGCGTACCAAGTTGGGTTTTGATAAAGCCGCGCGCAATAAAAAAGGCGATAACAATCAGCCAAATAGACCCTTTGCTAAAACCACTAAGTGCCTCTCCTGCCGTCAAAGTCCCCGTTGCCATACAGACAGCAATCGAACAAATAGCAACCGCACCCATAGGAAGTGGCTTCGTGACGATAGCGACAATAGTTGCAATGAATATGGCCAGAACATGCCAAGCACGAACATCCAAGCCTTCTGGATGCGGCAAAAACCAAATGAATAACCCTACCCCAAAACTAAGTAATAAGGCCCCATGATTACGAAATAAACTACCCACTTTTGACAATAAACTACCCATAACAATGTCAGAACTTTAAGTTCTAAAGCTATATTGGCATCGTTATAGATTCAAAGTCCATAAAATAAACGATATTATCAAAATAAATAACAGGCCCTAATAAATCGCAGAAGAAAAAGGATGGGAAGAGGCTCGTGTTTGTGTCCCAGGAGAACATTTCACGTTTGGCATTTATCATCATTGTGGTTAATCCGTCGTTGGATGGCTTATGTGGTAGACCACAGTAAGTGCATACCTCATCTTATTATTTATCAATGATTTAGTTTTTATGTAGGTGTGGTCTACCACGGTTTGTTCGAGGGTCTCGATGCGTTGTTTTCTTGTCTGGGCGTTTTCGAAGTCCCTGTTCCAGTGCTTGAAGGCGTAGGCCTT
>DCBD01000088.1 GCA_002313355.1 Opitutia bacterium UBA1116 | reverse complement strand
CAGCGATGGTTGCTTGTGCCCTAGCCTGCTGCAACTTATTTTGGGTCTTCAAACGCTTTCGCGAAACACTCGATCCTGAGCACCGCAACCAAACGAGTGAAGAGCGCTCTATTTTCAGTCGCTTCTTTGGGATCTTCAGCATCCCAAATGCCCAAGTGCGCTTCACCGGCTGCATCAATTTTCTATACATCCTCTCCTCAAGCGGGATGGAATTTAGCGTCACCTTCCTCGCCGTAGAACGACTTGGCTTTACCCCCGCAGAAAATGGCATGATGTTCTTTTACATGGGAGTGATCATGATCCTCGCCCAAGGCGTTTTTGTGCGAAGGCTCAGTGCCTACATTCCCGAAAAGTTCCTCGTTGTGATTGGCCTATCATGCAGCCTTACTGCTTTCTTCACCCTCTCCCAGGCTAGTGAGCTGCTCTTTTTTGGTGTCGGCCTCACCTTTTTAGCCATGGGCGCAGGCCTCACAAGCCCCTGCATGACAGCTCTTGCATCCCTCTACACAACACCGGAAAAGCAAGGTGAATACCTTGGGATTTTTCGATCAACGGGTTCGCTTGCCCGAGCCTTTGGGCCGACAATCGGTGCACTTGCCTATTTTTATTTTGGTTCCCACAGCGCCTATGTCTTTGGAGGGTGCTTCCTGCTCATCCCATTTTCGATGGTCTTCTCCCTTCCTAGGCCGAAGCTCCATATCGACATCAAAAATCAAGAATTAGCTCCCGAGCCGCTGGAGTAAAAAGGCCCCACCCCCATCATACCCCTCACGCCAGGGAAAGGATAGATGGCTTTTTTCTAATTGAAAACTGGGATGCTTACTTAAGAAACGGTCAATTTGGTCCTGATTTTCAGAAGCTTCGATACTGCAGGTACTATAGACAAGGCGGCCTCCAGGGCGAACCCAAGCAGAGGCGGCGATGAGCAGTTCCTCTTGAAACTTAGCGACTTCAGCAATAACCGAGCTACTTAAGCGCTCTTTGGCATCGGGCCTTCGGCGCAGAACACCCGTATTAGAACAAGGAGCATCAAGGAAAACAGCATTATAGGCTGCAGGTAAATGCTGGTCTTCAAAAATATCGCTTGTAAGCGTCCTCAAATCGTGGTCGACCACGCTAATGGCAATATTTTGGACTTTGGCTAAATTCTCTTTCAAACGCTCGATACGCTTGCCCGGGAGGTCAAGTGCCACGAGCAAACTCTGCGAATCGCCCGCAAGGGCGTGAGCGATCTGGCGGCTTTTACCACCAGGGGCAGCACAGAGATCGAGGACCTTTTCGCCTGGCTTGGGGGCACCTAGCTCAATGGGGATGCGCGTCGAGGGATCTTGAATATAGGCTTGTCCCGATTGAAGTAAAGGTTGTACATGCGGCCAAGCCCCTGGTTTTAAACGATAAAAGTGCGGCCACTTGCTAGACTCTAAAAACCCCTTAATAGGCTCTAAATCAACACCTTGCTCTATATTAATATAAACAGGCGATGGCAATTGATTCCACTTGAGAAGGGCCCGTGTTGACGCCTCACCAAAAGCATCAAGCCAACGAGCAACGAGATCATCGGGGTGGCTGTAGCGCACCCCCCATTGCTGCGAGTCCTCCCAGTTGTGAGCCCCCTCGAGCAACGTAACTCCTTTGCGCAGAACGGCATTGACCATATGCGCTTCAGCAGCACTCAAGCGAGCTTTGGCGAGCTTCACAGCGTGGTCTACCACAGCATGGGCAGGAGTCTCAGAAAGATACTCCCCCAAAGCAACAATGAGAAGTGAGCGGGCTTCGCGCTTTGGTGCTCGGCGAAGAAGCTCATCTAAAACCCAGTCTATTAAACGCTTATGACGAATAGCCCCCAAGACAAGGGGCTGCACCTGAGCTCGAATCGTTGTAGAGGCCTTTTCAAGAAGGGTTTCGACCTTAACGGGCTTTTGCCAAAATTGAGCACACAGCTTTTGGGCTTCTCCATAAGCGCGAAAATTTGCCTGAGTTTGCTCCTTCATGCGCCCTCCTTTAAAGGCACCGATGACCTATACCACAAGCCTATAGTGTGGTCGACCACGCAGCGCCCAATGTGGTAGAACACACCGAAGAAAATTGGAAGCATTTGACTATCAACATAATTTATTAAATCCTTAATATGGTCGACCACGGTCCGTGCGGTGTCCGTACTGTGTCCTACCACACTTTTGAGCCCTGTGCACGTACTGTGGTAGGACACACCCAAGCTTTTTGGCTGGGCGACTACTGCACTGAAAATAGATGCTGGCACAAGAAATTCCATGGTGATGCGAAAATAGATAGTTTTATGTATTTTTTAAGAATGGAGTGCTTTATTGATAAAGTGAGACTCACACTATCATAAAACGATAAATTGTCAATAGGCATAGCGAAAGTTTTTGATAAAAACTTCACATTTAGGCTATAATTTCAATATCTCCAGTAAATCCTAATGCCCAAGCACACGCCCATTCACATTGACACCCATCTTGTACAGCAACTCGTTGCAACCCAATTTCCACAATGGGCTGGGCTGTCCATCAAGCCCGTTGAACCCAATGGATGGGATAACCGAACCTTTCATCTAGGGAATACCATGACGGTCCGACTGCCGAGTGCAGAACGTTATGTCAACCAAGTAGCTAAAGAGCATTACTGGCTGCCGAAGCTGGCCCCTCACTTACCCCTCAAAATCTCCACCCCACTGGCTCAAGGTGAACCCGGTGAAGGCTACCCGTGGCATTGGTCTATTTATTCGTGGATTGAGGGCGAACCTGTCTCGAAAAAGCACGCTCCAACGATACCTCAACTTGCACAGGATCTTGCTGCCTTCCTACTCGCCTTGCAAAACTGTGATACTGCAGGGGCGCCTAAGGGAGGGGCGGAAAACTTTCACCGCGGAGGGGACCTTGCTATTTACGATACAGAAACAAGAGAGATGATCGCTGCCATGGATGACCCAGCAGAGGCAAAGGTGGCTACAAACATTTGGGAGCAGGCGCTGGACTCGCGTTGGGATCGTCCTCCTGTCTGGGTTCACGGAGACATTGCCGTGGGCAATCTACTCATCAAGGAAGGCAAGCTCGCTGCAGTCATTGACTTTGGCCAACTTGCCATAGGCGACCCTGCTTGTGACTTTGCGATTGCGTGGAGATTTTTCAATGATAACGAAAGAAATATCTTTCGCAACTCACTGAAAGTGGACGCAGCCACTTGGGCACGCAGTCGTGGCTGGGCCCTCTGGAAAGACCTCCTGGATAAAAGTAAACCTGAATAATATGAATAACGCAGCCATCAGCACACTATAAAGCTACCCTCGCTAAAATTAAACAAAAAAGGGGACACACCTTTGCACCCTCTTCAAAATTGCAGTTAATTTTACATGGGCATTTTATCCCAAGCCGCAAAAAAAGCCAGACCCGTCGCTAACGAGTCTGGCTACCCAGGTCGAAATTAATTTTCTTTAATTCTTAAAAAGCAATGCGAATACCAGCTTCGATCATGAGCTGATAGACTTCGTTGCTTATTTCGGCTCGTTTGACTTTTAAATCAAAATCTCGCGTAAAGAGAGACCGTATACCGAACTTCAAGGAGACATTCTCTGTTAAGAGGATATTTAAAGCTCCAAAAACTTGCCCGACAAACTCCGTACTCGTGTCGGTTGTCTTTGTTGTCTCTGTTGAAGAGAGTGTCATCCCCATGACTGAAGCTGTAGCTGTTGTGATGCCTGTGACATCGCGTTCAGCAAAACTCGCGCCAATGCCTCCACCAAAGTCAAAATAGAGTTTGGCACCATCCGAGAAGTTTACCCAAGTAACAGGAGGCGTAATATAACGGTAATTACAAAGGATCATATTCTCCTTGATCGTAGCCTGGTCGATAGTACTATTGTAAGTCCCTGTTACCAGCGGAGGAAGACCCATAATAGGGGCAACACCTAAGCTACCTCGTAGGGTTGTGCTATCGCCATCAAGCTCAACATGGATATACTCAAACTCAAGGTTGTGAACCTTATTTTCGGTGATATTAAAGCCACCTAAAACACTGAGGCCAAATCCAGCAAAGTCACTACCGCTGTAGACATAGCCACCTGATATACTTGTGTAGAGGCGTCTCTGAATACTGGTATAGGAAGCTGAGCTAGAGCCTGTTGCTGCCGTGCCAGGATCTATTGAGGTATCGATTGAATTTGTCGTTTCGGCTACTAGCAGAGAGGGCAAGGAAGCCGTGAGGAAAATACTCAAAAAGATAAAGGTTTGTAAAACTTTCATAGCAGATATTTATTTCAAGAACTAAGGGTTGTCGTTAGCAAGAATAGCACGAAGAAGCGCATAAACCTCGAAAGGGTCGTAAGCACCAAACCCTGTCTCTCCCGGACCTTGACCTTCAGGGTAGAAAGTAAACTGGCTCTGCCCTCGAGTAGATATGGCAATCAAGTACCGGATCGTTGCAAGGCCCATGGAGAAGCCGACTGGAGCCTCCATCGTTAGGGCGACAAAGCTATCTCCGAAGGTAATACCACTCAAATCAGGAGGTACGATCGTAATGCGAAGCTTCAGCAAGCCATTATCGTAGAGACCTGCATCATTGAGTGCTCCACGATCGAGGAGTATTTCAACTTTTACCTGAGGCGAGCTCGTGTCAAAACCGGCAATACTCTCATCAGAGTCTAAAACTACAGTAGAGTTTGTTGCAACACCGCCACTATAAGTACGAATGCCAATATTTTGCCCGTCGTTGCCATCGACATAAACAACGGATCCAAAACCTTCTGTTTTACTAAACAAAACAATATCTCCAGAAACATTGCCATAATTAGCATTTAGCAGCTCAAAAACACCTTCAACAAGTGCATTAAGGTCATCGGTTGTTTTTAAAATAAGCCGTACCAAGGTTTGATAATAGCCTACGACTTGGCTAAATTGAGCTGAGTCGTAGAGGAGCGAAGGGTCAGGAAGGTTGCCAGGGACTGCCGTACTGAAGATTTTAGATTGAGGTGCGTTCTTGAGAAACTGCCCATAGATACTGTTAACAATAATATCATAAGCACGACCTGCTGGAACCCCATACGCATTGGGTTCAAATGTGCGCTCTAAATAACCATTAAGAATCGTATTTGTGGTCGTTGAGTTTTTTAAATCAGGGAGGATGCCTCCGTTTTGATTGACATAGTTTGTCAACGCTGGCGCCATCAAGCCTAGATTATACAACTCATCTCCGTTTTCACTTCCCAAAGGCTGAACATCTCCACTAGAGGAAGAACTCTGAAAAATGTTTGTTGAAGTTGATGGAGTGAACGCGTGAGACTTTAGGCAAACGACAAGCATAGTTGCCAAAACAACTTTACACAAGGGGGTTAGGGTACTCATGGAAGGGTGATTATACAGACGCGACCCAATGCATCAAGCAGATAGAGAGGCCCCCAAGAAATATTTGTGCTTATAAAGATTTCGTAACTTCATCCATGAAACCAGGAATTTTTCAGATAAACAACTCATTAATCACTAATCACTTATAACAAAAAACTTCTTTTTTCTCAAAAAAAACAAAAATATTGATTTTTTAGGGAACTTGACCCAGCCTGTTGATAACCAATTTATTCTACGCATGTAGTTATTGAAATTGGTTACTGGAACAAAGTCATTAGCAAGATTAAGTCACAATACAGCCTCAAGCTGCAGAGTTACTGCTGCTTGGTAGCAAAAAGCACATATTTTCTTAAAAAGATATCGGGGTATGAATTTTATCAGCAAAAATTTACTAGATACACACTTTTGGGCTCTCTCGAGAACCCAGAGCAAAGCAGACACTTTTCTTGGAGAGCAAGGCACTTGCAGGGAGACCTTTGGGATCCTGGACGATGCCCAAGCACTCTCGGAATGCAATGCTCTACTCGCCGCAAAACGGCGAGTCATCCTCTGGCTGGATGCAAGAACGGCTGCCCTCTTTCCCTTACAGGGGGCGGCTTTCAGCCAGGAAGTCTAAAAGCACACACATTCCCTCGTAAGATACAGGGAGCCCCTAGGCATTCATTTGCTTAGGGGTCTTTTTTTGTAAAAACTTCCGGCTAAGAGGGACGAGAATGATTGTTGCGATCCCGAAAATCAGCGCGTAGGTGCTTGGCTCAGGAATGAAGCGGAGCTCATGAGGTGCATTCAGTCCCGTGACGATCGTCGTCTCATTGTTACCGTTGAAATCTACACGGCGGATATTGCTATTTCCACTATCACCAAAGTAAACAAGGCTATTGTCAACATCCAGGGCAATGCCTTCCACACTGCCAGACCCCAAGGTAAAGACAGTTTCTCGGCTCGTACCATCGAGATTCATGCGCTCAATAGAGTTAGCTGCAAAATTGGTCCAATAGACTTTATTGTTCGTCAGATCTAAGGAAAGAAAATTAGGGCTGGCTGCGGTCGCGAGTGTCTCAATGCTCGTACCATCGAGATTTGCACGAAAAATACTTAACGTTGAACCAACCTCACCCCAGTACATCTTGCCCCCGGATACATCGATCTCAATATCTCCGGGTACATCTCGACCTGAAAGGATAGCTGGAAGACCCGTGCCTCCCGTTAAAACCTCTTTACGAATGGTACCCGCATTGAACGAAACCCAGTACATCTCGTTACTAACAAGATCTAAACTAATACCCCGGGTGCCTGAGCCAGCTGAAGTAACGAGGGTGGTATTTGCTGTGCCATTGATATTGACACTACTAACCGTCGAAGTGCCATCTTGCGTATAGTATATCTTACTATTAGCATTATCTACAGCAATGCCTCGAGGTGTACTCAAGCCTGAGAGAATGGTGGTGGGCGTTCCTACGGCGGGATCGGCAGATTGAATGACGCCCGCAGCATCGTCTGTCCAGTAAAGGGTGCCTGCCAAAAGCATTGAGCTGATACATGATACTGTCAGCGTGGTGATGATTTTCTTGAACATGGTACTGATCCTTCCTCTATTTTAGTTGCTTTAAAAGGTGCGCTACACCGCACATGCTTTATAAATGCTATACTCTATAAGATACAGCATAAGGACTATTTTTTCAAATAATAAGGTGAAGTACCTAAAAAATATTTATATAGTTAATAAACAAAAGCTTAGAAATATTACAATGAACCTCAAAATTTATTAATAATACTAAAATATCAACAAATAGTAATATAATATGACAAAAGACCCTCTTAATCACAAAAACCCAAAAGACCCTCGATACGGGGCTTGTGCGTTAGAATGATCTATACCCTATAGCTCACAACTAAGGAAATCCTTCTATAAATATCGCCTTCTCCCTTGCATTTGTGAATAAAATACTCCAAAAAAGGATATTATGAACGAAGAGGCTATTGACTCCATTATTGAAAGCAACCCACGGCTCCGCGGCGCCCGCCATAAGCTAGAAGCCATGCAGCCAGGCGCTTACTGCATCCACCGAAGCTGGGGATTTGGGCAAATCAAGGATTACCGCCAAAGCGACAATAAGCTCATCATCGACTTTGATGAAGACCGTAAAGACCACGCTATGGACCCTATTTTTTGCGTGGATAAGCTCGAAGTCCTCGCCCCGACCAATGTGCTCGTTCGCCAATACACAGAGGCCGACCACATTAAAGACCTTATTAAAAACAAGCCTGCAGACCTCATTGTCGAAATGTTAACCCATGCACCCGACAAAGCCGCAACCACAGGCGAAATCGAGCGAGCCCTAGCCAAGCTCTTAGGCCCAACGAAGTATAAACGCTGGTGGACAGCCACCAAAAAGCTCCTCATCAAAGACCCACGCGTTGCAACACCCATCAAAAAAACAGACCCTTACCTCCTCCGTGAAGAACCCCTTAAGCCCGAAGAGGAAATCTTAGAAGAATTTTACGAAACCAAAAAACCCAAAGAGAAAATCCTCCTTGCAGAAAAGCTCTATCAACTCTCAGAAAATGCAGAGGAGATCCGCGAAGAGCTCCCTAAAATCCTCGAAACGCTTACAGAGGCGATCCAAAACACACAACGCCTAAACCAAGCCGACCGTCTCCATGGTGTGTGGGTACGCAATGACCTCGGGAGGCATCTGCACGAAGATGTCGAAACCCTTATCCCCACCTCGCGCTCCATCGTCGAAGAAACAGAAAATCTCGCCCTACTCGCTGAAGAGCTGCCATCAGCCTATCACAAGCGCTTCCTCGATCTCATTGCACGGACATACACTAATGACTGGGAAGAAGTCGTCCTTGACCTCCTCAAAAACAGTTCCGGGAAATTTGTGAGCGAAAGCATGAGTTTTCTTATCGATCGCGATAGTGAGCCACGCCTCAAAAAGACCCTAGAACAATGGCTAGACGAGCAGTCTCTCAAAGGACCTGTCATCCATTGGATACTCAAAAACAGAAACTCCAAAAAATTTAAAGGCCTTGTTGAAAGCCTCATCAGCCCTCGCCTTCTTAGCCTTGCACTGTACGCCATCGACTATGAAGCCCTTCACATGGTAGGCTCAAGGCGCATCCCCCTTGCTGACTTCCTCAGCGACGATGCTGGCCTGATTGCAGAACTTCTCGAAGGGGCCTCCAACGAAACAGCACGTGACCTTGCTCAAACATTAATGCTCAACCAAGGCTTCGAGGAACTCACAAAGAAGTCTCTCATGGCCCGCTTCATCAAGTGCTTCTCCAACATTCAAAGCCTACTTGAAAGCAACACCCAACAAAAAGAAGACGAAAAACTTATCGTCTCAAAAGAAAGTCTGGAATATCGCAAGAAAGAGTACGAAGAGCTCATCAACGTCAAGATTCCGGAAAACAAGGAAGCCATTGCCGTTGCCCGGGAGCACGGAGACCTCAAGGAAAACTCCGAGTACAAAATGGCACGCCAAGACCAAGACATGCTTCTTGCTCGGAAATCGCAGCTTGAAATTGAGCTGGCTAAAGCCACCGTCACCGACTTTAAAGAAGCAACCAACGATGTCATCAGCATTGGCTCTGTAGTGGAAGTCATTGAAGACTCCTCTGGA
Organism: Opitutia bacterium UBA1116; assembly: GCA_002313355.1. Taxonomy (GTDB): domain Bacteria; phylum Verrucomicrobiota; class Verrucomicrobiia; order Opitutales; family UBA1977; genus UBA1977. Next base: position 6,257 of record DCBD01000088.1, on the reverse strand, counting down.
GAACTCCATCGTTATGCCATTTTAGGTGCCTGGGACAGCAATCCAGAAAAAAATATCCTCTCCTACCAAACACCGCTGGCACAATCTCTCCTTGGCCAGAAAGTTGATAGCACAGTCATGCTCGATATCGATGGTACCCAAGAATCTTGGACAGTCAAAACCATCACTCGCTGGCTCGATCAATAAGGATACGTTGCCACTCAAATAACTTTAGCCCTTGAGCTATTCAGCTCGAGGGCTTTTTCGTGCTTATCCGTTGATTTCAAAGAAGAATTCAGCTATTCTTGAAGCCTACCCATGATTACCCTCAAAGCCTTACTGAAAAAATTAATACGCTGTTTCGGCTATAATGCCGAAAGGATTGAAGGCTCCTTCCGCATCTACAAACCGGGTATAACCTCTCTTGGCGTCACCCCAGATAACGACATCCAATCACTGATTGGGCACAAAAAAAACCCCATCATTATTGATGCCGGTGCCAACGTAGGCCAAACGGTCGAAGAGTTTAAAAACATTTACCCAAGCGCTATCATTCACTCTTTTGAGCCAGGGCCAGAAAGTTTTAAAAACCTTCAGGCAAATACAGCCCGTTGGGACGATGTTTTCCCCAACCAAGCGGGCTTAGGAGATAAAGCCGAAACAAAAAAGTTCTTCCAACACGAATATTCAGAGATGAGTTCCTTCTTAGAAGGCAATGAAAACTTCGGGTCCGGCAAGGCGATCAACAGCATTGAGGCTCCCATCATTACTTTAGATGATTATACTGAAGAACATGGGATTAATTTCATCGACCTTATCAAAACTGATACTCAAGGCTATGACCTACAAGTCCTCAAGGGTGCAAAAAGATTATTCCAAGAAAAACGCGTAAGGCTTGTATTTACAGAAGTTATTTTTGTTAACATGTATGAAGGACATAGTTCTTTTGAGGAACTCTATGCCTATCTAACGAAGCACGGCTTCAAGCTCATATCAATGTATGACTTCAGAATGTACAAGCAAACATACGCAAGCTGGACAGATGCTCTCTTTATCCAGCCAGAAGTGCCTGCTTGAAGCTACACTTCAACAAGCTCGGGCAGGGCTTCATCAGCAGGATCTTCTCGAACAGCCTCAGGCTGGGCTGCCGCAACGGTTTCAGCTTTGCCTGTTTTGTGATTGAAGAGCAAGGAAACGAGCTCTGTCACCCCGCGCTCTTGCATAGTCACACCATAAAGGATGTCTGCTGCGGCTATCGTGCGCTTGTTGTGAGAAATCACCAAGAACTGCGAATACTGAGTAAAGGTTTTCAGCATGTCTGTAAAGCGACCGATATTAGCATCGTCAAGGGGCGCATCAAGCTCATCCAAGACACAGAACGGACTCGGTTTCACCTTATAAATAGCAAAGAGCAGCGCAACGGCAGTCATCGTCTTTTGGCCACCACTCAAAAGGCTAAGATTTCTCAACCGAGTGCCTGGAGGACGAGCAACAATATCAATCCCGCTTTCTAGGACATCTTCTTTATTGACGAGCTCAAGATCGGCAACTCCACCGCCAAAGAGTGCATCAAACGTAAACTTAAAGTTTTCGCGAACTTTCTCAAATGTTTCGAGAAACAAAGCCTGAGATTTGTGATTGATATCATCAATGGCAGCTAGAAGCTCGTCTTTAGATGTTGTTAAATCCTGGCATTGAGCCGTCAAAAATGAATGACGCTCCCGTAGCTCGGCATACTCCTCGATGGCAACGAGATTTACAGCGCCCATCGAGCTAAGTTTTGAGCGAAGTGTCCGGATCTCCTCTTCAATCGGCTTCCAGTCCGTAGACTCTAAGCGAGCAAAATCTTCCTCAGTAGGATCCCCACGCTTTTCTGTGAGTGGCTCATCTTGATCTTCTAAAATATCATCGAGGTTCACCTTAATTTCAAAAGGCTCGTCAGCCGTCCAAAGCTCCCATTTCCAGTCAACATCCGTGACATCCGTCTCGTACTCACTTTGGACTTTTTCCTCTAAGAACCGTGCCTGGGAACGATGCTCGGCAAGCTTCACTTCGAGGCCATTGAGCGCAACCTCCTGCTCGTGCAGAGCCTTTCGCTCTCCGGAGAATCCTTCCTCGAGCTCATTAATGGCAGCTTCAGCAGCACTGGCACGCTCTTGAACGGACTTAAGCTCTGCCGTCTTCTTGTCGAGCTCTTCAGACTGCGCCTGTGACTGCGCCCGGTAACCCTTAGACTCTGTTTCAAGTGAAGCCTTTTGCTCGGCAAGGGATGCTAGCTCCTGTTCACACTGGACAAAACGGCGTGCGAGCTCACGATCTTGGCTCTCAAGCTGAGTCACCCCACTGCTTAAAGATTCCAAACGCTGGCGTTTTTCAGTGAGCTCAACACGGACGTCGACCAAAGCTTCTCGCTTTTGCTCGCAAATATCACGCAGGTGCTGAAGACTCGACTCAAGCTCAGCCATCGCCGACTTGTGCGATTCTGCTCGCCCACGGCTTTCTTCGAGAAGACGCTGAGCATCTTCAAGACGCTTTTGAGCGGAAGCATGCTTATCTTTTAAAGCTTTAGATTGCGCTTCGTAGCGATCAAACCTGTGCGCTATCTTTTGGGAAAGCTCCTGAGCTGAGCGCACATGGGACTGAGCCACCGAAAAAGCATGGTTTGCCTCCTGCAAAACACCTTGCGCGGTTTCCAGCGAAGATTCTGCCTCATCACACAACGCCTGAAGCTCCTTAGCTTTCTCGTGAAGCGCACTCGATGCTTTATTTTGTTCTTTGAGAGAAGCTTTGAGGTCGCGAATTTCCGCTTCTCGCTGAATCAGGCCCGAGCCCTTCTTATGCCCCTGCCCGCCTCCATAAACAAGACCACGGCAATCAACAAGAGCCCCTTCTTGCGTGGCAACTAAGAAAAATTCAAATGAAGGCTGCTTTGCCCAAAAGTCTAAAAACACCTCGAGCGACTCTGCAAAATAACACCCTGTAAAAAGGTCCCGCACACGAGCGGATGCTTCATCACTGTCGACCTTAACAGCATCCAGCGCAGGTGTTAAAAAGCTAGGAAGACTAGAGGGCACTGAAAACGCACGACTCAACGGCACTTGGACACATGCTCTACCAAGTTTCTTTTCGCGAAGAAACGCCATGGTAGGAACCGCCTTGGATGCAGCATCCAAGGCAATGGCCTCAACAGCAGTCCCTAAAATAGCCTCAAGCGCAGGAGCATGCTTAGGATCTACTGTGAAATGCTTTGAGAGGAGCATCGCAGCCTCTCTGGGGAGGACTTCGCCTAACTTGCCTTTAAGGATTGCTTTGGCACCTTCACTAAAGCCTTCGAGTTTTTCTTGAAGCCCCTCAAGCGCTTGGAGCTGCGCAGTGTCGCGCGCAATAGCACGCTCTGCATCTTGAATCGTCTGTTGATGGGCTTTAAAAGTTTCGCGAGACTCTTGAACGCGACTGCGAGCCTGCTCTACAAGGGAGGCTGCCGTCGTCTTTTTCTCCTCCAGAGACTCGATTTCTTTTTCAGCTGTTGCGAGTGCCTCAGCTGCTTGGGCACGCTCCTGCTCGATCTCCGAGGATTGCCCCTCGAGGTCTTGGGTCTGCGCTTCGCAAGTCTTAAGGTCTACCTCACAAGCCGTAGCTTTGGAGCGCAAAGTCTCCATCGAAGCTTCAATGGTGTTGAGTGCCTGCCTTTTTTCTGAAAGCGAACGTTCGGCTTGTTGAAGATTGAGCTGAGCAGCTTCGAGCTCTTCACTCTTTTCTTTGAAGATAACATCAGAAGCCCCAACGAGGCTTACATGCTGCTCACGCGTCTGCACACCCTCTTGCAACTTACTTGCAATCGATGCACGATCTTCTTTAAGCGAAGTGAGCTCTTGCCCGATCGACTCCGTGCGGCCAGCAATATCTTGAAGGCGCATGTCACAAAGTTCAGCCTGATTTTCAGCCTGTTCTTTTTCACCACGCAGGTCATAAACCGCTTGCTGAACAGAGCGTAGATCCTCATGACGTGCGTTGCGTTCAGCGCGAAGAGACTCTAAAGAGGCCTCTTTTTCTTCTAAAATACTCGAGGCGGACCCCACAGACGCTTTCAAGCGAGCTGCTTCAACCGAAAGGGACTGGATGGTTTTGTGGCGCTCACGGTATTGGTACGCATTGCTTGCAAGGTCTAAGTGCATCAAGCGATGCTTCACGCGTTTGTAGCGGAGCGCCTTGCTTGCCTGGCGCTTCAGGGTTGTAATCTGGCGGCCGATTTCTTCGGTGACATCTGTCACCCGAGAGAGATTTTGATCGACTAAAGCGAGCTTGTTGAGGGCCTCGCGGCGCTGGGTTTTATACTTGGTGATACCCGCTGCCTCTTCAAAGATGGTGCGCCGCTCTGCAGGGTTTGAAGACAAAATCTGATCGATCTGGCCTTGCACCATGAAGGAATAGGAAACCTGGCCGATTCCCGTATCCATAAAGAGCTGCTGAATGTCCTTCAGGCGGCAATGCTTGCCGTTCAGGAAATAATCGCTCCCGCCATCGCGCGTAACGCGGCGCGTGATAGAAACTTCATTAAATGCCGTACCTAGCTCTTTCTCACAGTCTGAAAAAATAAGTGAGACCTCACACAGAGAAAGGGGCTTGCGTTTATCGGTCCCCTGAAAGATGACGTCCTGCATTTTGCCGCCACGCAATGCCTTGGCACTCTGCTCCCCCAGGACCCAACGAATCGCATCGACGATATTACTTTTCCCGCACCCATTGGGGCCGACAATACACGTGACACCGGGCTTTAGGTGGACGCGCGTACGGTCCGCGAAACTTTTAAATCCATTTATGACTACTTCTTTGAGAAACATTGATTTAGTGCTTATTAGAGCGATAGAGTAAATATAGGCCTAAGGATTGAAAAACAACATTGGGAGCCCAAACCCAAAGATCTGGCCTCATTCGTGGTGCACTTTCAAGCCAAGTAGCTAAAATCACGAAAAAGTAGTAGGATAAAGCGAGGATTAAGGCAATAGCAAGATTTGCATAGGTTTCTGAGCGACTTGCCTTGATACCCAAGGGGATAGCAATCGAAGCCAGGGCAAAGATGGAAAAAGCCATCGCAAAGCTCTTTTGGATCTGTGTTTGGATCTTAATGCGCTCGCGGAAAGCACCTGGGTCCCCTGCTTTTTCCCGGATCAAAGCTTCTTTCCTGAGGAGCATGAGATCTCCAAAGGTACTGGTTGATAAACCCTTATGAATGCCTCCATGGCCAAAGAACTGACTCAGGGGAAGGCGTATAGAAAGCTCGTCAAAAAGGAGTGTCGGCAGGCTCGCTGCATTGTCAAGATGTTCCAGATTAACATCTTCTCGCTTTTCACCACTGCCCTGAAGAAGCGTTAACACAATGGCATCCTCGGCATCATCATAAGCAAAATGCCCCTTGGAGGCCTTCAAAAAGATACTCACCCGGTCCTGGTCATCGAGCTCCCAAATCCAAAAATCACTCAGCGCACCCGCTTCACGATCACCCACATAGAGGACATAGCCCGGGAAATCCTTAATAAAGGTGTGTGGCTGAATAAACTGCAAAGGGTTCTCCTTGAGCAGGTTCTTCAAACTCTGCCGGTAGGTGAGCTTCGCCATCGGCGCATAGTAGAAGTTGATTGCAACACAGAGCACCGTCCCCAAAAAAGCGACGAGAAACACAGGGGCTGCTATACTGTAAAGGCTGATGCCTGCTGCCTTCATGGCAGTAATCTCGCGCTGGGCCGAGAGCCGCCCAAAGACCATCAAGATCCCCGTCAGCAAACCAAGGGGCAAGGCATAGGCGATGACATAAGGAATCAAGAGGCCAAGGAGCTTAAAGAAGAGCCCCAAACTCAAGCGCCCACCGGCTAAAAGGCCAATCACGTCTCGAATGGCATTTCCTGTGACAAGAACGAAGACAAAAAGCCCCACAGACAGCAAAGCTGCAATAAAAACACTTCTAAAAATGTAGCGATGTAGACGATTCACTCTGGCCCCCCATCATCGGGATCTTTGCGAAAACGACAATCTATTTCTTCCTAATATGAACTCTAGCCTAACGAAACGGCAGAACGATAATCCGAAAGTGATTTAGAAAAAGATCGAGAGAACGTTAGGCGCAAATATATCTCCGAATCTTTAGCCTAAAACAAACCCTACTGCAATGCCTCGTTTAGTCCCTCAAGGGAAGCATCCATAGCCCTACAGCCAAAAGTCCATAAATAAATAATTATACCCACTCTGCAGCTAGTTATATATAACTATATATAGAACTACAA
>DCBD01000077.1:811-3444 GCA_002313355.1 Opitutia bacterium UBA1116 | reverse complement strand
CGTTTTCAAACCTGCCGCGCCCAAATCAACGATGGTGCCTCCTTCTCGGCAACCTTCCGCAAAAACGAACTCTTTCCTCCCATGGCACTCGACATTTTGAGCGTCGGAGAAAACACGGGTAACCTCGCCTCCAGTTTTCGCGAAGTCTACAAAATGCAAAGTGAAGAACTCGCCGCAGAACTCAAATTTGTAACAAGCCTTGTCTCTTCAGCGGCTCTAGGCTTTGCCTTCACCTTAGTGACGATTCTCACTCTCGGTATTGTCACGAGCATCCTTCAGCTCAGCCAGAGCTTGATGCGCTAAGCTTTTTTCTTTTTAGCCAAAGCGATCATCTTGCGGATGAGCCATTCGGGATCATGCGCTACAGGTAGCTCTTCGAGGGCTTCGCGAACGGACTGAAAAGCACGCGGCTGACTCATCCAAATGCGCACGATGCGGGCGAATGCCTTTGGACTACGAGCAAGATAGTCGATCCCGTGCTTGCGGAAGAACTTTACGGTGATCCACTCTTGAGGCATCACCCCACCAATTCCATTAAAAATAATAGGGCAGCCAGAAACGATGGTCTCACTCGTTGTGCCCGTCCCGGGGCGGGCAAAAATGGCCGAAGCACAAGCCATAACAGGACGCATATCCTCGGTATAGCCAAGAGTGCGCACCGGCAGCCCAGGATTCTCGCTTGCCCAGGCCTCCAGGGATGCTTTAGCTTCGTCATCCTTGCCACACAGAGCAACGACTTGCGGCAAGACGCCTGATTTAATCAAAGCTTCGAGGGAGGCGCGGTGATTATTAGCGGCATTGGCACCCGTACCCAAGAGCAAGATAAACTTATTAGGGTCGAGCCTCCACGTGTCACGAATATAGTTATCCTTTTCTTCTTGAGAAAGCTTAGGTGCTGAAAAGCGAGGATTTAAAAGGAGGCCACCCACATCATTGTGCCCAGGAGGCATACCGAGCTTTGCTGCCGCCTCGCAAGTTTCTTGGACAGCCCCGAAGAAATGGTCTGCCTTAGGATTCACCCAGTGACGACTAAACCCATAGCCACCAAAATACTCCCCGCAATAGGTTATACATGGGGGTGGGTTTTTAGGGAAGGCCATACGCACTAGGTCAAAAAACCCGTGATTTAAATGATCGTGAACACTGAGAACCAAGTCTGGCTTGAAGGCGCGAAGCTTTTTTAAGAAGCGCTCCTTACCGGGCATGCATTTACCGGAGCGGCATGATGGGAGCACCTCTAGGACATTAAAGTAAATATGGTGCAGCCCTGGCAATGTGCGCTGGATCCAATTGTAAAGCCAAACACCAAAGGTGTAAATAGGGCTTGTCCCCTCGAGAGACTCATGAAGGGAAACTTCAAGAGACATATCGCTAAGGGCTTCACTTTCAGCCCAGGCCTTAAAAGAGCGAGCCCGCATATCGTGGCCACCCCCCGTACTCGATGTTAAAACTAAAACCTTCATGCCTGATTATACATTTTTTGGAGCTCGCGCAGATAAGTCTTGATTGCCTCGCGAAGGGTCACAACAGCATTCTGCGACGTTGTACGATTGGCATAGGCAAAGACGGTTCGCATCAGGCCATAAATACGATAAAACTTTAAGCGAAGCTCATAGTCTTTGCACTGCCAGTTGATATCACCCCGGTAATTGGAACGGAAAGCGACTCGATTAAAGCAACGGATATCGAGGATATAAAAGTCCATAGCAGGATCCCCCCAAACGGCAGTATCCCAATCGATAACGCCTAGGATGCGGGCGTTGTTGTCGACCAAAATATTGCCATGCCACAAGTCTCCATGAATTAACGAGGGCTTCTCAATCTTTTCAAAGGCAGGCCTACACTCGTCGTAAACATCGAGCATGAAGGCTTTATCTTCAGGTAAAAATACTTTTTGGCGAACGCAGTCATCAGCAGACTTTTCAAGCATGAGGCGGAAGGCCGCAGGCCAGGTATCTTGAAGCTCCATAATCGCCTCTCCCCCAACGTAGCCGTACTTATCTGAAGTGATGGCATGAAGTTCACGCGCCATTTTGGCGAGTTGAGTAAGCATGGAATCCAAAAAGCTAGCACCCAAATGTGACCCGTGAAAATTGACCGGATGCCCTTGCATGCACTCCATCAGAGTAATGGTGCGGCCGAGCTCAGCACAAGGAGACTCATGACAAAAAACCTCTGGAATGGGAATATGCGTGTGTTTCTTGACAATGCCCAGAGTAACAGCTTCCCGCTCCATCATCTTTCTTTCGTAGAAGAGGAAGCGATCTAGATCGACGTTTTTCTTGGGACCAATGCGTAGGATGAGCGGAACCTTCCAGCCTTCAATCTTCCAGACTTCAGCGAGAAAATCAAGCTGCAGACAGCTGCATTTGAGTGCATCTGCCTTGTAATCTATGCGATCGGCAACAAGAGCCGCAATGCTTTCAGAGGCTTCAGCATGGATATTTTTGCGCTTCATGGGATAAGACCTATTTCAGGTCTTATTGTTTCTTTTTTGCGCGCTGAATCAAGGATTTAACCCGTTTACGTTGGTCTTCACGAACGATGTAGCCGATACATTTTTTCGTATTACAATAGCATGGATGCTCAAGAAAATGCTCCATGTCGTAGCCATAATCGTAACTAAGCTCTTC
>DCBD01000077.1:0-508 GCA_002313355.1 Opitutia bacterium UBA1116 | reverse complement strand
GCCATAATCGTAACTAAGCTCTTCCCCTTTAGCGATGGGGCGTGTGGCCATAATCCAAATGTGACCGCGGATATTTTCTGCCTCACAGTTAGGATCGCAGGAGTGATTGATCAGGCGGGCAGGATTGTAAGCGACATTGCCGTCAATATCATAGCGCTTATTGAGCTCAAAAATATAGACAAATCCATCTCCCTTTTTGCGGGCCTTCTCATCCCAGGCGGCCGCGCGGCGCTGAGCCTCTGCCTTGGTGATGCGCTCTCCCACGTACTCGATGATGCGCGCTCCGGCGGGAATATCTTCTTTCGCAAAGAGCCCACGGTTGTGAATACCCGACTTCTTTTGTATATAGAGCTTTTTAGGCGCTGTCTTAGCTGCGCTTCCGTTTGTTGATTCTTTTTTAGATGCCATAGTGAGTCTGCAAGGTAAAGAAGGATGGATGTTTGCAGACCTGCAAAAATTTGCAAGTTTTTGTTGGTCAATCTACAAAAAGAACAAACAAAATAAACTA
>DCBD01000124.1:20039-21967 GCA_002313355.1 Opitutia bacterium UBA1116 | reverse complement strand
TGTCTATCAGATCGGGCTCTGCTTTGAGCGCTTGAGTGTTTATGGCAAAGCGCGTGAGGCTTATCAGTGGATTGTTCAAGGAGGTGAGCAAGCAGAGGCGGTCTCAGACCTTAGTAAAAATCTGGAACAGCTTCAAAATATGGCAAAGTGGCGGCTCAAAGAGATGATTGCGATCGACAAGCATGTCGATGCCGTTAATAATCTGCTTATACTTGAACCCGCCTCCTTGCCATGACCCCAGAATCTATTCTTGAAGACCACAAGGCAAATTGTCAGGCTTTGTACGATCAGCTGCTCGAAGAAAATCGCATTGCTAAGCGCGAAAAAAGTTTTCCGAATAAAGATTTTCTCGAAAAAAAACAGCAACTCATTGAAAAGCTAGATGCTTCGCTGGCTGATTTAAAAACAATCCCAAGTGGGCAAGCAAAGCTCAAAGACTCGATCGAAGCCTGCCATGCGCAGCTCATGAAGATCTTATACTTGAGCCGTGAGAACGAACAAATCTTGCTCAATTTAACGCGTATCCCGCGCAATGAGTCCGTAGCCAAGCCGACATCTTCGGCCCAGGTAAAGCGGGCTTATGGGAATTAGTTAGTTAGCTGCTTTCGTTGTTCCTTGCTGGAGCAACGATGATGACGTTAGCATTGGGGACGAATGTGGGCTCGCGCTCGGTGGTGCCGTTTGTCTGCGTGTGCTCCATGACGAGCTCAACGTCGTACATCGTGATGAGGTTGTTGGGCCCTGTCTCATGAAGGGCTCGGGTGATTTGAGCTGTCTGGCGCGCTTGATCTTCCGCGAGCTCCGGAAGGATGCCGTTTTCAGCGTTGTGGAGTACAAAGGCCATGCCTTCGTGATTGCGGGATTCGGCAAGTTGGGCGGGAGTGAAGAGGTAGGTGTACTCACGCACATCGGGTTTGGCACCGTTATGGAGCAGTAGACGAATGGCGTCGTAGTGGCCATTGAGCCCTGCTAGGTGTAGGGGTGTTCGGCCTCGTTCAGTACGGGCGTTGATGAGGTCGGGTTCGAAATTAGGGTGTGTGATGAGGACCTCAAGGGCTGCTGTATTGCCCGTTGCGGCAGCCCAGTGAAGGGCGTTCCAGTTGTTGGGACCTGTTGCGCGGATGTTGGCTCCAGCGTCGAGAAGAGCCTGCATAAATCCAACACGTCCATTGGCCGCTGCAACGTGCAGGGCTGTCCAGCCGTCTTCGTTGACCATGTCGATATTGAGGATTTTATCTTGGATTTCTTCGTAGGCGATTGTGTAGCCGTTAACCGCACACCAGAAAAAGAAAGCACGTACGCCGCCTTTGACAACATCGTCGGGTACGGTGATGTTGCGTTCGTTGCCATTCGCGTCTTTGTAACGATAACGGCGGAGGGCGTGATTCATTTTCCGCTGAGCAAAATCAGACCCAAACCAGGGAAATTCGATGACATCCTCTTCTTCCTCGCTACTGGAGGGTGTGCTGCTGCCGTCGCTTGAATCCTCAGAGCTTTCATCTTCTTCATCCTCGCTCTCGTTCTCGCTATCGATAGCTTCTTCGACACTTACGTCGTCCTCTTCGCCGGAGTCCTCATCCTCGATGCCGAGGTAGCCCCGTGCAATTTTTTTGCAGCTTGCATCGTCTAGATTGTGCTGGCCAGTTGCGCTGCGGATCCAGCTGTGATAGTCTACAGTGGGGCGTTTGCCACCACCGGAAAAGGCTGTATGAAAGATAGGCAAGTTGATGAGGCTAAGCAGAATAAGTAAGCGTGCAGGGGTCATGAGGATTGTGCTAGATGGGATATAGAGGCGTGTCAAAGTTGCCAACGTTTGGCCTTGGGCTTATGTTTTGACTAAAATACTACAGGAAACAGTTGACATTGGGCGGGAAGGTATTTGTATCGGCTTGTCTGTATTGACGTGGTGGTTGTAGCTCAGTTGGTTA
>DCBD01000124.1:0-19742 GCA_002313355.1 Opitutia bacterium UBA1116 | reverse complement strand
TGTGGCGATCGTAGCTCAGTTGGTTAGAGCACTGGATTGTGATTCCAGGGGTCGCCGGTTCGAGCCCGGTCAGCCACCCCATCTTTTCCCTGGTGTCTTAAGGCTATGCGCTTAATTTGAAAAGATGAGGCCGGCATTATAGATAATGACGTAAAGGAGAATGGCTAAGAGAATCCATTTTAGGGGCCATGGCCGCCTTTCTGTTTTTTTTCCGGTATTTTCCACAAAAGTAGGTTGAGCTTTGTGTCCTTTCATGTAAAGATCTAAGGTCTCTTTTCTATGACAACAGCAGCCCCTTTCAGAGAAACACAGGCTCAGTCTCGCTCTCAAGAGAAAGTCCAACGAGAGCCGCTTTGGCATGTCGTTGTGCTTAATGATCCTGTGAATTTGATGCCCTATGTCGTGATGGTCTTTCAAAAGGTTTTTGGTTATGACCAGCCAAAGGCTAAAAAACACATGCTTGAGGTGCATGAGGAGGGGATGTCTCTCCTCTGGACGGGGACGAGAGAAAAGGCAGAACACTACGTCTATGCGCTCCAGCAGTGGCAACTCACGTCTATCCTAAGGTCTGAAGATGCTTGAAATTCGCCTCCAGGTAACACCGCATCTATTGCAAACGGTTGTCGACTTGATTCAAGTGGTTGTTCAGTCCTTCCATCAGGGGTTGGCCATTGAGGTCGACCCGATCGAAGAGGATCCAGACCTTCATTATGCCTGGCTGAGTGGCCTCTGCGATGGGCTGCGTCAAGACGTTCGGGTGCTTGTTAAGCTCATGAATGATAAGCGCTTTCGCGATGGGCTGATCGTGGTCGATGAGACCGAGGCCGAGGCGGTTTTAAGGGCGAGCTCTGCCCTGAGGATCAAGGTGCAGCAAACCTTGCTCAAAAATGTCTCAGATGCTCAGCTTGAAAATGGGATGGTCCCCTTTGAGCAGTTGGGGCCTGAAGAGCAAAAGGGCTATGCGTGCTTTCTTTTTTTGGCAAGTTTGCAGGGTGTTTTGCTCGAAGCGATAGACCCTTCTCTACGAAGCTTTATGGAAGAGGGTGGCGAGGATGCTCGGGGTTGAGGGAGAGCTTCCCGCATGCGCCGTAGTCGAATAAACGTTCTGAAACCTTGTCGATACAAGGTGGGTGCTTTCCGGGTGGTTTTTGCCTTCCGGTCTCGGCCGGCTTGACAGCTGCCACCAGCGGGGCAAGCTCCCTTATTATTTGCATTAAGGATAAGAACGATCATCGAGGGATTCGAACACCGCAGGAACCTCTCTAGATAAAATCTTAGTGTTTTACTGTGTTTTGAAAAGACTAAAGTGCAGGTGCTTCGCCCTCTGTTTTCGTGTTTGACGTAGGTTAATCTTGGACGATAAAGTCTAGGGGTCGTGTATGAAGCGCAAGTACTCTGCGTTTCAAGGATCAACCCCAACGTTTAAATGAATCATCATGAAAAATAAATTTATTTGCGCATGGCTTGTCTTCGTTTGTGTGAGCTCTCTTTCTATTGCTCAAGGAAATACTTATGGCGGCTACCTCAAAGTCGTCCGTGATCATTATCAAAGCCAAGTCGATACGCTTAAGGGCGAAATAGCTTCCCTAGAAGATGGCGACGAGCTTGCCCAAAAAGAGATACTGCTTTGGGTGCTAGAGGAAAGCGCTGCTGTGACTCATGCTTATGTTGAAGGTCGCCTCGAGAGTGCCGAAGATACAGATGATTTAGATGCATTGGCTAAGCGTTTAGCGCATGAGGCTGTGGCCCTTGCTGTTAATGCTGAAGTTACAGCTGCAGCTTTGAGAAGTCAGCATATACAGATGCATCAGGATGTTCAAGCACTGGAGAAGGACATTGCCTCTGCTGAAGGGGAAGCGTTATTGCCCCTTGTGCAGCAGCGAGCAGCCTTGGTGAAAGAGCGAGAAGATCTTTTTTATGAGTATCTAGAGGCTCGAGAGCATATTGTTATGGGTTATGTTACAGCTGCTGTCCATGTGGCTGCTGCTGTAGTCATTCGAGAAAGTACATTGGGGGTGGAGCATGAAGAGGCCATTAAAGCTTCGCATTCGCATGATTTGATGGTTGCTTCAGCTGCAGTGGCCTATGCAGCTATTTCTTCGGATCGTGCTTCATTTCAGCTTGATGATGTTTCTTTGAATGAAGGTTTGGCTCGTGGTGCAAATTTGATTCATGCTGCTGCGATTCAAGCTGCCAAACCTTATTTAGACCATTTTGCGCATGAAGAGCTTTAAGCGGTTATCCTAAAATTGCTTCAATGCTTCAAGCCCGGTGTCATACCAGGCTTTTTTTGTTGGGGTAACTAGAGGACTTTGGTTTAAGAAGCTAAGTATTGTGAAGCAAGGCCGCGCTTTGGCTGAAATTTACAAGAATTAGTAATATTGGTTTTTTGGTATTAATATTGAGATTAAAAATGCTTAGTCTATTTGAAAAACCGTGTATTGTGTTTTATAATAAGAACAAGCAAGGCCAAGGGTTTGGCATAGGAGGTAATGGAAACACGATACAATAGGAGCTAGCGCAATGAACCAGGGGCATGATATTGGAGGCATAGGCAAAAAGACGGTAGACTATACAAAGGATATAGGCCTGAAGAAAATGGAGGAAGGTCAGTTTGGAGACCACAAAGTTGAAGTGGGCACGCGAAAAGTCGATGAGCTCAGGGCGAGTACTTTGTTTACACTTGGTCATGCGGTTACTTCATTAGTGAGTAATATTTTTAACCGCTTTACGGGAATCTTTAAGAGCAATCCCGATGTTGTTTTGGATAAGGCTTTCAAGGGAATAGAAGATGCTGAAGGAGATGACCTTCTTTTGAAAAAGGGAAGTAAGCTCAGGGATCTTGCGGTAAATCTAAAGAGTTCCTTGAACGCTCAGATAGGTATGAGCGCTAAGCTCGATGCCTTGGATCAATGCTTCGAGAAGCTTGAAGGTCATCTATGGGGCACTATTGAGACAAAAGAAACAGATGGTGATGGGGCTTGGAAGACTGCTTTAGAGGGTGAGATGAGTTTAGATGATTTTGATGACATTGAGTTAGATGAGCGCGTCACTCAGCGAAAGGATGCACTGAATAATATGCTAGCAGCTCTTTTGATGGATGAGCTAACGGATGATCCCTTGTGCCTTCAAGTTGAAGATTTATACTCGAGTATGACTATTGGACAGCTCAAAGATCTTTTTAGTAGAGAGACTTATAAAGAGCGCTTTGGTACGCTAGAGGGGTATCCAAAGGCATTTGAAGAGACGATAAATGCTTTAGTGGGGGAGACGGATAGGGGTTTTTTTGGAGATAGCAATGTATTAGGGGCAAGGTATAAGAATCTGCCAGTTTTTAAAGCTTATGCGGATGGGGTGAAAGGTTTGCCTCGGCCTCAAGGTGGGCAGCTCGTGCGTGTGCTCGACTCTGAGCAAATAATCAACGCTGTTAATTTGCCTAAGGGTGATAAGGTTGCTTTGGCTAAAGTGCTTGCACGGGCGAAAGGCGAGGAGATCGTCGAAGAGGGTGAGCTTGTGCTGGAGGATGACAGTAAAAAAAGCAAATTTGGTTTTGTCGATGATGATGATGACTGGAGTATAGACGATGAATAGGAGCGAGTGTATTTTAAAAAGCGTGAATTTAAAGCAATAGTAAAGTAAAAGTAAAACAATAAATAGGAATCAGGAGGGCAGTGCAATGACGATAACAGACCCAAGTAGTATGCGTGTTCACAGTGGGAAGTCAGTTGAAAGTTTAGATCGATCTCAAGGGACCTTTGGTAAAGAAGGACACTCTGTGGAGCTTGGAGTGAAAATCGACTCACTTCGAGCAAGTACGGTGAGGACTTTTATTACGAGTCTTGTTGATGGTTTACGTAGTTTGAGCCATCGGCTTTTTGGGCCGAGTGATAAGGCGGTTGATGTGCTTAAGAATGAACTGGAACTTATTGCATCTAATGATGATATAAGTCCTCTGGATTATTCCTCTGGGAAACCGGACATTATCGCAGGGAAGCTTAAAGAAGCCTTAAAAGGTGAAATTGGGCTGCCTGCAAAAATGAAGATGCTCAGGGAGTGTAGTACAGTTATCGATGACAAGGTAAAAACAAAAGGCTTAACTGAACTCCAAGGGAAGCAGCTTAAGCGCATGCTGCTCGATGTGCTTTTCGATGAGATGTCCTCTTGGGGTATGCATGTAGACCTTGAAGATGTTTACAGTGCGTTGACCGTTGGGCAAATGAAAGCACTTTTGGGCGAAGAGGCTTTTGAGGATTATCATGGAAAAGATTCTTTATTAGATTATCCTCCTGGACGAGGTTCTGTTATCCGTGACTTAGATAAATACGATGATACCATGCTGATCGGTGAGACGGATATGAATGTTTCTAAATTGATGCAGCGATTGGATACTAAGGGTGATAACCGCTTGCATATATCGCAAGTGGTGAATCGCTTGGATATTGATACGGTTGTTAAGCTTGTTCGTTTTGATAGCCTTCAAGAAGAGGGTAACTTTGTCAGCACACTGGGTAGGCTGCATGAAAAAGATAGTGCGCATGAAGCTCCTTTACTCAGGCCTGCCGTGCAGTTAATTCAGGGAGAAATTGCTGCTATTGCTGAAGATAATAGATCGGGTGCTGAGGAAATACTTAGCTTTGAAGAAGGCAGCGGCCTTTGGGATGTTCAAACGAATTTTGAAAAGACGCTTCATCGTGAGAGGTCGGTCATGGAAAAACTCAAAACAATAGAAGAGTCTGTTGATTTGATTAATGAAGCATTGTCTGACGGAAAAATCACGAAGGAGCAAGCCAAGGGGCTTAAAAGTGCTCTACTCAATGCCTTTTATGATTCTTTTTGTGCTGGGCACGAGCTAAGCCTTTTAGGCGATCTTTCAGCGAAAGACGTTATTGGTATGATGAGCTTAGAGTCAGTGAAAGCAAATCTAGGTGAAGGTATTGATGAATTGCCTAAAGGGTATAAAGAGAATGTAAACTTCTTGAATAAGTGGATCTCAGATAAAGAGCTTCCCTTACATAAAGGTGCCGAAAATAGGGGTTTCGAAAAAGGAGAAGTCGATCTTAACTTTATTTTAAGAGAGGGGATTCATGCGCCTATGGGCTGTGAGGTGCTGCCCTTAATAGGTGCAAAAAGGGCGGCGGAGCTTATCAATCGTGGTTCAGATCCGCTTGTTGTCGGTGTGCTGAACAAGCTTTTGGACTAACCCACTAACCTAATATACCTAGGCTTCGTAGCCTAGAACGGTGATGCCGGCGCGCTTTGCTGCGTCGAGCACATCATTTTGATGGAGGAGAATCGTGGTGTTGGCTTCGACAGCGGCTGTTTTGATGCCGGCCTTTGCCATGACTTCGACCGTCCGTAGGCCGAAGACAGGAACGTCAAAACAGAAGTTTTGATTGGGCTTAGAGGTCTTGACGAAAATCATTTTGTCTGCCTTGAAAGTGCCCGCGCGTTGGAGCATGGGGTCTGTCCCCTCGAAGGCTTCGGTTGCGAGGGTTGTGCCCTTGCGAACGACGACGCCTTGGCCAATATCAAGCTTGGCAATGCCTTTGGCCATGCGAATGCCATGGTCAAGATATGCAGGGTCTACCTTTTCTTTGCCTTTTACGAGAATACCTGGGGCTGCCATGTCCTCATCTAAAAAGGCACGTGCATCGAGTGGGATGACGCCAATGGCTTCGATCTCGCGGGTGAGGGCGCCGAAGATTGTCTCAGCATTTTTTTCTTTAAGGGAAGTTAGAATGCGGATGGCTTTAAGGTCAGGGTGGAGGCCATTAAACAGGCGACGAGGACGAATTTGCCCGGCCATGAGGCTGTAGCCTGCATCGAAGTGCTTGAGAGCCTTTAAAAGCTTGCCGACTTGGCCGACTTTGATCATCAGCCGTTCGCTTTTAGGGAAGCTTTCGACAAGCGTTTCACGCGTTTCGCCTTCAAAGCTGATGAGCCGAACGGGCAAGCCGTGGGCGCGGATTTGCTCGACAGTGCGCTCGGGGTAATGCCCCCTGCCTGCGATGACGGCAACCGGCCTTGTTGGATCAAAAGCTTGGGGGAGAAAGCGTGAGAGCATGGCGTGACTTATTTGACGACAAGATTAATGATTTTCTTAGGGACGTAAATCTCTTTGATGAGGGTCTTGCCGTTTAGGTGCGATTGCACGCGATCGTGGGCCTTGGCCGCGGCGAGAGCCTCTGCTTGCTCGATGCTTGCTGGGAGTGAAAGCTCTGCGCGCATCTTGCCATTGACCTGAACGGGAATGGTGATCTCGTCAACGTGTAGGAGCGACTCATCCCAGGTGGGCCAAGAGGCATTCGATGCGGAAGGTTTTTCGCCAAGACGTTCCCAAAGTTCTTCACCTAGGTGCGGTGCAAAGGGTGTAAGCAGCTGGATGAAGATCTTGGCCGTGTTGCGTGTGAAGGTGTTTGCCTTTTGAAGGTGATTGACGAAAACCATCATTTGGGAGATCGCTGTGTTGAAGCGGAGGCCCTCAATGTCTTGAGTGACTTTTTTGATCGTTTCGTGGAGAACACGCTCTAGCGATGGAGCTTCCTTGGCCTCATCGACGATCTTTGTATTGAGCTTGCCTTCGCCATCGATGTATTCTCTCCAGATTTTTCTTAGGAAGCGAGCGATACCCTCGATCCCTTTAGAGTTCCAAGGCTTCATGTCTTCGAGGGGGCCTAGGAACATTTCAAAGAGGCGGAGAGCATCTGCGCCATAGGCTTCGATGACCGTGTCAGGATCTACGGTGTTGCCGCGGCTTTTAGACATCTTTGTGTTGTCTTCCCCTAAGATGATGCCTTGGTGGAAGAGACGCTTGAAAGGCTCGGGCTTGGGGAGGATGCCAATGTCATGTAAGAAGTGGAACCAAAAGCGCGAATAGAGTAGGTGTAAGACGGCATGTTCAGCACCGCCAATGTAAAAATCAGGAAAACCCCAGTATTCGAGTACCTTAGGGTCGACAAAGACTTTGTCATTCTTGGGATCGAGATAGCGGAGGAAGTACCAGCAAGAGCCTGCCCATTGAGGCATCGTGTTTGTCTCTCGTCTTGCAGGAACCCAAGGTGTGCTTGGTGCTTCCATGCTTTGCCTAGATACGACTTCACCGGTTTCTAGGTTTGCGTAAACGTCAACCCAGTCGAGGGCCTTGGCTAGTGGGCTTTCACCACTTTCTGAAGGGAGATAGTTCTCTACTTCGGGGAGTTTAAGTGGAAGGGCTGAATCTGGCAAAGGCAGTGCATAAAAGCGCTCACCGTCTTTTTCGTAAGCGATCGGCTCTTTAGGCAGAAATTCTCTGAAAGGACTATTAGGGTAGTTGTCCAATGATTGGAAGTCCTCTTCATTAATCCAAATAATAGGGAAGGGCTCCCCCCAGTAACGCTGGCGAGAGAAGAGCCAGTCCCGAAGTTTGTAGTTTACGGTGGCTTGTGCGTGCTTGCGTGCCTCGAGGTCTGCAATCATTTTGGGGATGCTTTCTTTGGAGTCCATCCCCGTGTATGGGCCAGAGTTGATCAGCGTGCCATGGCCGAGGAAAGGCATAGGAGTTTGTGAGCCGTCTTCGGTAGGGTCATCCTTGGATTTGATGACTTTGGGTATGGGAATGTCATAGCGCTGCGTGAACTCATAGTCTCGAGCGTCGTTGCAGGGAACAGCCATGACGGCGCCCGTGCCGTAGGTGAGTAGGACATAGTCTGCGATCCAGACCGAAAGCTTTTCGCCGTTCATTGGATTGATGGCGTAGGCCCCTGTAAAGACGCCGGTTTTTTCCTTGGCAAGGTCTGTACGGGCAAGATCGCTTTTTTGTTTCGTGTTTTGAATGTATTGCTCGACAGCCTCTTTATGCTCGGTTGTGGTAATCTTAAGTGCAAGTGGGTGCTCTGGGGCAATGACAAGGAAGCTTGCCCCGTAGATAGTATCTGGGCGGGTTGTGTAAGTGATGATTTGCTCATCATGACCTTCGATGTCAAACTGAAGGTTGCAGCCTTCGGATCTGCCGATCCATGCTGTTTGTTGACGCTTGGTCGAATCGGGCCATTGAAGATCTTTAAGGCCTTCTAAAAGATTATCGGCATAGGCTGTAATTCGTAGGACCCATTGGCGCAAATTGCGAAGCTCTACTGGATGGTTTCCACGTTCGGAGCGACCGTCGATAATTTCTTCATTCGAGAGCACTGTGCCAAGTGCAGGGCACCACCAGACGGGTTTGTCATCAACATAGGCCAGGCCGTACTTAAAAAGCTGAAGGAAGATCCACTGTGTCCAGCGATAGAAGTCAGGATCGGTAGTGCTGATTTCGCGTTGCCAGTCATAGCTGAAGCCAAAGCGCTTCAGCTGACGGCGGAAGTTGTCGATATTTTTAGTTGTGTTGTCTGCAGGAGGCGTGCCTGTGGCGATGGCGTGTTGTTCTGCGGGAAGGCCAAAAGCATCCCAGCCCATGGGGTGTAGAACGTTATGGCCACAAGATTGTTTATAGCGAGCTAGAATATCCGACGCTGTATAGCCTTCTGGATGCCCAATGTGCAGGCCTGTGCCCGATGGATAAGGAAGCATATCGAGAACGTAGTAGGGAGGCTTATCCCCGAAGTTTTTAGCGCAAAATGTTTGGTTTTCTTCCCAGAAGGCTTGCCAATGAGGTTCGATCTTGGAAAAGTCGTAGCTTGTACTATCTGTAGCCATATAAATAAATGAATTTGGAGATAATGGAAAAATTTACCCACTCAGGTCAATCCAAGATCCTTAATCCTTGCTATTCAATGCTTCGCATCGCTTTATCTGTTCTCTCTATATTGGTCATTGCCGGTTGTGGGCGCCGTGTTCAGGATGATCAAGAGATGAGTGCTTTGGCCTCCCCAGGCTTTCAAGAGCTTTTAGATGCAGTTGTTCGCCTCGATGTGTGGACGGCCTCTTATGAAAATGGCTCTAAGCGGCTTCAGCGAGGGCAGGGCTCTGGGGTTATTATGTCCCCTGAGGGGCATATTTTGACGAATGCGCACATTATTTCTCCTGATGCCGAGCGCATTGTGGTCACTTTAGCGAATTCAGAATCTGTACCGGCACGCTTTGTTGGCTGGGACCACTGGACGGATCTTGCTGTGATTCAGCTTGATATGGACCGTGTTAAGGCTTGTGGGCTTAGCTTTACGACAGCTAAATTTGGAGATTCAACGGCGCTCATTCTCGATGAAGAGGTTCGTGCCGTTGGTACGCCCTATGGTCTTACGCGCACGATTACTCGAGGCGTTATTTCCAATACAGATCGCTACTTTGAGGGACAATTACTTCGCGGCAATGAGACAGGGCTTTTTAACAATTGGCTCCAGACAGATGCAGCCATTAACCCTGGTAATAGCGGGGGCCCTCTTGTTACAAGAAGTGGTCTTGTTGTTGGCATCAATGCCCGTAGTTATTTGGGCGCTAATAATTTAGGGTTTGCTGTGCCTAGTCAGGTGGCGGCATTGGTCATGCAGGATCTCATTAAACAGGGTACGGTTGTGCGTAGTTACACGGGCATTGTTCCAGAACCGCTGCAAGATTTAGAGAGGTTCTATCAACTCGAAATGAATACAGGCATGCTGATCGGTAGTATAGACCCAGGGTCTCCCGCTGTTGAAGCCGGCCTTCGCCCTGGTGATATTGTTTTAACGATCAATGGCGTAGCTGTGGATGCGCGTTTCCCCGAGCAAATCCCTCCCATTCAGCATAGGATTGCACGTGTGCCTGTAGGCTCCAAGCTAGCACTTACCGTTAAAAGAGGCGATCGTGAGTTTGCAGTCGAGTTTAACACCGAGCTGCTCGAGAGCCGCATTGGGGAAGAATGGGCCTTTGAGGCCTGGGGCTTAAGTGTTCGTAAGGTCTCTCGAGCTGTTGCACGTGAAGGGCAGCTGCCCTCGCAAGATGGAGTCATTGTCATCGGTGTTCAGTCGGCATTTCCTTCTGCACTTGCTGGGCTTCATGCTGGTGATGTCATTACTAAGATCAATGGCGTGCGTTTGGAAAGTTTAAATCAGCTGAAGGATGCTTATGCTAAGTGTGAACAAGAGCCTAAAGAAGTCCTTTTGGAAGTTCTTAGAAATCATTCAGTTTTATACTTTGTGCTAAAGCCTTAGTAGATATTTTTCTACTTGCTATTAGATTCTCGTTCAGTAGGATAGATACCTCTTTATTCACGTTTAAGAGGTTCTGGGGGTTTTATAGAATTTGATACGCGGCATAATGTTTCTATGTTCGCAAAACTACGACGATGTCTACTGGTTTATTTTATACATTACCGTTACTCGGTGCATTAATATACGCTTTTGGAGGGCTCTCCTTAAAATACGCGATGGAGCTTGGTTCTGGAGCTATTCGGGCTGTCTTCATGTGCAATATGCTCGTTGCTATTGCTTTCAGCCCTTTCTTTTTTTTCGCAAACGAACCTTTAGGTTGGCAAGACATTCATTATCCATTGCTCGTTAGCTTCATTTTTTTTGTAGCAACTATTATGGTCGTCTCAGCTATTCGCTTGGGTGGGGTCACCATTCAGAGCCCTCTTATGGGAGTGAAGATTATCTTCGTTGCATTCCTTTCTGTCTTTTTGCATGCAGGTGCTGTTCAGCCATCTTGGTGGTTAGGAGCTTCTTTGTCTGCAATTGCTATTTTTTTGCTGGGATTTTCAGGTTTGCAACAAGGCCGTCATGTGATTGCTGGAGCTTTGTTAGCCTTAAGTGCAGCAGCTTCTTATGGATTAGCAGATGTTTTAGTCCAAAAGTGGGCTTCGGCTTGGCACTATGGCCCGCTTAATTTCATGGCTGTGACGATGCTGGGCGTTGCCGTTCTCTCCATTGGCCTTATACCGCTCTTTCGCTGGCGCTTGAGAGATACGCCAAAGCCTGCTTGGAGGTGGCTACTGGTAGGATCTTCGCTGATGGCTCTACAAGAGCTTTGTTTTACAGTGCCTATTGGTCTTGTGGGTAAAGCAACAGTTGTTAATATTCTTTATAGCTCTCGGGGTATTTGGAGCATTGTGCTTGTGTGGGCTGTAGGGCATTGGTTTAGCAGCCAAGAACAGCATGTGGGCGTGCGCACTATGCTTCAACGTCTTGGAGGGGCTTTAATGCTTTTTTCTGCAATTGTTATTGTCCTTTTGGATTGATTTTCGCATTGGCAAGTCATCTTTTTGGTTCTTAAATGGGCGCATCATGCGTTTTGTTTATTCTTTTGTTGTTGCGGTGCTGATGTCTAGTGCCCTTGTTGCCCAGAATTTTCCAGAAAATATCGATGTCACTTTCAATGAGCGTACGCGTTGCTGTGTAGAGGTTACCGGCTTTGCCCAGTTTGAGGTGGATCGTCAGCCCCTTCACGCTCACGGGATTGTTATTGATAATGAAGGGCGTATCGTGATGACGGAGGCTAATATTCCAGGCTGGCTTCCACCTGATCAGCTGAAAGACTTTAAGGTATGCCTTCTGGGGGATTCTGATGTCGAGTTTAAAGCAACTTACCTTGGGCAAGACTATTTGACCAGTTGGCACTATATTCAGGTTGAAAAAGCCGCCTGGGATAAGCTCGTTCCGGTGAACACGTTTGGTTCCAGTACAATAAAAATTGCAGACCCTGTCTGGGGTATCGGTGTTTTACCAAAGCCATATGGGTATCAACCTTTTTTCCTTTCGGGTAATGTAGCCTCAACTCAAAAGATGCCTTTTGACATGGGATTTGGTCAAAGTGCCATTGGTGAAGTTGGCACACCTGTTTTTGATGCAGATGGCAAGCTCGTTGGGGTAGGTGGTCAGCCGATTCGTCACGAGCGCTTCCTTTTTATGGGAGCAGATACATACCTAGTCGGTGTGCAGCGCGCTGCTGGGACGACTGAGCGCTTCCTCCAGGCAGAGCCCTTTCTACGCTATCATAAACGTGTTCCTGCAAAGCCCACGGGCATTCCTCAGCCTTTTCTTGGGGTTGCCGGGCTTCAAGCTCTCGATGTCGAAGCAGCCCGTTTTTATGGTCTGCAAGATCAAAGCGCCATTGTTGTCAGTGATGTCATTGCCGGAACTCCTGCAGATAAAGGTGGCCTCAAAGCCAAGGATATCATTGTTGAAATGGATGGGCAGCCCCTTCCAAAGTTTCGTCCTAATGACATCGTCCGCCAATACGCGGAGATTCAAATCGCCGAACACCAGCCTGGAGACACCCTTTCTTTAACGGTCTTCCGCGATAACCAAAGGCTTCAGTTGGAATGTGTTCTAGGCCAAGTACCTAAGCTCATGAAAGAGGCTGAGCGTGTCTACCTTCCTCGGCTTGGTTTTTCTATTCGCGAATTCCTTATCCAAGACGCTCTTAATCGCCGTATTGTTACTTTAGAGCCTCAGCCAGGCGTCGTTGTTCAGTTTGTGCGCCCCAATAGTCCCTCTAGCTCGGTTGGGCTCCAAATGAATGACTGGATTCGTGAAGTTGATGGAGATCCCGTGGAAGATTATGCTGAGGCGGTCACAATGCTTGAAAAGATTGATCAAGACCCTTCAAAAAAAGAGTGCGTGCTTCTTGTGCGCCGAGGTAATGAGACAAAGGTTCTACAAATCAAACTCGATTAATTCCCTTATTTCTGCTTAACTATTAGATTCTTTTTTCATGCGAGCTGCACTAGATACGATTGCTGAAGAGCTCCGCTACTTAAAGCGCCGAGGGGTTGATCGTGTCTATATCGCAGATGGGACGCTTGAAGCCTTACGAGAGGCTGTTCCTGCTGAAGCTCATACGCTTTCTCAGCCTTCATTAACAGAAGAACAAGTTGTTGATTTATCATCTCCACCTCCGTCAGTACGTAAGGCTGTAGTGCCCTCTGCCGATGTCGATGTAACGATTCCTGAGCCTAAGCCTTTCGATCTTCCCGATGGCGACAAGATGGCCCAGTGGAGTTGGCTTCGCGATAAAGTCCTGAGTTGTCCAGAGTGCAATAAGCACGTTAAACCTGGCAAAAAAGTCGTTTTTGGCGTGGGCAATATCGATGCAGATATTTTCTTTTGTGGTGAAGCTCCAGGTGCTGACGAGGAAATCCAAGGAGAGCCTTTTGTTGGTAAGGCTGGTCAGTTGCTAACAAAAATCATCCAAGCCATGGGTTTTAAGCGCGATGATGTTTACATCAGTAATATCATGAATTGGCGCCCAGAGATGCCAACACCCTATGGCAACCGTCCACCGACACAGCGTGAGATGGAGTTTTGCCTTCCATACCTCAAAGCTCAAGTGGCTGTTGTTCAGCCAAAGGTTATTGTTGCCCTGGGTGCTACTGCTGTTAATGGGCTTCTTGGCTACGATGCCAAGCGCCGCATGAAAGATACACGGGGCCAGTGGTTCTCTTTTGAAAATACACCTCTTATGGTTACGTTTCATCCCTCGTATCTGCTTCGCAATAGCACAAACAAGGCCAAACGCCAAGTGTGGGAGGATATCCTCAAGGTTATGGAGCGAGTTGAGCTTCCTATCAGTGATAAGCAGCGCAATTACTTTCTTTAATATTAAATCCTCACAATACCCACAATGAATCAAGTTTTAGAATTACTTTTAAAAGGGGAAGTCCTAAATACTGAAGAGATGGGGCATGTTCTTGGCATGTCGTCTGAAGAGGTAGATGCTGCCTTAACATCCTTAAAGCAAGAAGGTATATTGCTGGGTTGGCGGCCCATCTTAAGTGCTGCATACAATATAGGTGCTTCTGTACGTGCTGTGATCGAGGTGAAGATTCGTCCTCAAGTCGAGGGTGGTTATGATCGCATTGCAGATCGTATTAGCCGCTTTGACCAAGTAGAATCTTGCTATCTAATGTCTGGCCGTTACGACCTGCTCGTTTTCATGAAGGGCGATACCTTGCAGTCCATTGCAGCCTTTGTTTATGAGCGCCTTGCGATGATTGAAGGTGTCACTTCTACTGCAACGCACTTCATGCTTCGACCTTACAAAGAGCAGGGGTATATGGTTGAGCAGGAACGCTCTCAGCCTGACAAGCCCGCAGTGAGTCCTTAATGCATTTTCGTCATTTCGATGCCTCTGGATTCTAAACGTTTTCTTGCTAAGCATATTGATGCGCTGCCTCCATCCGGGATTCGCAAGTTTTTTGCTATAGCAGCTCAAATGCCCGATGCTATTTCTCTTGGTGTTGGGGAGCCCGACTTTATCACCCCGTGGCACATTCGAGAGCGCGCTATTACGGCTATTGAAAAGGGCAAAACAAGCTACACGGACAATCGGGGCCTCGGTACTTTACGCCACGCCA
Organism: Opitutia bacterium UBA1116; assembly: GCA_002313355.1. Classification (GTDB taxonomy): domain Bacteria; phylum Verrucomicrobiota; class Verrucomicrobiia; order Opitutales; family UBA1977; genus UBA1977. Next base: position 5,500 of record DCBD01000124.1, on the reverse strand, counting down.
TTGCTGATTATGTAGGCACGCATTTTTGCCTCGAGTACAATCCTGATTCGGAGATTTTGGTCACAGCAGGCGTTTCTGAAGCTTTAGACTTGGCCTTGCGCGCGCTGATCAACCCAGGCGATAAGGTGCTTTACCATCAGCCTTGCTACGTGTCCTATTACCCAGGCATTGCTATGGCACATGGTGTTCCTGTGCCTGTCCCAACGCGTGCTCGTGATCAATTCATGCTGACGGTAGATGCTCTGCGCTCTGCTTGGGAGCCTGGGTGCAAAGTTCTCATGCTCAACTTTCCTACAAACCCAACAGGTGCTGTTGCCAGTTCAGAGCAGCTCAAGGCGATTGCAGCCTTTGCCCAGGAAAAGGATCTTTTCATCTTAAGCGATGAAATTTACGCAGAGATGACTTTCGAAGGTGAGCATGTGAGTATTGCTAGCTTGCCTGGCATGGCAGAACGTACTCTTTTTCTCCATGGTTTTTCAAAAGCCTTTGCGATGACAGGGTTTCGCGTTGGTTACGCTTGCGGGCCATCTTGGCTGGTCCATACAATGACAAAAATCCACGCTTATAGTTTGCTGTGTGCTCCTATTATTAGTCAAGAGGCCGCTGTCGAAGCTTTGCTTAATGGTGCGGAGAGTGTTGCTCAGATGCGCGAAGACTATGAGCGCCGGCGGGACTTTTTTGTCAGGCGTCTTGTGGAAATGGGGCTTCACTGTCATAATCCTCAGGCGACTTTTTATGCCTTTCCAGATATTCGTCATTTAGGCCTTTCGGATGAGGCCTTTTCTTTGAGGCTTCTTGAGCAAGAGCATGTTGCTATAGTCCCGGGTAGTGCTTTTGGTGCTGATGGGCAGGGGTTCTTACGTTGTAGCTTTTCAACGAGTTACGAAAATCTCATTCAAGCTACAGACCGTATGGACCGTTTCGTTCAAAGTCTTGCTAAAACTTAAGCTTTAAAAGCAGGCAGTCTTGGGGTTCTTATTGACAAATAGATTATATATAATTTTATAAGCACAGGATGTTTAGACAATTAAGTATTATTGGGACCCTGTGGATAGGCACGGTTGTGTCGAGTGTCGCTTTAACTAACAAAAGCTCCTCGAGTGACGCTTCTTTTCAAGGAAATCTTTTAATGCTCTCTGCGGAGAGGTTCGGAGATGCTCAGTGGCGTGATGTATTCTACACTCATGGTTTTCTGGATACAGCTTTAAATTTATTAAATCTTCAGGAACGCGCTGATGAGTCTTTGGATGCTCCAGTGGTGCTAAATTTTCAAGTTACTCACAATGCTGAAGAGCTTATTTTTCGAGTTTTGATCGATGAGCTCGATCGAGGAATGGCTGCCATTCAGGTGCCTTTCATTAACGAATTTTTGGGTTTGCTCAAAATGCTCTTAGAGAACAGAGATGACCTGGAGGTCCTCATGTTGGATGAAAATATCCAAGAAAGGCTCCAAAACTTAGCTGATCATGTGTTGGGTGAGCCTGCATCTCAATTTCCAGCACTGACACGACCCAATAGGCGTTTTTTGATGAATATCCGCTTGCTCGTTGAAGGCTCTCGAGACAAGGTTTTAGAAGCTCTCAATGAAGCGTACATCAATGCTCATGCATTTTTGCCTCATGTTTTAGATTATTTATACCAACTATTTACTTACATGTATCATGTGCGATCCTGTCAGATAGTTCGTGATTATCAAATGGTTGATCGCTCTTTTGTGTTAATGCAGCTCATGAACGTGCTTCCAGTTCAAAATGTGGAGGTGCCAGCCAATGCCTCTGAAGCTATGCGTTTGGCTTTTTACACCATGTTGTATCGCCATTTTGATCGAGAACAAAACGTTGTGGTGTTTGCTCAATTTAGTGACCAAGAAGATATTCAAACGCAAGCGATACGTCGTTATTTGAAGTTTTGTTTGCAGCAACTCATGCAGGATGTTGAACCTACTCAAAATGAAGAACTGGGCAGCACTGTAAATCGTGAAGATATTATTATTGTTGTTATTGAAGACCCTCATGGAAGGCTCTATATAGAAACGCCTACCGGTCGTCACTATCTTCCTTGTAATTGCACAGAAGGTCCTCTTAGGTAATAAGCATTGTTGAGTATTTAACTACATTAAATTTATGGATCACACACGCAGTGTCGCCCTTGTAGGGTGTCCCAATGTTGGCAAAAGTCGCCTTTTTAATCGCCTTGTCGGCCGCCGCATTTCAATCGTTCACGATCAGCCTGGTGTTACGCGCGATGTGATTACTGCTGAAGTCGGGGATAGCTTCCTGCTTATGGATACTGGGGGCATTAGCATGGCTTCTGCCAATACGCCTCAAGCTATTGCTGAAGCCATGGAAGAGCAGGTGGATTTTGCCATTCAGGCAGCAACACTCGTTGTTTTTGTCACCGATGCCTCACGTGGCTGGACAGGTGCAGATGCCGATATCGCTGAAAAGCTCAGGCGTTATGGTAAGAAGGCTTTGCTTGTTGTGAACAAGGTTGATACGCAAAAGCATGAGTCGGTTCTCGATGAATTTTACGCCAGTGGTTTTGGGAACCCTATGGGCATCTCTGCAGAGCATGGCCGTGGTGTCGATGCACTCTACGATGAAATTGAGTCGATCCTTGGCCCAAAACCTGAGTGTGAAAGCGTTGAAAGTGCCGAGTTGCGGATTAAGTTTTGTCTAGTAGGGCGGCCTAATGTGGGTAAGTCCTCTCTGTGTAATCGCTTGCTTCAGTCCAAGCGCCTTATTGTGAGTGATGTCGCTGGGACAACGCGCGAGTCGGTTACCTCAGATATTGATTATAAGACCCCTGAAGGAGAGACTTGGGCATTTCGTTTGGTCGATACAGCAGGCTTGCGCTCTCAGAAAAAGATGGATTCAAGCCTTGAGTACTTTTCGTCGCTCAGGTCTGAATCGTCGATTGAAGCTTCGGATGTCGTCTTTCAGGTGGTTGACGCAATGACGGGGGTGACTAAGCTCGACAAGAAAGTCGCTGGCGAAGTCCTCGCTATGGGAAAGCCTCTTATCATCGTTGTTAATAAGTGGGACTATGCACAGAAGCTTTTTAAGCGAGATCCCATTCAAGGCTACGAAACTGTAGAAGATTTTCGCGAAGCTTTTGAAAAAGCAGTGCGAAAAGAATTATTTTTTCTTCCCAAATCTCCCATTATTTTTACATCCGCTTTGACGGATTTTGCCGTTGATGCGCTCTTTAAGGAAGCTCGTGGGATTTACGAGCGTGCCCATCAAGAGCTTTCAACATCTAAGATCAACAAAGTGCTTCATGACCTCATGCAAGCTCGTGAGCCCAAGTCTGAGGGTGGCAAGCGCTTCAAGGTGTATTATGCGCTGCAGGTTGGGCGCAACCCTTTTCGCATTCGTCTTTTTTGCAACCAAGAATACCGTCTTGAAGAAAATTACGAGCGTTACTTAAAGGCAGGCTTCCAGCGCGCTTTTGATTTTGATGGGTGTCCCATTGTTTTCGACCTTAGGGGAAAACCCAAACGAGACTTGAAGAAAGCTACGCCTTCAGATTAAGCTAAATGGTTTGTGAATATCCTGAAAATCGTTTTTCTTGCCTCTGATGCCATGGCTATTCCGGTCATGGAATATCTTTATGACCAGCCTAGCATCGATTTTGCAGCGCTGATCACTCAACCTGATAGGCCAACAGGTCGTGGCAAAAAATTACAGAAAAGTGCCGTTAAGCTCTGGGCTGAGTCCAAGGGAATAACCATTTTTCAGCCTGAGCGTCTCGGCCAAGCAGATGTTGTGTGGCTTGAAGAGGCTGGGGTAGGCCTCATTCTACTTATGGCTTATGGGCAGCTTTTGCCCAAGTCTTTCCTCGAGGCCGCTCCCTTGGGCGCTTATAATTTCCATGTCTCGATCTTGCCATCCTACCGTGGAGCGTCTCCAGTTCCAGCAGCGATTGCCTCTGGAGACCGTGAATCTGGTGTTACCCTCATGAAAATGGTCCAAAAAATGGATGCAGGGCCTATTGTCGACGTCGAAAAGGTCGATATTGACCCTTGGGATACATCTAAGTCGTTGACAGAGAAGCTCTCCCATGCCTGTATCCCCCTTATTGAGAGCCATTTAAGGGCTATCGCCTCAGGTTCAGCTCAGCTCATTCCCCAAGATGATAGCCGGGCTACCTATGTGCGCAAGCTCACGAAGGAGGATGGTGTTCTTGATTTTTTGGCCCCAGCAAGTGTGGTAGACCACAGGGTTCGGGCCCTCAACCCGTGGCCGACCACGTTTATTGAGGTGGGAGGGGTGCGGCTCAAAGTCGGCAGGGCTAAAGTCGTAAGTGATTCAAAGTTAGATAATAATAAAGAATTGCCAGGTGAGGTTTTAGGTTTTTTTGACGATTTTCTCGCTATTCAGACCGGTGAGGGCGTTCTTGGCCTTCAAGAACTCCAGCGTCCCGGGGGCAAAATGCTTCCCGTGGCTGAGTTTCTTCGTGGCTTTCCGATAGATCCCGGCACCATTATTCCTTCTAACCCGATGCCAGCCTTCATTTCTGACCAACCTTTTCCCTATAGGAAAAAAATAAAAAAGCAAATAGAGCCCGAAGATTGACATTTTTAAGGAACCATAGAAACTTTTGAAATACTAAGCATACTATAGATGCAATGCATTGCCACTCAGTTCCTTCGCACAGTTAGTGCCTTTAGCACTATCGCCTTCCTTATGCATAGCCCTGCGCATGCCAAAGGCCGCCAAAGTGAAGAGATCAACGAGCTACGCATACAGGTTGCTGGCCTTCAGCAGGATATGGAGTCTATCAACCATCGCTTGGGCCAGTTTCGTCTCGAGGTGGAAGTTGTGCGCAACCAGCTTGAAGATGCCCGTCGCTGTGAGCAGGCTGCCATTATTCGCCAAAATCAACTGATCGAAAATTATAACGCTTTTGTCCAAAATACCCGTGCCGAGCTTCAGCACCTTCGAGACGAGATGGCCCGCTCTGATGAACGCCAAAAACGTGAAATTATCGATATCGTCACGCGCCAGCTCGAAAAGATGGGTTCCCAAACACAGCGCGCTTTAGACAGCATGGCCAAGTCAGGCAGTAGTGTTTCGGGGTCTAGCACATCTTTCCAGTTTTCAGATAACTACCCCAAAGAAGGCGTTGCTTATACCGTTCAACCTGGAGACACGCTTTCCACGATCGCTCGTAAGCACGGCTCAACTATTCGGGACATTCAAAATGCCAACAAGATTGCTAACCCCAAAGATCTCAAGGCAGGCCAAACCATTTTCATACCACAACGACAGGGATAAGCAGATATACTCATGGCATACGCAAAAAATCGTTTAGGTCGAGGGCTCGGGGCGCTCATTTCAGGTGGGCTTGAAGGAGATGAAGCTGAGGAGGCATCCTCAAGAAAAACACCCACCCATACAGCTTCCAAGAAATCTGCTTCCAAAAAAGCCGTACCGGCTAAGGCCAAGGGCACTAAGAAGGCAGTTGCTAAGGCAAAAGTGCCTAAGCAGAAGCCGGC
>DCBD01000105.1 GCA_002313355.1 Opitutia bacterium UBA1116 | reverse complement strand
TTCTACTGGATCTTTCTCGGAGATCTAGATATAATTATTTATGAGGTCTAAAAATCTTGCGCTGTACACTGCTTTGCAACAAGCATTTTAGCTTATGGAATCCTGTATTTATTTTGCCGCAACAGGCGGGCGTTTCTCACCATGGTGCCCATACCATTGGTTCCTAGCAGCCATAGCTATCTATGCCAGCCTAAGAGCTGGAGGCACGACCAACACAAAAGCACTCCTTATAACGGGCGGTATTCTCAGCGTTCCTGTAGCCTGGTTTTTTGGACCCTATGTATGGAATGGAGCTCAGACAGTCTTTGATGAGCCAGCACCTATCATTCAAAACATTGAGACAGAAGATACAGAGGGCGTTTTTCCCCCAATCGAACAACGCAAAGAGGCCCCATTCCACACTTACTATGTTCTCAGCCAAGAAGGTAAACATATTGAAATAGAAGCTATTCAAAGTCAAACGCTCGAGAGCCATACAATGCCTCTTCCAGAAGAAGCCGCTTCTAGGGTCATTGAAAATGCCTACATCGCATCGAGCTCCAGGGATAACTTCTATCTTGCCCTGCAAGATGATACGAGGACGATCCACCTCTACGCGCTCGATCTGATGTCCCTAAACTACACAGTCCTGAGGAAAATAGAGCAACCCGAGGCCACGAAGCTCTTTTCTTTGCAAGGCATTGCCGTCCAAGGCGAAAATGTCACCGTTCATGCAACTGCGCTCAAGAACAACTTGGAGAGAGTGCCTCATGTCTTTGAGCTAAACACGGCAGATGAAAGGCTTTCGACGTATACAGCCCAGGATACCTCGTATGACCAACTGATGCTCACTCAAGAAGACCGTGAGGAAAGCTTTCCCCTCTTTAACAAAGATGGTACCGCCCAAAGTTCATACAATCTTATCCCATTAAGAGTGCTCACTCAGGCATTTCCAAACTTTAATGAAATGCTGAGCACACTAGCTGACACGTATCAAGTGCGAGAGATCATACACATTGTACCCGAGGAAAAGCTCTACTTTAGTGCATGGAACGACGCAGGTGAAGCGTTGATCGAGTACTCGACTATAACAAAAACGGCACGCGTAATCAAGCAGGGCGAGCAACCGATTTGGAGCATTGCATTCCAGCCACTGGAAACAGCTTAATAAGATCAACTTCAGTCCAAAAGCTCAGGCTTGCGCTCAAAAAGAACCGCTGGCACCTGCATCAGGGCAATAAATATCAAAATCCCCTGAAAAGCAGGCGGAGCTAGCTTGTGATGTAGCTCTTCGGCAAGAGCTGCCTGGTACAGGACATCAAACACTTGAAAGAAAACGAAGCCGGCTGTCATCCCAAGTAACAGGAAAAACATCCGCCGCCAGGTGCGCTCGGGTACCGTTTTCCACGGGGCTGTAAGCAAAAGCCCATAGAGGCAAAGAAAGATCCCTTGGACAATGCCAAGGCCTAAGGCGCCATTCCAGCGGAACCACGAAGCACACCCCCATACGATAAGGAAAAAGCCAAGCCCAACGCCCATATAACGGCAGTAGGCAACGCCACTTTTAGGCCTTGAGTGAGGTGCAGAGGCAAGCAATGAAGCATCCATAGAGATTCTATTAGAGCACTACCCGGCAAAAAACAAGCCTGTGATGAAGATCCACAAGGCACTCACCAACCCGGCAAACCAAAGACCTACACCTGACCAGCGTAAAAGCTTTTGTTGCTGGGGCTGTTTGCCCTCCACAAGAACCGACGTGATATAAAGCCCCATGCCTAAAAGCTGCAAGACAAGACAAGCGAGACTGATCGGTGCAACCCCGAGAATAGGCATAAAGAGTAGCAAAAATATTGGGTATTGCTCAACATAGCGGCCGCGAAAAGAGCCTTTTGGGGATGAATGATGCATTAGACAAGTACGACAGATTCTTCCTTGAGCAAAGCCTCTTTGCAGGATAAGCCCCATGCATAGCCTCCTAAAGCACCATTCTTGCGAAGAACTCGGTGACACGGGACAAGCAAGCTAACCGGGTTACGCCCAATGGCTGAGGCAACGGCCCGCACTGCCTTGGGCCGCCCTACGCGTTCAGCAATGGCTTGATACGAGCACACTTCTCCGCGCGAGATTTCAAGCAAGGCATGCCAAACGGCTCGCTCAAGATCTGTCCCCCGCAAATGTACACTCCAGGGCAAAGTGCTCCGCTTGCCGCGCCAATAGTCGAGCACGGCTTGGCCATCAGAACGAGCAAGCTTCTCAGAGCGTTCGTTTAAAGGCAAAGGCCAACGCTTGTAAATCAGAGTGCGCAGACGCGCTTCGTCTTCCTGGGGATCTTGGAAGCACAGGAAGCCAAGATTTCCTTGATAAAAAACTAGCCAAGCGAGCCCCCAAGGCATTGGCATGCGACTCAGCTCAAGCGTAGCCTCTTGAGCGAGTGGGTTTTGCGAATGACTTTCTTGAATGATCCTTTTCATATAAGTAAATAAGCAGGCTCCAGCGGGCATCTTATGGCCATTCAAAGCTTGCATGAACAGGCCTTGCTCGATTGGATGAGCTACATCTAATTGTTATCATACTATGGCATCAACAAAAGCAAAATCTGCACCCAAAGACAGCTCCCGTACGGAACTCAGCCTAGCCCTCACGGCTATCAACAAACAATTCGGCGAAGGCACCATCATGCGCATGGGCGAGGCGTCCAAGATGAACGTCTCCTGCATTCCCACTGGCTCCATCGCCCTAGACCTCGCCCTCGGTATTGGGGGTCTTCCACGCGGCCGCATCTGTGAAGTTTACGGGCCTGAGTCCTCCGGTAAAACCACCCTTTGCTTGAGCATTATCGCTCAGGTTCAAAAACAGGGCGGTACGGCTGTCTTTATCGATGTCGAGCATGCCCTAGACCCGCGTTACGCGAAGATCGTCGGCGTTGATCTTGACGATCTTATCGTATCTCAGCCCGAAAGCGGTGAAGATGCCCTTCACATTGCCGAGACACTCATTCGCTCTGGCTCTGTCGATATTGTTGTTGTAGACTCGGTTGCAGCACTGGTCTCCAAAAACGAGCTCAATGGTCAAATGGGTGATGCAACTGTCGGCCTCCAGGCCCGCCTAATGAGCCAGGCCATGCGTCGCCTCACTTCAGCGATCAATCGTACGCAGTGTATTTGTCTTTTCACCAACCAAATTCGCGAAAAAATTGGTGTCATGTTCGGCAACCCGGAAACAACACCCGGCGGGCGCGCACTCAAGTTCTTCACCTCGGTTCGTATGGACATTCGCCGCATTGGCGCTATTAAAGAGCCTTCCGGAAAGGTTACCGGCAATCGAACACGCGTTAAGGTCGTAAAAAACAAAATTGCCCCACCCTTCACCGAGTGTGAGTTTGACATCATGTACAATGAAGGCATCTCAAAGACGGGCTCCATTCTCGATCTTGGCATTGAGCAAAAAGTTCTCGAGAAAAAGGGTGCCTGGATTTCTTACGAAGGTCAGCTCATTGGCCAAGGGCGCGAAGCGGCCAAGCAGCACCTTGCTGAAAATCCGGACGTCATGGATAAGATCTCTAAAGAGATCATGGCCAAAGTCCAAGTGGTTGGCGGCACAACACTCGGTGAAAGCGAAGATGCTGACCCTGAAGCTAATTAAACCATCTTTCTCTTTAAACAAAAGCGCTCTTATAAACTAAGAGCGCTTTTTTGGGCACCTGTGTGAACCTGGATATTATTGAGAATAGCAAGTGTGAGCTCCGGAAAATCAAGCTTAACATAGTCTCCTCCGAAGTGTCCTTGGTTTTTAAATTCGTGGTACTCACAGTTTAATTGAGCATGCATGGCACGCGGCTCTTCAATAGGGATCCATGGATCATCCTCCGAAGCAAACAAAGCTATCCATTGCTGATTCTCTCGGATGCGCTTCCAATCCCAGGGACGGGAAAAATACCCTGACTGTTGCTCGCTTTCCATCCCAAGATCTGTATAGTATGCGCCTACTAAGACAGACCCGAATATTGTGTGCTGCTCAGCCAAACGCAGCGCAGCGATGGCGCCCGAGGAGTGGCCCACGAGAATGGTCTGCTCATCAGCCTTAAGCTCGTCGATCAAAAAAGGAACCCAAAAGGACTCTCGGGCAAGTTCAGGATCTGGAAATGTCGCTGCAATGACCTCAAGGCCCCTGCTTTCTAAATCACGCTGGACACTGGGAAACCAGTTATCCTGAGTCGTGCATCCACCGTTACCGGGTACAAATATAATCTTTACCATTGTTTTTTCGCATTTTAACTTGGGGACTTAAACTAGGCTAGGTTCACTTAAGCACTCTTTTTAAAGGGTGTAAATTTTTTTAGGAAACCTAAACGCCATTGTAGATACCAAAGATACGTGTTTATTGAAGACTTTTTATGCCATTAGGAGAGACCATTGTTGCACTCAGTACACCTCAAGGCGAATCGGCTATCGCGATGATTCGCCTCAGCGGACCTCTATCACCATCCATTGCAGAGCAGTGCTTTAATAAACAGGCATGCACTCCTAGACAAGCGACATTAGGCACTTACACGGCCCTTTCAGGTCAAGTGCTCGATCATGGAGTCTTTATCCTCTACCCGGATGAGCGCTCCTACACGGGCGAGCCCATGCTCGAAATTCACTGCCACGGCAACCCGCTCATTGCACAAAAAATCATCGAGGACTTGGTTGATCGAGGCTGCCGTATTGCCGAGCCAGGAGAATTTACACGGACAGCTTTCTGCAACAAGAAGCTCGACCTCACCCAAGCAGAAGCCGTTTCCGATGTCATTTGCGCTCGCAGTGATCGAGCACTAAGCATTGCCCACAAACAACTTAAGGGAGAAATTGGTCAAAAAATAAGCGCTCTTTCAAGCACCTTGTTAAGCATCCTCGCTGAGATCGAAGCCTACATCGATTTCCCGGAAGAAGATCTTCCTGAAGAAGACGAACAAGCACTCATTGGAAAAATTAACGCGCTTGCCAGCGAGCTGAGCGAGCTGATTGAAACCAGTCGCTACCACGAACTTTTGCGCGAAGGCATCAAAACCGTTATCATGGGTGCCCCCAATGCAGGCAAAAGCAGCTTGATGAACTATCTCATGGGTGAGGAACGCGCCATCGTCAGCCCAGAGGCAGGCACTACGCGCGACTTCATTTCAGAGCGCATCATGATCGAACCCTACTGCCTTCAAATCATTGATACAGCGGGACTTCACAAAGCAGGCTCAGACATTGAAGCCCGAGGCATCGAAAAGACCCTCGAAAAAGTCCGCGAAGGCGACTTTTTCTTACTGATTATCGACAGCACAGAACCTACCCCTGAGCTTCCTAGCACCATTTTTGAGGACCTCAAACAATCAAACACGCTGCTGCTCATCAACAAAGTAGATCTCCCCGGGAGTTCAAAGCATGAAGACTTTCTTTGCGACTTTCCAAGAACCTATATATCCATTACCGAAGGTACTGGACTAAAAGACCTTAGAAAAAAAATCATTCAAACACTTGAATCAGACCACGTGGTCCCAAGCGACCAACAACTCGTCGTTAATGCGAGGCAGGCGACCGTCCTCAAGCAAACCCAAGGCCTGATCCTAAGTGCCCTGGAGCAATTCTCTCGCGATGAACCTGTAGAGCTAGCCGCAAGCGACCTCAAACAGGCTCTAGAGCGCTTGGGCGACGTTGTAGGCAGGATTGACAACGAAGCGATGCTCGATGAGCTATTTTCAACATTCTGCATAGGAAAATGAATCATTCTATCCAATTCGGTCCTCAACGTCCCTATGATGTTATTGTCTGTGGAGCCGGCCATGCAGGCTGTGAAGCTGCTCTAGCTGCAGCTCGTATGGGTGCAAAGACGCTATTATTAACAGGAAATCTCGATACCATTGCTCAAATGAGCTGCAACCCAGCAATCGGGGGGCTCGCCAAAGGGCACATTGTTTGTGAGATTGACGCGCTGGGTGGGGCCATGGCAACCCATGCCGATGCCACAGGAATTCAATTTAGACTGCTCAACGCATCCAAGGGGCCGGCCGTACAAGCTCCTCGTGTTCAATGTGATAAGAAAGCCTATCAATTTCGAATGAAACACACGCTCGAGCTTGAGGCCAATGTATTTATCTTTCAAGCAATGGTCGACAGCCTGATTATGAAAAAGGGCAAAGTGCTCGGCGTGCAGACAAATATCGGTGTAGACTTTTACGCTAAGTCCGTTGTTGTTACAACAGGAACATTCCTCAAGGCACTCATGCACGTAGGTGAGGCAAAGAGTGAAGGAGGGCGCATGGGAGATTTTGCAGCACGTGGCCTCTCTAAGAGCTTCATCGAAGCAGACATCACCCTGGAGCGCTTCAAAACAGGAACTCCCCCTCGCATATCAGGCTCCGGAATTGATTTCTCAAAACTTGAAGAACAACCAGGCGATGAAACCCCCACACTCTTTGCCTTTTATGATACACGTGACGATGAAGACATGTTCCACGTGGAACAAATCGGCCAAAGAAAGCTCGGATGGAAGCCAGGAACCGATCAAGTATCCTGCTGGATGACCCAAACAAGCGAAGCCACAGAACATATCGTAAGAAAAGATCTCTGCAAATCACCTTTATACAAAGGAGAGATACAAGGCACAGGCCCTCGATATTGCCCGAGCATTGAAGATAAATACGTAAAATTCGAGGGGAAGGCCCATCATCGTCTATTCATTGAGCCTGAAGGCCGCAATACAGACGAATGGTACATCAACGGCCTATCCACTAGCCTCCCCTTTGACACTCAAGTTGATATTCTTAAATCTATTCCTGGACTTGAGAACGCACAAATTATTCGCCCGGCTTATGCCGTAGAATACGATTATGCGCCCCCAACACAGCTTTTGCCTTCACTTGAGTCAAAGCATGTCGAAAATCTCTTTTTTGCCGGCCAAATCAATGGAACCTCAGGCTATGAAGAGGCTGCAGGTCAGGGACTTGTGGCAGGCGTCAATGCGGTTCTCAAAAGCCGAAATGCGGCACCCATGATCCTCGGCAGACATGAATCGTACATCGGAGTACTGATTGATGATCTTGTCACGAAGGGAACCCAGGAGCCCTATCGCATGTTCACAAGCCGCGCAGAATATCGCTTACTCCTCAACACAGGCAGTGCCGAACTAAGAATGCTGCAACACATTGATAAACAAAATCTTACGAGTAAAAATCGCCTGAGTAAAATTCGAAAAAAACATCAAGATGTCCTACACTGGACGGCTCAGCTCGAAAAAGACAAAACACGCGGAGGTACTTTTGGAGATCTTCTAAGACGTGGCACAGACCTAGAGACGCTCGAATTTCCAAACGAATTCTTAAGCCTAAACGAAGCAACTCGCAGTGAAATCTTGTATCGTGTTCGTTACCAAGGCTATTTAGATCGAGAAATGAAGCATATCGAGAAATTCAAGCAACTCGAAAACATCAAAATGCCTCAAAACATCGATTACTCCACCATCAAAGGCATTAAAACAGAATGCGCCCAGAAGCTTGCAGAGGTACGCCCGAACACCCTCGGGCAAGCAAGCCGCATCAGCGGCGTCACCCCCGCAGACATTAGCGTCCTCATGGTCGTCCTTGAGTCTAAAAAGCAAAGGCCCTGAACCCTTCTCAAGCGGCGCGCTCTTACTTAAGACCCATTCCGCTAGAGTTCAGGCTATTAAAGCAGGCTAGAAGCAATTCAGCCAGTAGCGCCCGCTCTTTATCCGTCATCGTAGATGTCATGCGCTCTTCAACCTTGGCTATAAGCTCATGCGCCTGCTGCACTGCCTTACTGCCTGCCCCAGTTAGCTCTGTGCACAAAATCCTCCCGTGGCTAGGATCCTTTTTTCGCTGCACTAAACCTCTTTTCTCTAAAGAGGAAACAATGCCGTGCATCGTTTGAGCTGTAATGAATGATGCACGAGCCAATGATGCATTTGAGATACCCGGCCTTAATTCCAACTGAGCAAGAACGGCATATTGAGGTGTCGTCAGATCTAGAAACCGTAAAGCCTCATCCATATGAAGCCGCAAGGCATGCTGCGTCTGCTTTAATTGGTAGCCCAACAAATGATTTATGTTTATTTTTTTGGCTCTTGACATATCAGTGTCCTTATATTTATTTGTCAGTGAACTTATATAAACCCAAAAAACAAACTTTTATATGAACACTGTCAAACACAAAGACCACGACACCCTCAGCATCGCTGAGAACTATTATCAATCCATGCTGCAGGAAGATTTCGACCGCATGGCAAGCTATTTGAACCCTAACGTCCACTTCATTGGCCCACTTGCTGAAGTGCAGGGGGCAGACTCAGTTGTGTCTGCAGCAAAAAATCTTTGCAAGACATTGATTAACATAAAAATACGATCTCGATTTTCATCAGAAAACCAGGTTATGCTGGCCTATGACTTTATATTTCCTGCACCGATAGGTTGCCTCAGGGCCGCCGTTCTTATGGAATTCACCCATAGGCTTATCTCGAAAATTGAGCTGTTTTTCGACAGCAAACCTCTTGAGGCAATAAGTGGTGAGATTTTTTTAGAAAAATAACACCATTAATTGCCTCATCTCTGAAAACCTCTTCCAAGCTCAAATCATTGAAATACATATTATTTATTTTTA
>DCBD01000099.1:31658-33381 GCA_002313355.1 Opitutia bacterium UBA1116 | reverse complement strand
TAAGCGCTATTTTTCCCGCTTTGAGTATGATTTCAGCTAGGGCGGTTTTTTCTGCTGTTGGACTATTGTCGTCATTATGCAAAATGGAGGATCTTAGGCTTCGAGTTGCAGCAGATGCCTGAGGGCCGCGCTGGATTTCGTAACGGGCATTCATCAGTGTCTCGAAGTTCTCTGCGCGGACTGCTTCAGAGTCACCTTGAAGTGCGATTGCAAAGAGCCTGTTTAGATTTTGCGAGTCTGGAGAGCTGTGTACGATCATATCTCTGGCCAGACTGACGGCTTCTTTGTTCAGAAGCTTTTCCAGGGCGTCGATTACTTTTCCTAATTCGCCTTGGTCCGTCCTGTTACTAGTTTTATTAAGGGTGTCATAAAGCCTGACTAAAACAAAACTTCGATTGAGTGGCTTACTCTCTGTAAGGAATGTCTCACCATCAAATCGTTCGCCTAGCTCTTGTCCTACTTTTGACACCGAGAAATCGAGGTGTATACCACGTAGATTGCGTTGAGTAGCCTCTGGAAGGTTTGGAAGCATCTTACCTATGATCTCTTTGTTTGCTTGGTAGTGATCTGATCTGTCACCCCAGTAGGCCGACAATTCTTCTCCATAGCTTGCGTAGAGTTTTTTTATGTAGCTTGTCCCAGCCTCTTGAAGATGCTTATTTTCAGGGTTTTTAGCCAATGCCTCGAATAATGATCGAAGGATAGAATCTTCACTGCGTCCATTTTTTTTGTGAAAGAGATGACTAAGAAGGCCTGGTCATCGAGTTTCACCAAGGCATCTGCGGCAGCCTTTTTCTCTGCAGGTGGAGCAAAAGGGTCGTGTAGGGCTCTCTCTGCGCGGCGATAGATCTGGGTATTCTCATCATGAAATCGATCGGCGACGCGACTGAAAAATTGCGAGCAAGCAGTCGTGAAGAATTTAAAGGGAGCATCTTGAAAGGTGAGTGTTCCCTTGGGCTTAGCTTCTGTGTAAACTTCGCGAGAGCCTTGCTTTCCCTTCAGTACTCCAGATGTGCTTGTGCTGTGCTTAACATCCTGGGTGGATGGTGTTGATGTTTTCATCTCTACTGGATTTTGACTCATGGTATTTTCCTTCTAGTAAGCAATCATGTGCTAAATGTTGCGGAACCCTGAAGGGGTTCCTGAGTGTAATTGTAGACTATTTTTAAAGCAGTTATCTGTACTGCTGATCTTTAACATCAAATCTAGGGGTAATATACACCCTGTTGCTGCGTATTTCCAGTTTTTGGCTGAATTGTATAAGGTAGCGTTTGACAGGAGGATTGCTTGTTTTAGAATAGGGGTTCCTAGATGTTAAGGGCTCTTAAACTTGAGTTTTAATTATTATTAACCCGCCATTACCTCAAACTATGAAACAACTCCATACTCACAACTTGGGTTTTCCCAGGATCGGTGCAAAGCGTGAACTGAAAAAAGCTACGGAAGCTTACTGGCGTGGTAAGTTGAGCCGTGATGAGCTCCTCAACACAGCTGCGGAGCTGCGCAAAACCCACTGGCAAATGCAGCGAGATGCTGGAGTTGAGGGCATCCCTTCCAATGACTTTAGCTTTTATGATGAGATGCTCGATCTATGCTGTATGGTGGGCGCTATTCCTGAGCGCTTCAATCACTCTGGAGATCGTGTGGACTTGGATACGTATTTCCTGATGGCTCGTGGGCTTGCCCCTCAGGCTCATGGGACGACACCCCAGGAGCAGCCACC
>DCBD01000099.1:0-31364 GCA_002313355.1 Opitutia bacterium UBA1116 | reverse complement strand
CTCAGGCTCATGGGACGACCCCCCAGGAGCAGCCACCCGCCAGTGCTCCTGCAATGGAGATGACCAAGTGGTTTGACACTAACTACCATAACCTCGTGCCTGAGCTCAGCTCTAAGACGCAGTTTCGATTAACTTCAACGAAGCCCATCGATGAGTTTCAGGAAGCCAAGGCCCAGGGGATTGAGACCCGTACAGTTTTAAAGGGACCAGCGACCTTCTTGCAGTTAAGTAAGGTCAAGGACGATGCCAACCCTAATTTTGACCGGTGGACCTTGCTTGATGATCTTCTCATGGTCTATGCCGAGGTACTGCGCAGGCTTGAGCAAGCAGGGGCAACCTGGGTGCAGTTTGATGAGCCTATACTTTCCCAGGACTTAGACCAAGCGCCACTGGAGGCGATGAAAAAGGCCTATGCTTTCTTAAGGTCTGCAGCACCTAAGCTCAAGTTTTGCCTGACGACGTACTTTGGCCCAATGCGCGATCATGCTGCTCGTGTGGCGGAGCTCCCTGTTGATCTTGTGCACTGTGATGCGACGCGTGCTCCCGAAGATGTCGAGCGTTTAGCCAAGGCCTTAAGAAAAGACCAGGCGCTTTCTGTGGGTGTTGTTGACGGGCGCAATATTTGGAAAAACAACTTTGATGCTTCGCTTGCGATCCTCAAAAAAGCACAGGCTGCTATGGGTGATGAACGTGTTTGGGTCGCTCCTTCTTGCTCACTCATGCATGCGCCCATGGGCCTTCGCTATGAGACGCAGCTGGATGCAGAGCTGAAGTCTTGGCTCGCGTTTTCTGAGGAAAAACTTCACGAAGTATCGACCCTTGCTGAGCTCGCTGCTACGGGCAAAGAGACGGCTGCTCTCAAGGAAAACCGTGCTGCGATGGAATCTCGCCGAACGAGTACACGCATTCATAATCCTGAAGTGAAGCAGCGTGTTCAGTCCGTTGGGGAGCAAGATATGCGTCGTGCGTCCCCCTATATTAGGCGCAAGGAGGTCCAGCAGGCACGTCTTAATTTACCCCTTTTCCCAACGACGACCATTGGCTCCTTCCCTCAAACGAAAGAGGTGCGTGCGATGCGTGCGCGCTGGAAAAAGGGTGAGCTTAGCAATGAAGACTACAATCGCTTCCTTGCCGAGGAGACAACTCGCGTGATTGAGTTTCAGGATAATGTCGGGCTCGATGTGCTCGTGCATGGTGAGTATGAGCGCAATGACATGGTCGAGTATTTTGGTGAAAAACTCGATGGCTTTACCTTCACAGAAAATGGCTGGGTGCAAAGTTATGGCTCACGCTGCGTCAAGCCGCCGATTATTTTTGGCGATGTTTCGCGACCTGAGGCGATGACAGTCCGCTGGTCGACGTTTGCACAGTCTCAAACAAAGAAGCCCGTCAAAGGGATGCTTACCGGGCCTGTGACCATCCTTCAGTGGAGCTTTGTGCGCGATGACCAGCCACGCAAGGACACGACCTTCCAGATCGCGCTCGCTATTCGCGATGAAGTGGTCGACCTTGAAAGCAATGGCTTGCAGGTTATTCAGATCGATGAGCCTGCTATGCGTGAGGGCTTACCACTGCGTAAAACAGAATGGCGCGATTATCTTAATTGGGCGGCTCAGGCTTTTCGCCTCGCTTCTTCGGGCGTGAGTGATGAAACGCAGATTCACACGCACATGTGCTACTGTGAGTTTAATAACTTTATTGACTCCATTGCAGCGCTCGATGCCGATGTGATTTCAATTGAAGCCTCGCGTTCAGATATGGAGCTGCTTGAGGCCTTTAAAGAGTTTGATTATCCCAATGCCATCGGGCCTGGTGTATGGGATATTCACAGCCCACGCGTGCCTTCACAGGCTGAGATGGAAGACCTGCTTGGTAAAGCAGCACGGGTCATCCCGGTTGAGCAGCTTTGGGTCAATCCAGACTGTGGGCTCAAAACACGTGCTTGGCCGGAGACAGAGGCTTCCCTCAAACACATGATTGCAGCGGCTCAGTCCGCACGCAAAAATGCGCGGGAACCTGCTATGGTCTAGCACGTTGCACTCCATTTATAGAGCTTCTCGAGGGCCATCTCGAGAAGCTCGCTTGACAAATATTTTATTTGTTTTCATTGTTAGGGCTTTATTCAACCTAAATAATAATGAACCAAATATCCAAGACCATCTGCGTACTTCGACTGTGCGTAGACGCCGTAGCGAGCTTTCAAGCCCGCTTAGGTGACTTGCGTGCAGATCAGAGGTCCACTCTGAACGCAGAGTATGTGCCTGCATACTCTTCTTTCGGCGTTTGTGGTTATTGGTGGCCAAACTTTCAAATACTGAATTTCCTCCGTACATGCAACGCCTAAGCGATTTACACATCGTGGTTAATAAGGTGTTGCCCTCTCCAATGGAGGTGGTTGGGCGTATGCCGATTACAGCCCAACAAGCTGATTTTGTCAGCGCGAGTCGTCGTGACCTGCGGAATATTATTTCCGGGGAAGATCGCCGGCTTTTAGTGCTCGTTGGCCCGTGTTCGATTCACGATATTGAGGCGGGGCGGGAGTATGCAGAGCGTTTAGCTGCACTTTCTAGGAAGCTCTCTGATCGCTTATGCATCGTGATGCGTGTCTACTTTGAAAAGCCGCGTACGGCCGTTGGTTGGAAGGGGCTCGTCATGGATCCGCATCTGGATGGTAGCTGTGATATCGCTACGGGGCTTGGCATGGCGCGGGCTTTTTTGCACGATGTTGTTAGCTTGGGTGTCCCAACGGCAACGGAGCTACTCGATCCAATTACGCCGCAGTACATCGCTGACTTTATTTGCTGGTCTGCGATTGGCGCACGCACGGTTGAATCCCAGACACATCGGCAGATGGCTTCTGGCCTCTCGATGCCTGTTGGGTTTAAAAATGCAACCGACGGCTCAGTCTCAGCGGCTGTTAATGCTATGAAGGCAGCGCGTTCTCAGCAGACGTTTTTGGGAATCAGCCCTGAAGGCTTTGCATCGGCTGTGTCCACTGAGGGAAATCCGGATTGTCACTTGATCCTTCGCGGTGGCTCTCAAGGGCCTAATTATCACGCAGATCACTTGCATCAAGCAGCAGAGCTGTTGAGAAAACAGAACTTCCGCGGGTCAATGATCGTTGACTGCAGTCATGCTAATAGCGGAAAAGACCACACACGTCAGCCTTTGGTGGTCGACTCTGTGCTCGATACCATGCAGCAGCATCCTGAGCAGGTCTTTGGTGTTATGCTTGAGAGTAATCTTGAAGCGGGGAATCAATCCTTTCCTCAGCCCAAAGAAGCCCTCAAGTATGGTGTCTCCATTACAGATGCTTGTATTGATTGGGAGACGACTGAAGACTTGCTTTATAAGATGCATGAAAAAATGAAGTTTTTAACCTCTTCTTAAACTACTAATCTATCGACTATGAAATCACCTATTCGTGTTGCTATTACTGGGGCCGCTGGCCAGATCGGTTATTCGTTGCTATTTCGTATTGCTTCGGGTGGCCTCTTTGGGCCTGACCAGCCGGTTGCTTTAAACCTCATTGAGATCGCACCTGCTATGGATGCGCTCAAAGGCGTTGTCATGGAGCTTGATGACTGTGCATTTCCCTTGGTTACAGAGATTATCGCAACGGCAGACTTGAACGAAGGGTTTCGCGATGCCAACTGGGCACTACTCGTGGGGAGTGTTCCTCGTAAAGCCGGTATGGAGCGCGGTGACCTTCTTGGGATTAATGGCAAAATTTTCGTCGAACAGGGTAGGGCGATTGAGAAAAATGCAGCTGAAGATATTCGCGTGCTTGTTGTCGGAAACCCATGCAATACGAATTGCTTGATTGCGATGAATAGCGCAAAGAGCATTCCTTCGGATCGCTGGTTTGCCATGACGCGCTTGGATGAGAATCGTGCAAAAGCTCAAATTGCTCAAAAGGTGGGTGTGCCTGTATCTAAGGTAACCAACCTGGCTATTTGGGGTAATCACTCAGCCACGCAGTATCCTGATATTTACAATGCTAAAGTAGACGGTGAAATCGCCTCCAATAAAGTAAATGACGAAGCTTGGGTTAAGGATGATTTTATCCCAACAGTTCAGCAGCGTGGCGCAGCTATTATTAAGGCTCGTGGTGCATCGTCGGCAGCTTCTGCCGCTAATGCTGCTATCGACACGGTGGCTTCAATGTTCTTCCCAACTAAAGAGGGTGACTGGACCAGTGTTGGAGTTTGCTCTGATGGAAGCTATGGCATTGAAAAGGGACTTATATGCTCTATGCCCATTCGATCCAATGGCAAGGGTTGGGAGGTTGTTCAAGGGCTCGAGCTCAATACCTTTAGCCAAGAAAAAATTAATGCTTCGGTTGAAGAATTGATGGCCGAGCGTGAAATGGTTAAAGACCTGCTTTAAGATATTCTTGATTGGTTTCAAGGGCTCGCCTGTTCTGTTTGGGCGAGCTCTTTTTTGCATAACATAACAATGCTTGCCTTGTTAGACGATTCTTGTTGGTCTGTAGCTTATGAAAAAGCCTGGAATGTTCGTTTGTATCTGTCTTTGGGTTGTATGCTCGTGGGCAGAGGAGCCTGCTGATACTGCTGATGTCTCTGGTGAGCAGGCTCGCCCTGTGGCGCGTGATCAAATTTTCCAAAGCCTAGATGCGCTTCAAACAAGTAATGAGACGCGTGATTTTAGTGAGCGTTTTTTGGTTCTTGTAAAAGAAGAAATATCAGCAAGTGCTTATGGAGATAGAACTAAAGAACAGTGTTATTCGGTGATCAATACTTTGTCCGAAACGGGTGCTTATGAGAGACGTGGCGCAGACAAAGGAAATCGCGCTGTTTTTGTTGGGCTTCAGGGGGCCGTAGAATCTGCTCTAGTAAGGATGCTTAAAGAAAAAGAATTGGCTGAGTGTGTTGGTGTGATGTATGTACCTCGTCCGCCGACGCCTTTGTGTTATAACGTAAAAGGTTCACTGGATTCAGGGGATAATGCATCTATTGCAGACCCTGCTCTTGTAAAGGACAAGGAGCGTTCGAAGACGATCGAGTTGCGTGCACGCATTGTTCGTGAGTATTTAGATGAGGGCGGCCGGCTCTATACGGTTTATCCCAGGAAGGGTCTTGCACTACGTAGTTCTGAGCAACAAGAGACGTTCTTAAATCTTTGCAAAGCTTATCCCGAAAGTCTTTACAAACATGAGATTGATGATGCAGAGTTTGTCAGTGCAACGGTTGGAGCCACCTATAAGTTTCGTTGCTTTAAGTGCAACGCGGTTCTTTTTTCTATTCAGTCTCAGCAAGCTTTGGATCCAAAAGAAGATGCTTCATGGAAGCTCTGGTTTGGCCCTATGCAAGACAACTCATCACTGGAAGAGCGCTGGAAGACATTTACCGAAGCTGCTAGACTAAAGGGCTGAAAAAGCAGAAGATGCCTGCGGTTTTCCTTCTTTAAGGAACAGGTATGCTTTCAAAAATCTGTTGTATGATATGCTCGCTCGTCATGGCCTCTGCCTCGGCTTCATAGCTGATAATAATGCGATGGCGGAGAACATCCATACCGATAGACTTTATGTCTTGAGGGGTGACGTAACCACGCCCATGCATGAATGCCCAAGCTTTTGCGGCAATGGTTAAAGCGATGGTTGCCCGAGGGGAGGCGCCAAATTGAATGAGCGGTGCTATGTTGAGCCCGTATTCAGATGGTTTTCTTGTGGCAAAAACGAGAGCTAAAATATAGTCTTTGATTTGATCATCAACGTAGATCTTATCAATAAGGGGCCTTGTTTCGAGGATCTGCTGAGGCTTGATGATGGCGTTGACTTCTAGAGATGGCGTTGTAGAGGCCATTCTTTCTAGGATTTGTTTTTCTTCATCTTTGCTTGGGTAGCCTACCTTGAGCTTAAGCATGAACCTGTCTACCTGAGCTTCGGGGAGTGGGTACGTCCCTTCTTGGTCGATCGGGTTTTCTGTGGCAAGGACAAGAAAAGGCTTAGGGAGTGGATAGCTTTTGTCTCCTAGGGTGACTTGAAGCTCTTGCATGGCCTCTAAAAGGGAACTTTGAACTTTTGCGGGGGCTCGGTTAATTTCGTCAGCAAGGATGAAATTGGCAAAGATAGGGCCTGGCTTCGTGTGAAACTCACCATCTCCAGGGTTGTAAATGAGGGTGCCTACAATGTCTGCAGGAAGAAGGTCTGGTGTGAACTGAATGCGATGAAACTGAGCATCGATAGCTTGGGCCAAGCTACGTACGGAGAGTGTTTTAGCAAGCCCAGGCACGCCCTCGAGGAGAACGTGCCCGCCAGTTAAAAGGCCAATGATGAGTCGATCAACAAGGTACTGCTGGCCAATAATGACCTTGCTGAGTTCTTTGCGTAGAAGGCCTATCCAGGAGGATGCTTCTTGAATAGTTTCGTTAATGTCTGCGAGGCTCTCTAGTTGAGTCATGGTTGTGTATTTAGATGTCGAAATAAAGTTCAAATTCGTAAGGGTGTGGACGTAGTCGAACGGCGTCGTATTCTCTTTCTTTGATTTTAATGAAGTTGTGAATGAAATCTTCTGAAAAGACATTCCCTTTGGTGAGGAAGCCATGATCTTCTGCTAGGGCATTGAGGGACCCTTTTAGTGAGTCTGGGACGGTTTTGATGGCGTGGGCTTCCTCTGGAGGGAGATCGTAGAGATTTTTGTCCATCGGATCGCCAGGATCGATTTGGTTTTCGATGCCATCGAGGCCGGCCATGAGAATTGCTGGGAAGGCGAGGTAGGGGTTGGCCGTTGGGTCTGGACAGCGAAACTCCACGCGTTTGGCCTTTGGGCTTGGGCTGTACATGGGTATACGACAGATTGCAGAGCGATTGCGTGCTGAGTATGCAAGGTTTACAGGGGCTTCATAGCCAGGGACAAGGCGTTTATAGCTGTTGTTAGTTGGGTTGCACAAAGCGCATAGGGCAGGTGCGTGCTTTAAAATGCCACCAATGTACCAGATAGCTTCTTGGCTGAGCCCTGCATATTGTTCGCCGGCCATGATGGGCTTGTTGCCTTTCCATAAGGAAGAGTGAATGTGCATGCCGCTTCCATTATCTCCAAAAAGAGGCTTTGGCATGAAGGTAGCTGTTTTGCCGTGTAAGTAGGCCACATTTTTGACGATGTATTTGTAGAGGCAGAGGCTGTCTGCCATGGTGAGCAGAGTATCAAAGCGAAGGTCGATTTCGCACTGGCCGCCAGTGGCTACTTCATGGTGCTGGCACTCTACATTGAGCCCAAGCTCAGACATGACCATGACCATTTCATTGCGAAGGTCCATGAGTTTGTCTGTTGGGGGAACGGGAAGATAGCCCTCTTTGGGGCGGATTTTGTAGCCTTGGTTGGGGAATTCTTCTTTGGCCGTGTTCCAGATGCCTTCTTCAGAGTCTACAGAGTAAAAACTCGTATTGTTTGTGTTTTGGTAGCGAACATCATCAAATACGAAAAACTCAGCCTCTGGGCCAAAGTAGGCAGTATCCGCGATACCTGTTGATTGGAGGTATTGCTGGGCTCGCTTGGCTATGCTTCGGGGCGAGCGATCATAAGGTTCGCGGGTGATAGGGTCTTCAATGTCGCAAATGAGGCTAAGGGTTGTGATTTCGGGGAATGGGTCAATAAAAGCAGTTTCGCTGCTTGGGATGACGAGCATGTCTGAAGCTTCAATGCCTTGCCAGCCTCGGATGGATGAACCGTCAAACCCGAGACCTTCTTCAAAAAGGTCTTCGGAGAGTTCACTGACAGGGACAGAAAAATGCTGCCAGTTGCCGTGGATATCGCAAAATTTGAGATCTAAGATTTTGACATCTTTAGCTTGTGCTAGAGCGAGTACTTCTTTGGGAGTCATAGGAGGATTATTTGAGGTGTGTGTGAAAAAAATAAGTGCTGGTTAAGGATTGTAGTCTTTGAGCCTGGCAAATCAAGAAGAGACCGTCTTTGATGAATATTTTTTACTGAAAATAGACGTTTTTTTTGGTTTGCTTGAGTCGAGGTGTCAAGTACGCATGGGCCATAAATTCTTTTGTTCCGTTTTTCCTTGTGATTCTTGTTCAGTCATTTGAAAATGGGCCCGCCTATCTAAGTTTATTAAAAACTTATCTCAGCCCCCAGTGTTTACTGCAAGGAAACAGCATTCTCGTCAAGCGGTTCTAAAGCGTATTTTGATTCTGATTTCTATACCGCTGTTGTGGATTTTAGTCGATGAGTCTTGGAATGACGATCCTGACTTTTTGAATCCTCTTGAGAATAAGGTGCTGGACTGGCAGTTTCAGGTTCGGGGGGAACTTGAAGCACCTGTCAAAGTTTTCTATGTTGATATCGACGCGCAAGCTCTACATTTGATTGGAGATCCCCCTTGGGATTATTCTTATTTTGCAGATGCCGCACGGATACTCTTCAATTTGGGCGAAGTGAAAGCCATTGGTTTTGATATTGGCTTTTCTCCCCGCTATAAGAACTCACAACTTGTTTCTGAGCGCAAAGCTTGGGAGAGTGATCGTGCCTTTTCAGAGGTCATGCATCATTATCCTAATATTGTCCTTGCGGCAGACTATCAGGAAACGGTTTTTGATCGCTACTCGGGTGAAAATACGATGAAGTTTTTTCCCTATTTAGATGATGGGTTTGTTTTTCCCGAGAAAAACCCATTCCCCGATATGCCTACGTACCCTATCGTGAGTGAGCGTTGGGGCGTGGTTGGGCTTGTCGATCGTTATCCAGAGCGTGATGCAGGTCCCGTTTCGCGGTGGGTGCCTTTGTACTCAGAGTATGCCGGAACAGCTTATGCCAGGCATATCATGGAGGGTGTCCTAAAGTATGAAGGTCTTCCCGAGAGTAATTTGACGACAGAGGGCGATCGTGAGGTTTTGCTCGATGAAGAGGGTCGCATTTTGTACGAGTTGCCGCGTTACTCAAACAATACTTTTTACTCGATGGCCTTGCAGCTTGCACTCATGTATTATGATTTGGACGAAGACGCCCTTCAATACCGAACCACACGATTAAAGGCTGTTGATTCTGGAGGGAATGTTGTCCTAGAGATGCCTTTGGCCAATAGGCAGGTGATTGAAATCAACTGGTTCTCGAAGTGGAAAAATGACAAACTCAACCCACGGTGCAGTTTAGCAGAGCTTTTTAATCGTGCACGTGACTTTTACGAAGGGTCTGAGCAGGAGCGTGTAGCGGCCAAGGCTTTTTTTGATCAACTGCATGGAGCTATTGTTCTTGTTGGAGCTACAGATCCTTCGCTTCTTGACTTAGCCCCTACACCTTTTGATGCAACGCCGGTCCCTAACGTTGGCATTCAAGGTAATTTGATCAAAACGCTAGTTTCTGGGCTCTATATTAAGCGTCTTCCCGTATGGGCAACTATGCTTGTCATTGGCCTTTTGACAGCCTTGCTCACGGGTATTGTTATTTACCGTGGAGTGCATAGTGTCGTTTATGACACAGCAGTTATCATTCTTTTCTTTACGTATTTGGTTTTTGTTTTTCTTGCTTTTAATTTATGGCATTTAGTTTTACCTGTTGTCGCTCCTGTAGGTGCTGCTGTTACAACGATGATTGCCGGTCTTGTCATGCGCATTATAGATTATGAGCGTCAAAAGCGAAGAATGCGTAACCTTTTTGGCACCTACATTGCCCCTGATTTAGTCAGTCGCATGGTTGAGCGTCGCGAGGAGCCTCAGCTAGGTGGAGTTGAGGAGAGTATTACCTCATTTTTTAGTGATATTGAGCAGTTTACTTTGCTTTCCGAAGAGTTGCGGCCTTCTGAATTAGTGACGCTCATTAATGAGTACCTAGAGGTAATGACGGAAGTTCTTAGGGATGCTGGCGGCACTTTAGATAAATACATTGGGGATGCTATTGTCGCCATGTTCGGCGCTCCTGTTCCCATACAACAGCATAGCCTTCAGGCCTGTATGGCAGCAGTGCGCATCCATGCACGCCAAAGGGATTTGTGTGTGAAGTGGCGTAAGGATGTTCATATCTGGCCCCAGGTAGTCTTAAATATGAGGACGCGCATTGGCCTCAGTGCAGGGTTTGCTACAGTGGGTAATATGGGTTCCAAAACTCGCTTTAATTACACGATGATGGGGGATACGGTGAACTTAGCCGCTCGCGCAGAGCAGGCAGCTAAAGTGTATGGTGTTTCAACAGTGCTTACTGAAGCAACTAAGCGTGAAGTTGAGGATGATAGTGATGCTTTTGTGTTTCGTTTTTTAGACGACGTTGTGGTCCAGGGTAAGAAAGCTCCCGTGAGCTTTTATGAATTGGTGGGATTGCGTTCAGATATCCCTCCTTCTTTTGAGGACTGTCTTGAGCTTTACGAAAAAGGACGGGAGCGCTATCTGAGTCGCGATTGGCTGGGTGCTTACGCTTTTTTTGAAAAAGCTGTTAAGTTCGAGTTGCCTCGATTAAGAAAGTCCGGCGTTGAAGAGATGAATTCGAATATGGTCCTCAGCCCATCACATTTATTTATGGAGCGCTGCCGAAAAATGCATGAGAATCCTCCGGGAGAGGAGTGGGAGGGCATTTATAGGATGGAGTCTAAATAATAAGACGCCTAGGATTGTTTGATAGTTTTTTAGCCGAAATAGTCAGGCTCATTGCCTGATTTCCACTTGATGTTGCAGCCTACGGATGGCTTTTGCATTGCTTCTGGAATCGAGATTCCTTTGAGGGTTGAGTCAATGGCTCTTCGGAGATCTTCTCCAATAGCAGGTTCGTTAGAACCTGGTTTTGTGCTGTCAAAACGACCTCGATAATTCAGGTGTCGATTTTTGTCGAAAACAAAAAAGTCAGGAGTGCATGCGGCATGGAATTTTTTAGCAACTTCTTGCGTCTCGTCAAAGGCGTAAGGGAATGAGTATCCGGCGCTCGATTTTTCTTCGATCATGCATTCGAAGCTATCTGCCGGATAGAGCTCTGTGTCGTTACTGTTAATGGCAAGGAAGGCGACGTGTTTTTTTTGGTATTCTTTTGCAAGGTTTGCTAGGGCCGCCCGAATATGCATGACATAAGGACAGTGATTGCATATGAACATGATGACGAGTGCGGGCGCGTCTTGAAAACTGTCGAGGCTGATAGTAGTCTCTTCAGTGTCTTTCAGTGAAAAGTCTGGGCAAGGGGTTCCCAGGGGGAGCATTGTTGAATGTGTAGCAACCATGGTTCTGCGTTGTTTTAAATGCTGCTTAGTTAGCTTATTAAGATTAGGGGCTACTGTTTTGAGTTCAACTTAAAAAGAGGCTGGCTCTTATTGGGGACGGCATACAGCTTTTGTGCAAAGATTGAAATATTAGGAAGATGTTTTGCTGAGCAGTGCCTTACGAAGCACTTTTTTAGCGATGGGAGACGTTGTGCGGCCTCCTCCATAGTTGTTGTCGTCTTCTGTTTCTTCCACCATCACGACGATGGCAATTGTAGGGTTGTCGGCTGGAGCAAAGCCCGCGTGCCATGCGATATTGCGCCTTTTGCCTTGATACCAGGCTTGAGAAGTTCCTGTTTTCGAAGCAATGCGAACATTGGATAAAGTCGCTCTGCGAGCGGTTCCCTCGAGCGTTGCTTTTTCCATGCCATTTAAAAGCATTTGATACTGTTCTTGGCTTAATCCTATAGGACTGCTCTTTTGCCTTGAGGACTGAGTATGATTTTCGGGGGCGTGGATAAGGGTTGGATAGGTACGCGTTTCTCCTCGAGCTAAAGAGGCCATGAAGCAAGCCATTTGAAGGGGAGTGCTTAAAAGATAACCTTGTCCGATGGACATATTCGTCGTGTCGCCGGGCATCCATTTGCCCAATTGTTTGTTTTGTTTCCAATCTGAGTCAGGAACGAGTGTATGGCTCGATTCAAAAGGTATTTCAATGCCTGTGGGCTCGCCGAGCCCAAATTCGCGGGCTTGCTCCGCCAGAGCCATGTTGCCAATATCTAAGCTTGTTTGGTAGAAGAGAATGTTGCAGCTTTTGGCTATGGATTCTTCAACGTTGAGAAGCCCATGACCGCTTCGTCTGTCACAGTGAAAGGCTCGGTTCCCGACGTAGTGCTTTCCTTTGCAGTCGGTGATTGTGTGTTCATCAATCAAATTTGCTTTCATGCCGGCAATCGTTGTTATTAGCTTAAATGGAGAGCCTGGTGGGTAGAGTCCTTGAGTCGCTCGGTTGAGCCATGCGCCCTTATCGTTGATGGCTTCATAAGTTGCTTGAGGAATGAAGGGCGTGAGCTCGTTGAGGTCATAAGTGGGGTGGCTGACCATGGTCAGCACTTCGCCTGTGTTGACATCAAGGACAACGACAGCTCCTGTATGATCGCCGAGGGCTTTTTCAGCGGTCAGTTGCAAGTCAATATCGATACTCGTGATGATGGGGGCTCCTTGAGAAGCTGCTTTATGGGCTACGTGTTGGAATTGGTACCCAACAGGGTCTACTTTCCAGACATCTCCGCCGCTTGTCCCCTGGAGTTTTTCGTCAAAGAAAGCTTCCATGCCTGCTTTGCCGACTTTTCCCCGAAGGCTGAAGGTGGTTAGCTCCTTTCCTGGGACACCATCTTCGGGGATGTTTAATGTTGTGCCTACATAGCCAAGCACATGAGCAGCTGCAGGCCCGTAGGGGTAATAGCGTGCGCTGTCTGTAAATAGTTGGATTGGGGCATCAACAGGAATCTGTTCAGTGAGTCGTGCGTACTCTTCAGGGCTTAGGTCCTGAATGAGCGGAAAGGGGAGTAGTAAGCGCTGTGAGAAATGCCTTTCGAGATCCTTTAGCTTAATCTTTTCGTTACGACCGATGATGCTATTGATGGTGTCAAGATGGCGCTGAAGGACGTTGAGCCGCGCTTCCTTGCGTACGGCATTAAAATCTATTTTGCTATGTTTTTGTTTGGCGAGTTTAACGCAAGTATAGTACTCTTTTCTAAGATCATCCTTAAGCGCGCCAAGATAGGCAACTGCAGAGAAGACGGGTCTATTCCCGACGAGTAATTTCCCGTTTCTGTCGTAAATATTGCCCCGAGTGCCTGGGTTTAGAATTCGGCGCATGCTTTGAAGAACCTCTTGAGACTCGAAAGATTCTTTTTGGATGATTTGTCTCCATGCCAGCCCCGCAATTAAAGCACAAAAAAGCAAAAAGAATATAGGGTAGAATAAGAATAGACGTGGGTTGTCTGTCTTGAATATTTGAATTTGTTTCATCGCCTCAATGCTCTCGAATAGGAGTGCCGCTAAGCTGAAAAAGCGTTTGCTCAAGCTCTAGTACCCAGGGCGCAGCAAGTAAAAGAACCGCTTGAGAGCAGATTAGGTTGATGCCGAGCGTTTGCCAGTAGGCAAAGTCTGCTAGCGGACTGTTTGAAGCGATGAGCGTTAAGATTAAAAATAAAATGAGGTTGGTAAAAAAGGTGATGCTTAGGATGAATGCTCCCATGTGGTGCCGTATCCGGTGGCGTATAAGGAGTATAAGCGTGTAGATGAAAATCGATAGGAGTGCGGTTGTTCCAAAAGGAGTGGGCAAGGGGGCATCGACCACCCAAGAAGTGATAAGTACGACAATGGCTCCTTGAGTAGGAGCGAGGTAGATCGCAGGGAAGACAATGTATAGGCTCGCTAGGTAAATATTTAGGCCAAAAAAAGTGAGCGCATCATTGAGCTCTTGCACCAAGAAATATACAAGAAGGTTTACGCACAAGATAATGAGCCATCGTATGTTCATATTAGATTGTCGTGTCGACATCTTCATCCAGTGGAATGAGGATGGCAACTTCACTGAGACTCATTAGGTTTTGAGGTAGTGAGACCTTTCCTTCTTGAAAAAGTCCATCACTTCGTGCTTTTAGTTCGTCAACTTGGCCCAATACAAGGCCTTCTGGGAAAGTGCCTCCAAGCCTAGAGGTGACAAGTCTTTTGGGTGTTGATTCTGTTGTATAGTCAGGAGGTACATTGTGAATGATTCCTCTTGGGTTTGAAAAGGCAGGTGTGCCTACGCCCTGGTAGATGACAGGGCGCCTATCCCCTTCAAAGCTTGCAGCAATACGAAAATTAGGACTGCTGATCAGTTCGACAATGGCTGTATTTTTGAATACTTTTTGGATGCGCCCCACAACACCGCCAGCATACACAACAGGGGCCCCTTCAATGATGCCGTGATCTTTGCCTTTGCGAATGACAAGCTGTTGCCACCATTGGTTAATATCTCTTCTTGTGACCCGTGCGACTTCGTAGTTGTAGTTAGGGAGAGGAGGGAGGTTTAGCATCTTTTCCAGATGCTCGATCTCTTTATTTAAGGCGGCTTCCTTTTGCCGACTCAGTTCGTAGGCAGAGTTGAGTCGAGCAAGGTCTCTGCCTGCTTCGATGAGTTCCTGCTGGCTGTGATTTCGTAGCGACCAGTAAAGTTGTAGATCCTTTAAGTGTGATGCGGCAGACCAGGCAGGCGCTTGTAACTCAAAAAAATTAACTTGTACGAAAGATTTGATAAACGGCGGGACAAACCACCAGATGAGTAACAGGCATCCTAAAAGTACCAGGGGTCGTGCGTGGACGCTAGATTTGCCCATGTATTATTTGCCCATGTATTTTTAGCGTGGGCTTTTAGTTCGAATCGTTAAGCCACCAGTTTAGGTTTTGAAGGACCATACCCGTTCCATTGGCGACGGCTGTTAGTGGGGATTCTGCAGTGGTGACAGGCAGTCCCGTTGCATTGCTGATCATTTTGTCGAGATTGCGAATCATGGCGCCACCTCCTGCGAGGACAAGGCCCCTGTCAACGAGGTCTGCTGAAAGCTCTGGAGGGCATCGTTCGAGTGCATTGCGAATGACCTCGAGAACCGCATTAAAAGTGTCTGACATGGCTTCTCGAATTTCTTGAGAAGTGATTTGGATTGTCTTGGGGAGTCCTGCTACAGAGTCTCGACCTTTGACTTCCATCGTTAGTTCTTCATCCAGGGGGTGAGCTGAGCCAATACGCATTTTAATTTCTTCTGCTGTGCGCTCACCAATAAGGAGGTTGTAAGCCCGTTTCATGTAGTTGACGATAGCATTGTCGAGCTCATCACCGCCCACGCGAACGCTTCGTGTGAATACAACCCCAGCTAACGAGATGATGGCAACCTCAGTGGTTCCACCGCCGATGTCGACGATCATGTTGGCCGCGGGTTCTTCAATAGGCAGGCCAACGCCAATGGCTGCGGCCATCGGCTCTTCGAGTAAGAGGACTTCACGGGCTCCTGCGTGTATTGCCGACTCTTTGACGGCACGCCTCTCCACTTCAGTGATTCCAGATGGAACGGCAACGACAACTCTCGGAGGGACACTCATTCGGTTGGCTACTTTTTTAATAAAGTAGCGAAGCATGGCTTCAGTTACTTCAAAGTCAGCGATAACACCGTCTTTCATTGGGCGTAGCGCGGTGATGTTTCCAGGAGTCCTCCCGAGCATCTTTTTAGCATCTAAGCCTACAGCACGGACTTTGCGTGAGTTATTGTAAACGGCTACAACGCTTGGCTCTTGGAGTACGACACCTTTGTCATTAGCGTAAACAAGGGTATTTGCAGTGCCTAAATCTATGCCAATGTCGTTGGAGAAAAAACAGCCAAAGATTTTGCTAACAGGACGTAAAATTTTGTGAAACATGGCGGCGCGCGATGTGGATGTCGACCAAATGTATAAAGGTTCATTTCTTTCTGGAAAGCCTTTGATTGTCAACAGCAACTTTTGTCTGGCACGGTTTAGTCAGATATGAAATGAATGCTTATATAAATGGTGGGGTGGTCGGTCCTTGCAGTGTGTATATTCTAGGGGTGACTTTAGCCCGTGTTCTACCACACAGTCTTATGTGGCAGGACACGGGTAGGTTGTTTTTAAGTTTATTAATTATGAATGCCTTATGAAACTGAAGCTGTGGTAGACCACACTTTAGAGGCGCGCTTTTGCTCTTGTTTTCCCTTGCCAAGTATTCCAGGAGCGTCCTAAAAGAAAGCATCCTATGCTGAAGATTCTCTCCTGGAATGTGAATGGTATCCGAGCTATCCTGAAAAAGGGGTTTGGGGACTTTTTGAGCGATCATGCACCCGATGTGCTGTGTCTTCAAGAGACGAAAATATCAGATCATCAGATACCTAGAGAGTTTTTTGAGGGATTTCATCAATATTGGAACTGTGCTGAGCGTCCGGGTTACTCTGGGACGGCCATTTTGACCAAGGAAGCTCCTTTAGAGGTTTATTATAACTTTCCTGATGGGATGCATAGTAATGAAGGACGCCTCATTACTCTAGAGTTTCCTAAGTTCTTCGTTTCCAATGTTTATGTGCCGAATGCCCAAGCGGGCCTTAAGCGCTTAGACTATCGTTCAAATGCTTGGGATAGAGCCTTTTGCGATTATTTGCAGGGGCTTAAAGAGCAAAAGCCTGTTCTTGTGTGTGGAGACTTCAATGTGGCCCACCAAGAAATCGATCTAACGCACCCTAAAGCAAATCGTGAAAATCCTGGATTTACCGATCAAGAGAGATCTGGATTTGATGCGATTTTAAATGCCGGTTATGTGGATACTTTTCGCCATTTATATCCCGATTTGCCCGAGCAATATTCGTGGTGGAGTTATCGGGCAGGCGCAAGAGTACGCAATGTTGGCTGGCGCATTGATTATTGCTTGCTTTCAGAGGAGTGGGTTGATAAGCTGCAAAGCGCATTCATTCTTGATGACGTTATGGGTTCAGATCACGCTCCTGTGGGCGTTCTGCTTAAAGGCTGAGGAAAGTCCGCCTGTCTTTCGACGAAGACCTTAACCAATGCCCATCTATCTCTTTCAGGTTGTTAAGAAAGACGGATCTCGAGGAGAGATCATAGAAGTAGAGCGAAGTATGCAAGATCCTGACCCTCAGGAGCATCCTGATACAGGAGAGCCTCTTGTGCGCATCTATGCACCCCCTAATCTTACCTTTAGGCATACTGCCGGGAAGACGAAGCGTCTTCTTGAGGATAAGAACATAGAAAAAGCAGGATTCACGAAGTATGTTCGTGATAAGATGACTGGGGATTATTATAAAGTCGTTGGCAGTCAAGGACCTGATGTTATATGTCGATAGCTTAGCTTTATGTTTTTAAGTAGAAATATCTATTTTTCATTTGAAGCCACTGAGAAAAGTATGCATCTTCCTCGATACAAGCTTTTTTGTATTTATCATGCAGCCTGTAAAAAAAATCAACATCTTCATTCTTTCATTCACGCTAGCTTTAGTGTTCACGCAAAGCTTAGGTGCTGAGTCAGATATTGAATGGGTGGATGCTAGTTTAGATACAAAACCTTGTGATGATTATACTTCTTTAGTTCCTCATTACGTTAGCGGGTACGTTGAGCCTTCTGCTATTTACGATTCTGCTAGAGCTCAAGTAAATTTAGCTAAGTTAATCGTTTCTTCTTTGGGCTTTACTACAGCAGATCCTTTGAATTTTAATAAAGTTGGGCCGCGATATGTATCACAGTCGGTGAATACGGCCTTCTTTCTTTTAGCTGCTTTGCAGTATTCGACAAGTAGTGATGTTAGTAGCGTTGTTAACTTGCTGGTGGGTAGAACTCGTGATTTTTTTGACTACTTACATGAGCATACGGTTACTGATTACTACCTTAACCCGAGCAATGTTTCTCAAAATCTTGTGGCTTCTGAAACTGTTTTAAATGATTGTAAGCAGATCACCCAGGCTGATGTTCCCTCTGAAGATACTTTAAAAGGCGCGGCAAAGTCGGCGGTTGTCGCTGCGGCCTTAGCATTGGGGTGCTCAATGGATGAAGCGCATAGTATAGGCGCTTTTTTAGATATGTTACCTTGTCAGGGTGTTAGGCTTTATCTGCCTTCTGGGCCCGAGGAGCTGGATGATATCTTAAACTACAACAATGGGACTTTCAGTATTCCTTCTTCGCGACCTTATAGTGAGCAGGAGCACTTTTTGTATGGTTCTGGATTAACTCCTTTAGGGCCTGAGCAGCTTGAACGTGGGCTACGCTTTTACTTTGATGATTTACAAGAGTCTTATATTCCCATGGAGCGTGGTACTCTTTTGGGCGAATTTTGGAGCTACACCTCGGGTCATGGTCCTAATAGACTTAAGAAATTAACTAGTATGGGAGCGAATACTGCCAAGTTTTACTATGGCTGGAAACGTGTTAATCAAATTGAGGGCGATACTTACAAAAATGAACAAGGCGTTGAAGTGCCTGCTTGGGTTGCGGCTAAAGAGGGTTCCAAAATATTGCCAGCTGCAGGGCTTATGCTGCTTAACCGCGTTTTTGCCTTTGCCGATTCTGTTCTTAAGCTTATAGATCTTAACGATCGTAAATCCCTGTCTAAAGCAGAGCTTGAGAGGTTGACTGAAACAGGGCATATATGCGAGTCGTATTTAGCCAATATTGGCAGTTTGATGGATGATTTACATCAGTGCCAAGCTTCGGCAAAGACTGTTCGTGATTATGATACGATCCTTTTAAATGCTTTTGCGCCTTGGGTATCGCCGAGTGATGAGTACAGTGATAGCCCGTCATCTCGGAAGGATCTGGAGTGTGAACGTTTAGACGGCGCTTTGGATACTCTTAGGCGTCATTTATCAATTTGTGAAAAGACTCAGCAGGCCTTAAGCGCTCCTGTTTCAATAGTGGAAGAAAACCTTGCCAATACTCAGTGGGGGTTGGGCACAGGAAGTGTTGTTTTTGGAGATGCTTCGGTGCGTATGTCATCAGCATTGACTAAGAATGGTTTGCGTCTTCTAAGGTACTATGAATTGGCTTCTCCTGCTTTTGTGAAAAAAATAGGTGCCTGGGTTAATCCGCTTGAGGCACTCTCTCCAGCAATATCTCTACCTTTGTCGCTTTTAGAGTTTAATTTTCATATTAGGAATGCCTTTCAGGACAGTTCTTTGGGAGTTGCATTGAACGAATTGCCACTGGATACATTTGATCCAGAGCTTCGTGAGGCAATGAATACTTTGATAAATGATCGAGATACAGAAGGCATTTGGGTGGATACAGGCATTGAAGTTATTCGCTCTTTAAGGAATATATTTGCTATCATTGTTTCATGGGGGCTTGTCGATGTCTTAGGGCATCTCATGGGGCATAGTGATGCTGTTATTGCTCAAGGCTATACAACGAATATTCAGCGCATTTGGCTGACAACCTTATTGAATGCTGTCAGTTCATATTTCTATCGTTTTTACCAGTATGAGAAGGACTTAAACCATCAAGAAGATTTGGGTGAATGGATGCTGGCTATGCGAAGGGCGTTAGGTAGAGAGACGGAGTATTCTTCAGTTTATGATCATGAGCGTAGCGTTGTTGAAAAAGGATTTGCTCTTGAGGGGCATTCACCGAGTGAGGCAGAGATCAACTATACAGTGCTCAATCGTGTTCTTGCTTACCTCGCATCGCATGATTCTAATTACAGCCTTTATATTATTTTAGACCGTGCACGCACAGGAGATCCTGGTGCGCAAAGTGTGCTTAATGTTTTGGTTCAGGAAGGTGTGTTGAGTGAAGCACAATTAAATAATATTTTAAGCACACCACCAGATCGCTCTATTAATTTTCTTCTGCATCGAGGCCAAGATCCTCACTATGTAGCAGAATTCCTTCAGTCAAACCTTAATATGACAGAGCCTGACTCGCGTGCAGCGATCAAAGCATCTAGGGCAGGTAAAAAAGCCATCGGCAAGACCAATGCCTTGGAGGATTACGTTATTGCGAATTTAGTTCGAAAATTAAGGTTGCCTTGATTTTTGAGAAGCAGCCTGCATGCGAATTGTAGGCTGCTTTTTTATTATGTACAAAGAGATCAAACTTGGGTAGGCTGCTAGATGGATCATCTGTTGATAGGCCTTTCTCTTTATTAACCCTAAATATTCTATCTTATGGCAAGTCAATCCCCATTAGCTGTCATTGAGCAAACCCTCAAAGAGGAAAAATTTGCTACGCGCCTCTTAGAGAAAGACAACGAGCGCCCTTTTGATCTTCTCTTCGCCGGTATTGGTGAAGATGAAAAAAAACGAGGCTATACGGTTCAGCTCCACTTTGTGAATGATGTCACCAATGCTGTTGGAGGTGCAGATGAGCCTGAGGATGCCTACTTGCTTCAGTTCTTTCTTGTTTTCCCTTACTTGATTGAGGCTTCAAAAAAAGCTGAGGTTGCACGGGCTATGTTAGCGATCAATCGCATATTGCCCATTGGAGCTTTTGGCATGAGCGAGCAAGAGGGAACACCTTATTATCAATACAACCTCGCTTGCGCGGATCGCTCTGTTGACGGGACGGTTTTGCTCGAAATTCTCTCTATTATGGGATTTTTCACCAGTGAGTTTAGCCCTAAGTTTGAGGCAATAAGCGAAGGTACGGATACTTTTGATTCTTTGATTGAGGCACTCTCTAAGGGAGGCATTGTTTTTCCTCCTATTACTCCGCCTAAAGTTTAGTATTTGCTTTAGGCGGATCGTTTTTTTTCTGAGGTCGCATTAATTATGGGCGTGACAGATAGCAATGTAGTTGTTTATCGGGCGCCATCCTTTAGGCCTGAGCATAATTTTTTTAACCCTCTTGCAAAGTCTCCTCCGGGTGAGGGTAGCACTCTCAGTCAGCTTAAGCTGCTTGCTGAACAGTGTGCGAGCCATAGTCTTGTCGTGTCTGACAAGACGCCGCATGCGATGAATGAGTCTCGATCAGACACTATTCACGGGCTAAAGAGTAGTACTAGCACGGCCAACTGTGATGCCATTGTCGATCAAAAATCCAAGTCTGACTTTGGTAGGCAAGTGACTCGCTTTGCGTATCGATATAGAGAAAAGGGGACTTCATTATTAAAAAAACTCGCCGGCTTTTTGTTTGTCCAAGGAAACTTATATCAATCAGTCAGTAACCTGAGTTCTGATGTCAAGCTTATCGGTGGCTTTGAGCATTTGGCTCATGGAGAGTCTTTTGTGAGTGGGGGGAGTACTCCTATTGCCGTCAGTGTTGGTGGTGCTCTGAGTGCCGTTGGGGTCATGTGTGTAACCACACAACTTGCTTCAGATGCTGCACAGATTTATCAAGGGCGTCAACGTGTCAAGGCGCACGATGCTGCAGTTGTGGCGCATCAAGAGGCATTACATGCGGGGAATTCAGCCGAGATTAATGCAGCGATTGCTGAGATCAATGCTCTTCAAGCAGGTAAAGTCTTAGGTGAGGAAATGAAAGCCTCTGGCAAGGAGTCTTTGGCTATTACGAGTGGCTGGGCGGCAACTTATGCGATTGATGCAGCGACTTCAAGCATATCGATTGCTTCGCTTGCAAGTACTACGGTTGCTAACATGAAATTTTTGAGTAGTTTATCTAGCGGGCTAAGCGTATTTAACACAGCTCTTTGTACACCTCTTTTTGCTTATGGTTTGTATTCTAATTTGTGTGCTGGAGACAATCATGCACGGACTGCAGAGATTGCTGAGTCTCTCGTTGAAAAATACGGCATAGGCGCAAGCCAGGCAGACCAGGAGTTAAGCACCATTGCCAACTTGGTTAAAGAGCGCCAGGCTTATAAGGGTAAACGTTTCCTTGCTGGGACGACGGTGGCTAAGATGGTTGGGGGGATTATTGGGGCCACATCTACTCTTATGACTCCTTTTGTAGTTGGGGGGACAAGCGCAGCAATGATCGTTAATATGTTAAGCCCTATTGGTTGGACTATTGGTGGGGTTGCGACGGCAGGCCTTGTTGGGTACGGGATTTACAAGGTTGGGCGTTATTTGCAGCGTCGTTCGCAGATTAATGAGCTTCATGCATTGGCTGCTCATACTATGCCTGATAAGGGTGATGTGAAATTGCCTGAGCTCAGTAGCAAGCAAAGTGCTTGGCTTCAAAGTGAGCGTGCACGCATACGTACAGAATTTAGGGAAAAAACGGGCCAAGAGCCGTTGTGGCAAGAGGTGGACGCTGCTATCCACATGGAGGTGCTACAAAAGCTCCTTAAGGTGGATCCTGTGTATGCTTCGCGTGTTTTGCTGTATCGTTTTAAGGAAGAAGTTGATAATTATTTAGAAGAACACCCTGGTATAGGCGTGAAAGATTTGGCGAGGAAGGATTTTGCGAGTATAGGGCCTACGGCGGCTTTTTTATGCGAGTTTGGCGCTTTTGATGAAATGACGCTAAAATCTATTTATCAAGCTGATCCTGAGCGAGATAAGGACGCTGTTAAGTTGATTCGAAATCGCTTAAATCTCTAAAGCTCGGCCAAGTTTCTCCTTAAGCAGGATGTTTTTTGGACGATAGCTTATAGTACATGAGTACACAAGTTTCGGGTTTTGGTGGCAACACCCATTGGCAACCTTGGGTCGATCAAATGGTCGATCAAGTGTATCGTGTAAATCAAAATCGTTTGCGTGGAGATCAGCGCAATCTCAACAAGCAAATTGCTGCATTGGGAGAGTTTGAAACGAAGCTTGAAAGTCTTAATGGCATTGCGAAAGATTTACAGTCTTCGGAGCTTTTTTATTCGAGAAAGGTTGGTCTTGCGGACTCTGACTCTGCGGTTTTGAGTGCAACAGCCGCCCCTAAGACTGATTTAGGCAGCTATGAGGTAACTATCACTCAGCTAGCTACGGTCTCTCAGCAAAAGGGTGCTTTAGATATTGGAGATGCTCTGCATACTGCAGACATTACACACGCATCCAGTGAGACAGGCCCGTTGCTCTCTGCGATGAATCTTGTTGGAGAGCTCACGGAAGGTTTCTTTACTGTCAATGGCGTGCAGGTTACCGTTTCTTCAACAGATACTTTGCAAGATGTTTTTTCTGCGATTAAGATGGCGACTTCGGATGATGTCCTTGGGCAGTATAGTTTTTCCACAGACAAAATTACCTTAACGAGCCAATCTAGTGCTGACATAGTCTTGGGGAGTGCGGCAGACACCAGCAATTTTCTTTCTTTAATGCGTTTGTATAGTGGTGGAGTCAGCCAGCCTTCAGTAACAAGCACGCACGAGCTGGGTGTCGTCAATATTAATACCACGATTGCCAACTCTGGGCTTGATGCGATTGGCTCCGTTTCCGATACGGGGAGTTTTACGATCAATGGCATTTCCATTTCTTTTGATAAAAATACCGATAGCATCCGGACCATCATGGAGCGAGTCGATCAGTCTTCAGCTGGCGTGAAATTGTTCTATGATAAACTAGATGATCGCTTTCACTTTGATAATAAGGAGACGGGTAATCTTGGTTTTATTATTGAAGATACTTCAGGAGGGTTGCTTTCTGCCTTAGGGCTTGTAGGGGCAGTTTCAACAATGTCGCTTGGGAGTAATGCAACCTTTTCTATCAACGGGGGGCCCTCTATAACGAGCACCAGCAACACTTTTGACACGGCTGTGCATGGTATTGATGGTCTGACGATTAAGGCGCGTTCCTCAGGCACCGAGACGGTCGAAGTTCTCGCAGATGACCAAGGCGTCCGCAAGTGTGTGGATGACTTTGTTGCTGCATATAATGATATCGAAGCATTTATCACAGAGAAAACCAAGATAGAGCGAGACTCTAACGGAAAGACTCAGAAAGGTGTGCTCGCTTATAACCGTGAAGTGCGTGCGATTGGGAGTCAGTTGCGCGATACTATTTTTAAGGCTAGCAACGATGGAAGTACTGTCGTTAGGCGCTTGATGGATCTTGGGGTTGATTTCAATACTTTTAGTCGAAAGCTCGAAGTGAAGAGTGAGACAACATTGAATACTCAGATTGCCGACTATCCAAATGATGTAGCAGCTTACTTTACCGGCTCATCAACCGGGTTAGGCGTTGGGGTGCAAACGCTCCTCGATCAGTACTTGAAGGATTCTGGGGTTATCGATACTCAGAAGGATCAACTCGAAAGCCGTGTCCGAACATTGGATAATTCAATCGAGCGCGAAGAGCGCTTTATCAAGGCTCAGCGAAAACAACTCGAAGAAAGTTTTATCAAAATGGATTCTTTGCAATCCACCCTCCAGGTTCAACAGCAAGCGATTGCCAGAATGTTTAACGAATTATGAGAAGTCAATTTCATGTACTAGCTTTGATAACGCTTGTGCTTTTTATTTCAGGCTGTCACAGCGTTAAAGAGCAGGTTAAGGAAGCGTCGATTCCTGCCTATCAGCCAACCAACTACTATGCACCTAATCCTGTTCCTTCCCAAGTCATTCGTGTTGCAGTGTTGCCATTATATTTTGAGCCTTACGAAGATGCTTATTTAACCGTGCTTGATGACACTTTCAGAGCTCAGTTGAGCAAGCGTAATTTATTCGAGATTATACCTGTTTCTCGAAATGATTTGGATACTGCATTTCGCATGCGTCAAATTTCTTCAACGGAGCCCTTGCCTTATGATTTTATGCAACGCATGAACGATGAATATCTTGTTGATGCCGTTTTATTTACAGATTTAACGAGCTTTGAGCCTTACAAGCCGATAGCTATTGGTATTCGTTCAAAGCTTGTGATGCTTAATGGGGATGTCGTATGGGCTTTTGATGATATTTTTGATGCTGGGGCTCTCCCGGTTGCTGTTGGTGCTAAGCGGTTTACACAAGAATATACGCATACGCCATTTCCTCTGGATACGGGAGCTTCTGGCCTGCAAAGTCCTGAGCAGTTTTCTAAGTATGTCGCTTTCGAAATGTATGCAACAATGAGAAAAAATAATTAAAAATCTTAAAAATCATTAAAGTTGAGACTTTCTTTTTCGATGTATAATAATGTGAGCACTTTGAGTCCTCATCAATAAGCCTAACGAGACGGTTATCATGCATTTTATCCCTCCTATATCTCCGCGAGACAGCAGGCCAACGCCGGCAGTGTCTTCCATTTCGGAGAGACGGGTTGCCCCCACAGAAAAGCCGCTTAGCGAATCCGCAGATGTCGATACGATTTCGTTAGAGCGTCGAGAAGAACTTTTAGCCAAAATTAAGGCCATGCCAGACCCTAAGCCTTCCATTAACATGGAGGAATGGGTACAGCACCTGACGGATTCACCTACTCCTGATGAGGTGATGGATGGCCTTGTTCATCTTCTTGCCTTAGATGAAGATAGTCACTAGTTGGCTTGCTTTATCGTCTCATATCTTATGCCTGTTACACCACAGAATCTCGCACGCTCTTACAAAAATAGCGCTATCGAAACAGCCAGCCCAGAAAAGCTTATCCTCATGTTGTTTGATGGTGCCTTGCGCTTTATGCACAGTGCCGATGAAGGCTTTCAAGAAGAAGACTGTATTCGGCGTAATGAGCTCATTAACAATAACATTTTGCGCGCTCAGAAGATTATTTCGGAGCTTCAGGCATCGCTTAACATGAAGATTGGTGGGGAGTTTGCAGATACGATGTACCGTTTATATGACTTTGTTAACGAGCAATTGATGCAGGCTAATTTAAAGAAGCTCCAAGAGCCTTTGCGCGACTCACAACGAATCATTAGTGAGCTGCGTGGTGCTTGGGCAGAAATGTTGGCCCAACAATCTTCAGCAGCAACACACGGATGACTTCTAAAGAACAGCGCTTTTGGTTGCTTTTTGGCGAGTATGAGCGACTTGTCGAAGAGGAATCATTTTCTTTGAAGGAGCATAATTTGCCTTACATGGACACGATCCTCAGGCGTAAGCAGTCTGTTTTGGAAGCCATGTCATTACTCGAAGAAAGCATTGATAATACACGTGATGACTGGCATGAGTTTCAGCAGCGCTTAAAAATCGTAAAAGGCAAGCAGGCAAGTAATCTCCGCTTGTTAAATGAGCTTCGTGAAGATGTAGGTTCTGAGATAAAGGCCATGAGTGCCCGTCAGTCTCGCTTGAAGCAGTTTCGGCACTCTTATACGCAGGAGCGTGAGCCCTTTCCCTCCCGCTATATGGCCTAAGGCTTGTGGAGGAATCCGCGTAGCTGTGCTTGGTAGAGTGCGAAAGCAAGCAGGCTTTGTCTTACGTGAGCTTCAATAATTTTATTGCCGACAGGAATGCGAAGCATTCCATCTTTGAAGCCTTGCTCGATCTGAGCCAAGGGTAGTGTAAAGTGTCTTAGCAATGGCTTCAGAGTAGTCTGGCATCGGGGCTTCTTGGTCTTCAACAATGGCGCAGTAGACAGGAACAATGTCATTAGCAACAGCAATATTCGTTGCTGTGTCACCCAGATAAGAGAGTTTTGTAGCAATGTAGCCAGTTTCTTCAAACAGCTCTCGTGAGCAGCATCTTGGGGAGATTCCCCGTACTCTCGCATACCAGCAGGAATTTCGAGTTCCCAGCTGCGCGTGGCATGTCTAAAGCTTAAGTTAAGTACAATAGATCCATCTTTGAGTATCGGGAGCACAGCGGCTCCTGGACTAGAAAATGCATCGGCCACTTCCATTGTTTTTGTTAAGATAATGCGGCCGTAAACACCTTCGCCCTTATCGGTTCTAATCGGGTCTCGAACCCAGTTCCAATAGAGACCTTCTTCGATGATACCTGCCTGTGAAGCTTTTTGAGCGACCTCTGCCGAGTGCCCTTGCCTGATCAGTTGTGCATATTGCTTTTTTTCAATGGATTGAATGCTTGGTATGTCCAGTACGAGTTCAATTTCACCTTCGCAGGCCTGTCCGGGTTTCCCTATGGTTTGCGGGTGGGTGTGCATCAGGTCAATATACGCTTGGTGCCTTTTTGTGTCCGAGTCGGTCCTTGCTGCTAAGGCCTGAACTAGGCTACACACTAGTAAAAGGGGAATACAAAGGCGCTTCATCATCACTTTCTGTTTGTCTTGGGTGCTTAAAAAAGCAAGAATTTTTGTAACTTAACCCCTTGCTCTCCTATTTATGCACCTTATCCCCTATGCATCTCAATGGATTGACCAGAGTGATATAGATGCTGTTACAGGCATTTTGCGCAGTCCTTTTTTGACTCAAGGTCCTACGGTTGCCGCTTTTGAAGCTGCCTTAAATGATATTACAGGAACATCCCATTCAATAGCCGTCTCCAGTGGGACGGCCGCTTTACATTTAGCATGCGCTGCACTCGAGTTAGGCGAAGGAGATGTTGGCATAGTAAGCCCTGTATCTTTTTCGGCCACTGCGAATTGCCTCCGTTACTGCGGTGCCGAGGTTCGTTTTGCCGATGTGGATCCTGTCACAGGATTGATGGATCCTCAAAGCCTTGCTTCTATTATAGGTGATGTTGCTAAAGAGGCCCGCCAGGGTGTTGTTATCCCTGTCTCACTGGCAGGTCGAGTTGCGCCTTTAGGAGAGATTTCAAAAATCGCGCGCAATCATGGTTTTTACATCATTGAAGATGCGGCTCAGAGTTTAGGTGCTTTTGGTCAAGATGCTCAGGGCCGGTTTGAAAGTGCTTCGTGCAAATACAGCGATTTGGCGACATTTAGCTTTCATCCCGTAAAACATATTTGTGCAGGTGAGGGAGGCGCTGTATTGACGAATGAGGCTAAATGGGCAGATCGAGTAGGCCTTTTAAGAAGTCATGGAATCGTTCGGCCTTGGGTAGGCAGTGATAAGGACCCTATTAATGAGCCACCCTGGTATTATGAGCAGGTTGAGCTTGGCTGGAATTATCGCATGACAGATATTCAATGCGCTCTTGGGCTCTCTCAGCTTAAGCGCCAAGAGTTTTTCTATGAGAGGCGTCAAGCTTTGGCTGAGCGTTATCGTCAGCACTTCAAGCGAAGTCCTTTCAATCAGTGTTTTGGGATGACGCCCCATCACCCTGGACACGCTTACCACCTGTTTGTTATCCATTTTAAGGACGGTTATAGCCGCGATGATGCACATGTGTTTTTGAAAAGTCACGGCGTGCTTACTCAGGTGCATCATGTTCCCATTTATAAGCACCCTTATTATGTGAATCGATATGGGGAACAAGCCCTCCCTGGTGCTGAAGCTTACTTTAAAAATTGTCTGAGCATACCTTTGTTCCCTAAAATGACTTTTTCAGAACAAGACAAGGTTATCGCTGTGATAGAGTCTTATTGCAAACAAAAGTTAAATCATGCAAGGACTGCTGTTTCGGTGTGATTTTGGCGGGCCAACGGGGTGGGGGCATCTTGTTCGTTGTAGTGCCCTAGCTCAAGTCGCTCGTTCAAGAGGGTTTATAACGGGCCTCGTTACCCGTTCTTCGGTTAACGGTCTTCCTGAAGAGCTTAGGTCTGGCTTCAGTCATTGCTGGGAGGGCTCGCCCGTTTTTCCAGGTGCATCTTTTTGGAAAGCATGTTTAGTTGAAGGTGTTTCTTGGAGTGCTATTGTTGTGGATAGCTATGCCTACGGTACTTCGGATCTCGATGCTCTCAATGACATATTCGCAGGCAAGGTACCTCTTTTAGTCCACATCCACGATGATCCAGAATATCTTTACCCTGAGGCAGGTCTTACCGTGTGTCCTGGGTTTCCAGGTGAATACATTTCTAGTAAGCTTGTTTTTAAGGGTACTTTGTGTGCTGGCTTAGAATACCTT
This sequence comes from Opitutia bacterium UBA1116, assembly GCA_002313355.1. Taxonomy (GTDB): domain Bacteria; phylum Verrucomicrobiota; class Verrucomicrobiia; order Opitutales; family UBA1977; genus UBA1977. Next base: position 2,931 of record DCBD01000099.1, on the reverse strand, counting down.
CTTTTAAGGGCAGCCTTTTCAACTAAAGTATCGATTCGAGGTCGGCGTGATAGCTTGCCAAGAGTTGCTGTTGTTATTGGGGGTACAGACCCTAACGTTCTGACGCCAAGCATATTAAAAGCGCTTTATTCTTCAACGCAGGGCGCTTGCATTCCTTATGTTGTCATTCCTGAGGGGCTTTCGAGGGATGCACTTCAGCCTCATGCTGAGTCTTTTGAATCCTGTTGTTTTTTCGAACACCTAAGTAGTATCGCCATGGCAGACTGCTTTGCTTCGTGTGATTACGGGGTGACGGCATGCGGCGGTACTGTTTACGAAATGGCTTCTATGGATCTTCCTTTCATTGGGGTTTCAGTTGCGTCTAATCAATACTTTACCGCCAAAGCCATCCAGACACATTGGTCTTTGCCTGTCCTCGATGCCGATGTTTTTAGTGAAGGCAGCTTTGCGGATGCATGGAAAGTCCTTGTAAAAGCCTTTCCTGAAGGCCGAAGGCCTTATGCTTCCATAGATGGACAGGGTGCTATGCGTCTTGTGGATATTCTGAGCTCTCTTCTGAAAACCCCTCGATTGCATCAGCCGTCAACGGGTCTCCAGTCTTAAGCTTGATTTTTGAGCGTTTACCTAGAGTTTGCTTCCAATGCTTTGGGGCAAGACCATCACTTGGTCTGACAACCCTTAAATTGTTTTTTGAAAAAGCCTCTCCAGCTTCAATGTCTTGAGCTACAAAAATAGATCGTCGAAAGCGCTGTTCTATTGATTCTTGATCTGTAGGCTGAAGTGCATCATTTCCTAGACCATCGTAGAGCATGCGAACTGAATTGGCCATTGCCCGGAAAGCGGATGGTTGTAGTGAAAAACCATCGTCAATCGCACCTTCAGAGTCTTCCAGTGTTAAGTGTTTCTCGATGATGCATGCACCAAGGGCCGTAGCGCCCAATACAATTTCAGAGCTTAGCGTGTGGTCTGAGATGCCGATAGGGCAGCCAAACTGAGTGTTTAGTGTTACCATGGAGCGTAGGTTGAAGCTCTTAGGGTTAGCAGGGTATGCGCTGATGCATTTGAGCAAGACGATAGCCTCTGCTCCTGCTTGGGTGAGTGTTTTTATAGCGAGTTTAATTTCATCTTGCGTGGCCATGCCTGTGCTGAGTATGACAGGCTTCCCTGTCTTGCCCACGCGCTCGAGTAGCGGTGTGTGAACGACTTCGTGCGAGCCTATTTTGTAGAGAGGAATATCGATGGTTTCTAAAAAATCGATAGCGCTTTCATCAAAAGGAGCGCTAAAGAAGACAAGCCCACGATCTTCTGCGTATGCCTTCAATGCTGGATGCCACTTGCGTGGGGTTGCGCCTTCTTCGTACAGCTCCCAAAGGTACTTTCCTTTCCATAGGCCCTCTGTTTGCAAGAAACGTTCGCTTTTAACATTCAGCGTCAACGCTTCAGGCGTGTATGTTTGAAGCTTGACGGCATCAGCCCCTGCACTTTGGGCTGCATCAATCAGCGTTTTGGCCCGATCAATGCTTTGGCCATGATTGCCAGAGAGCTCGGCGACGATGAAGGGGCGTTGGCCTTGGCCGATACAATGATTTCCAATCGAAAAGGTGCTTTTCATGGGCACCGAGCTAATTAGCGCAGCTTGCAGGCTCGAAGCGTGCGCTTTCCGGGCTCACTTCTGTCGGGATGCCAATTTCTTCGCACATGTCCTGGAGCGCTTGTCTGCTCAAGCGCTGCTTGTTGTTATTGCTTGCGTAGCTAAAGCCTGTTTTGCAAGTACGTCCGCCTAGGTTGGTGGCTTCACTTTGCCAAAAAGGGAGCATCGGCTGAATGATAAAGTGCTCGTCAAACTCAAGGGTTAGGTGGGCCTCATCAGCAGGGATGAGCGTTTCGTGCATTTTTTCACCTGGGCGAAGTCCGATGGTTTCTTGCTTGCAATCAGGCGCTACGGCTTGAGCCATTTCTTTGAGGGTGCAGCTGGGGAGTTTGGGGACGAAGATTTCCCCGCCCATCATTTGAGACATGGCATTGAGGACAAAGTCGACGCTTTCTCTTAAAGTGATGAGGAAGCGCGTCATCGCAAGGTCCGTTACGGTGATGGTACCCGTGTTGCGTTGTTTGTAAAAGCAGGGGAGGACACTACCTCGGCTGCCTACAACATTGCCGTAGCGGACAACGGAAAAACGCGTTGGGTTTTTTCCGCTATAGCTGTTTGCAGCAACAAAAATTTTGTCCGAGCAAAGCTTCGTTGCGCCGTAAAGGTTAACGGGGTTGACCGCCTTGTCTGTGCTCAGCGCAATGACTTTTTTAACGCCCGCATCAATGGCTGCATCGACCACATTCATGGCCCCATTGATGTTGGTTTTGATGAATTCGTGTGGATTGTATTCTGCAGCGGGCACTTGTTTGAGGGCGGCTGCGTGAATGGCATAATCGACCCCTGCCATAGCTTTTTTAAGACGCTCTTTGTCGCGTACATCGCCTAAGAAGAACCGCATTGCCGGGTGCTGAAATGCTGGATCACTTTGCATTTCGGATTGTTTTAACTCATCGCGAGAAAAGACAATCAGCCGTTTGGGGGCATAGCGCTTGAGGATTTCCAGGCAGCATCGTCTGCCAAAAGAGCCGGTAGCACCAGTTATGAGAATATCATGTCCATTAAGCATGGAAGAGACCTCCGGTTGAGCATGTTGGGGCGATTCCATAGGAGATATCGGCACTTATGTTATATACTTAAGGCGATTTTGTCAGAGATGATGGGATAGGGCTTAGATAAGCCTTTACAATTCAGTCAGTTCTTTTACTATTTTTAAGGTAGAGGAGCAAGCCCCAAGAGCTTCTTTTACCTGTCAGGTCTGCCCACCTAGTACCCCTTGTTCCATGGCCTTTGAGAAGATTATCGTACTCGACGACGAACTCGTCATTCGCAAGACACTG
>DCBD01000152.1:1008-16258 GCA_002313355.1 Opitutia bacterium UBA1116 | reverse complement strand
TCTATACTTTCTTTTGCAATCGATGATGCAGGGTCCATTCCCGCTACGAGTACCCAGTCGGTGTTGATGACTCCAATAGCGACGTCATTTAACGATCTAGGAATTTGAGGGGCTTCAAGTTCGATAAACTTTAGCTTTTTGGGATTTGAAGTAATGTCGAGCAGAGAAGGTGTTACTCCTGAGCCTTTACGAAGCTCAATTAAGCCTTCTTGTTGAAGTAGAAGTAATGCGCGGCCTCCATTGGTTGGATCATTGGGGATGGCCACTTTTGATTTTGGTTTTAGGTCCTTTAGGTCCTTGATGTCTTGGTTGCTATAGACTCCCATGGGTAAGAGGATCGTGTTGCCTGCGGATACAATTTTGTAGCCACGCGCCTTAACTTGCTCATCGAGGAAGGGTTGGTGTTGATGCGAAGTTGCATCGAGGTCTCCTTGGTCAAGGGCTGCATTGGGGAGGATGAAATCATTAAATTCAATGATTTTAATGGCTAGTCCATCTTGCGCAGCTTTGGCTTTGATGTGTTCCATAATTTCAAGATGTGGCCCTGCTGTTACGCCAATGACGAGCGTTTCTGCTCCTAGAGCAGATAATAGGCTACTAATTCCAATGCTGAAGCCAATGAGTAGTTTTTTCATGATTTATTTCCTGATCTTTTTTGTAATTCGATCTCCCAGTACTTGGATGCATTGTACCATGACAACAAGGATGGCAATCACCTCAAGGACCACGGTGAGATTGTATCGTTGGTAGCCATAACGGATGGCAAGATCTCCGAGGCCACCTCCACCTACTGCGCCTGCCATAGCCGAAAATCCAATCAAACTAATGATGACAAGTGTTGAGCCCGAGACGATGGAGGGGAGCGCTTCGGGAAGCAAGACCTTTTTGGTGACTTGCATGCGAGTTGCTCCCATGCTGAGAGCGGCCTCTGTAAGCCCAGTAGGAACAATCCTTAAAGCATCTTCGACAATGCGGACAAAGAGCATGATTGCAGCAATGCTTAAAGGAACGGTCGCTGCCAGAGTACCAATAGAAGTCCCGACGATGAGACGAGTCATGGGGATGAGTGCGATAACAAGAATAATGTAGGGAATAGACCGGATGGCATTGATAATCAGGCTGGCGCTGCGGTTAATCCATAAGTTTTGGCAAAGGTGCCCTTTGTCTGTAATGAAAAGAAATACACCCAGAGGAATTCCCACTAATAGCCCAATCACAGAAGATAGGGTGACCATGAGGATGGTTTGCCAAGTGCTTTCTAGGATGAGCTCAGTCATGAGTGATAAATCCAAGTTGTTCAACGGCGACACCACGTGTGCTTAAGAAAGTGCACGTTTGTTCAAGGATTGCTGGATTGTTTGGTATTTCGACTACTAATGTGCCAAAGGTTGTATCTCCGATTTGGTCCATGAAACCAGCGAGGATATTAACATCCGTATGTGCTTTTCGTATGAATTGTGATACAAGAGGTTCTTGTGCAGATGCTCCTGAAAAAATAAGCCTTAGGATGGCTTTGTTTTCTTTTGTTTCGCAGAGCTTCTCTTGTAAACGATCTTGAATGAATTCTGGGATGCTTTGTTTTAGGAAAGGTTTAAGTAGTGCCTGTGTTGCCGGGTGCTTGGGTCTTGAAAAAATATGCTCTGCAGGCCCTTGCTCTGCAACTTTTCCTGCATCCATCACAAAGACATGATCGCAAATAGCTCGTATGACCGACATCTCATGAGTGATGAGTATGATGGTTAAGTTGAGTTCATCGCGTAGTGTGCGTAGGAGGTGAAGGATGTCTGTAGTTGTTTCAGGGTCGAGGGCCGAGGTGATTTCATCGCAGAGTAGTACGCGTGCATTCCCGGCTAACGCCCTAGCAATCGCAACGCGTTGCTTTTGGCCTCCGCTAAGATTGCTTGGGTAATCATTCTCTCGGTCGCTTAACCCTAGCCTGTTAAGGAGGCTTTGTGCGGTTTTACGCCTTTTGGCTTTTGGGTGGCCGGCAATTTCAAGGGGTAGGGCTACATTGTCTTCTAGTGTTCGCCTAGATAATAGATTGAAATGCTGAAAAATCATTCCAAGGTGGTGCCGCTTTTGGCGAAGAATATCTCGGGGTGCCTGTGTAAGGTCTGTCCCTTCGAAAAAGACGTTTCCTTGGTCTGGACGCTCCAGCAAGTTCATGCAGCGTAGGAGGGTGCTTTTTCCTGCACCACTTTTCCCAATGATGCCTGTGATAGATCCTTGGGGAATGGCTAATGAGATGTCCTGCAGTACGCCCACTTTGTCGCCTGTTTTATCGACAAAGCTTTTGTAGATGCCATTGAGCTCGAGGATGGGCTCTTGGGCCTGTGTGTCCACAATGTTAAACGAATAGTAGGGCTGGAGACTCAATGATTTCTTTGAGTACTCCTAGGAATTGAGCCCCTGTTGCACCGTCAACAATGCGATGATCACCACTAAAGCCAATGTGCATGCATTGACCGATCGTGATTTGGTCGACATCATTGACAATCGGTTTTTTAAAGCAACCGCCCACAGAGAGGATTCCAGCATTGGGAGGGTTGATTACACCATAAAAACTGTTAATGCCAAACATGCCGAGGTTGGTGACAGTGAATGTCGAGCCTGTCATTTCCTCAGGCTTTAGTTTTTTGTTGCGCGCTTTGGCGATGAGATATTTTGCTTCAAAGCTTATGTCATGGAGGCTTTTGAGGTGAGCATCTCGGATGACGGGCGTAACAAGCCCATCAGGAATCGCAACACCAAAGGCCAGGTGAACCGCGCTGAATTGGTGGATGCTATCGCCTTCCCAAGCAGCATTAACTTGGGGCACTTCATAAAGAGCCCGTGCACTTGCTTTAAGGATCAAGTCATTGATGGTGAGCTTGCCGCCGCCGTTTTCTGGTGGAAGATCTGCATAGCGCTTATTGAGCTTCGCGCGGAATTCAAGAAGAGGCCCAGCGTCCACTTCGATTTCGATGTAGAAATGAGGGACTTGGGTTTTGGATTCTACGAGCCGTCTTGCAATCGTAGCGCGCATATTGCTGACAGGCGTATTTTTCTCTTCCGCCACAGGGCCACCAACGGGCGATACCATCGTAGGTGCAAGCTTCGCTGTGCCGTGTTCTATAGCATTCAGTACGTCTGCCTTGACGATGCGCCCTCCTGGGCCAGAGCCCTGAAGTGCGGAGAGGGCAATGCCTTTATCTTCAGCCATGCGCTTAGCCAGGGGAGATGCCTTGATGTGTCCGTTTGAGCTGCTGCTTTGGGGTGTTGTTGCAAGGGAGGGTGCTGGAGTGGGTTCAGATGTAGCTTGTTGTTGGGGTGCACTAGCAGCCACGGCTTTAGGTGTTTCTGCTGGCTTCTCTTCAGCTTTGGGCGTGCTAGAAGCTTGTGTGGTGCTTACTTCAGGCGCCTTTTCACCTGCTTCCCCAATGGCACACATCGGTGCTCCGATAGGTACTTGCCCGCCTTCAGCTACGTAGTGCTTGAGCATAACACCATCGGCAAAATTTTCGACTTCCATTGTTGCTTTATCGGTTTCGACTTCAGCAAGCATGTCGCCGCTTGAGATGGTTTCTCCTTCTTGTTTGAGCCAGCGCACAAGAGTGCCCACCGTCATGGTGTCGCTCAATTTGGGCATTTCGATGATTTCAGCCATGGTCTTAAATGCTATGTCAAACGGTTTAGAGTATTTTGAGTGCAGCGCGCTTAATGCGGTCTGTATTGGGTAGTTGGATTTTTTCTAGAGGCATGCTGTAGATCTGAGGTGCGTCGATAGCAGAGACTCGGCCAATAGGTGCATCTAGATGGTCAAATGCCTTATCTTGTATGATAAATGCAATTTGAGCGTCAACCCCGCAGAAAGGCTTATTTTCTTCAACGAGAAGAACGCGGTTAGTCTTTTTAACGGATTCTAAAATGGTTTCTTCATCGAGTGGGCGAATGGAGCGGAGGTCGATAAGCTCAGCCTCAATGCCGTGTTCTGCCTTCAGTTCTTCTGCGGCTTGCAGAGCTGTAATAACAGCACGTCCGTGAGCGACGATGGTGATATCTTTCCCTGGGCGTTTGATGTCCGCTTTGCCAAGAGGGATTGTGTAATCCTCTTCAGGTACTTCTCCTTTGTCGTTATAAAGGATCGTATTTTCAAGTACGCAGACAGGGTCATTGTCTCGAATTGCAGCCTTCATGAGGCCTTTAGCATCATAGGCAGTTGCCGGGCAGATGACTTTCAGCCCAGGTGCATTGGCGTAGAAGTTTTCAGGCGTGTGTGAGTGCGTTGCCCCTACATTCACACCGCCATTTGCTGCACCACGAAAGACAATAGGTACGTTAATCAGCCCACCAGACATGTAGCGCATATTAGCTGCATTGTTGATGATTTGATCAAAGGCGACATAGGAGAAGCTCCATGTCATGAATTCGACGATAGGGCGCAGGCCCATCATGGCAGCACCAATCCCAATTCCGGAGAATCCCGTTTCGCTGATAGGCGTGTCGATAACACGCTTTGGCCCAAATCGCTCGAGCATGCCTTGGGTTACTTTGTAGGCGCCGTGGTATTGCGCTACTTCTTCTCCCATGATGAAGACACGTTCGTCGCGATCCATCTCCTCGCTCATTGCTTGGTTGAGAGCTTCACGGTATGTAATAACAGCCATGTGCTTAAAAAATCTAGTCGTTTAAAGAATTGAAAAAAAGAGTCCCTTCGGAGGTTTTGTGGTCTGGATTGTCTGTTTCCCAGTAAATATCCTTCATGATGTCTTCTGGAGGAGGGAAAGGGCTTTCTTCTGCATAGTCAGCAGCATCGCTTGCTTCTGCTTTAGCCTCTTTATCGATCGTATCCTTGAGCTCAGCGGTAAGCACTTTTTCTTTTTCAAGGATAGATGCATAATGGTCGATAGGGTCCGAGCTTTTCTTATATTCTGCAATTTCCTCTTTGCTGCGGTATGTTTGGTCAGGGTCAGACATGGAGTGCCCGCGATAGCGGTAAGTGTCAAACTCGAGGATCATCGGGCGGCTTGTTTCGCGCACATAGTCCAGTGCAGCACCCGTATAAGCACGGACGGTTGCAAGGTCATTGCCAGGGGCTTTGGCCCAGCGCATGCCATAACCTTCTGCACGTTTTGCCAGTGGGTTTCCTGCTGAGGAGCGCTCTTGGCTGGTCCCCATGGAGTATTGGTTGTTTTCAATGATAAAAATAACGGGCAATTCCCACAGTGCAGCTAAGTTAAGTGCTTCATGGTAGGCTCCTTGATTGACGGCACCGTCACCCAAATAGCAAAGACAGACGCCCTGAGTCCCTTGATACTTTAGGGCAAATGCAATCCCTGCTCCAAGAGGTGTTTGAGCACCCACAATGCCGTGCCCACCCCAAAAACGTTTTTCAGGTGCAAAGTAGTGCATGGAGCCTCCCTTGCCTTTAGAACACCCTGTCCATTTCCCGTAGAGTTCGGCCATGCACTCGTTCATGTTCATGCCGAGAGCAAGCCCTTGCCCGTGGTCTCGGTAAGCGCTAATTGCTTGGTCTTCTTTTTTGAGAACAGATAACGTCCCGACTGCTACGCTTTCTTGCCCAATGTATGTGTGGCAAAAACCTCCAATTTTTCCGCGTTGATAGGATTGTACGGCGCGTTCTTCGAAGCGACGAATCCGCATCATGAGGCGATAGAGATCTATTTTTTCTTCGCTAGTAAGTTTTTTATTTACTTTGGCCTCAACAACTTGCTTTTCAGTTAAGCAAAGCTGATACTCGGAGGTCTCGGGTGAGCTGTCTGTTTTTTTTCTAGTCACAACGACGTTGGTTCAAAGGATGCGAGGGTTAAGGATAAACTAGTTTTGGAAAGCTTGTCGACCCTAGAAAATGTGGTAAATACAGCCTTTTCTAGGCTGTTTATCCGTCTTTTTTCTGTGTAAGACACTGTTCAACAATGACCTCCGGCTTCTTTTGAGGAGAGCAGTTGGCACGCATGGCAACAAAGCTATCTTTATGGTCATCAAATACTTTCCATAGAGCCTCTCGGTCTGCATCAGGTATCTCAATGGCCTCGATGTCCTCTCGCTTGAAAAAGGCAAAATCTCCCTCAGGAATGGCAGGTGGTAGCTGTTCTAGATGCTTTTTGCAATGAAAGAGAAACATAAGCCAATGGCCTGAGCCTTCATAGCTTTTTTCTGAAATCATGCCAAAGAGGTGGAGGTCTTCTGTTTGAATATCCATGCCCGCCTCTTCTTTAGTTTCGCGTATAGCACATTCAAAGGGAGACTCCCCTATGGCCATTTCAAGCTTACCTCCAATGGGTGTCCATTTCCCTAAATTGGGTGATTTTTTTCGCTGGAGTAGAAGGAATCGGTTGTTCTTGTCTTGTAAGAAAACAAGTACGCTAATGCGAAATGGTAAAGTTTGAGTCATAGCAGCAGCTTTTGCATCCAATAAAAAGGCCCAAGAGACAAGTCTTTTCCTTGCAAGAAATTGAGTAGGCTTTTAAGGAAGGGTATGCCTTCAAAGACAAATCCCCCTGCAGCTATCGTCACTGGAGCGAGTCAAGGCATTGGTCGTGCCGTCGCTTTAGCCCTTTCTCAAATGGACTATCGCGTGGGCCTACTTTCGCGCTCCAAGGATAAGCTTTCAAAGGTGAGTGAGGAGATGCTTAGCCATCCTGGGTATACCGCTTCAGCGGATCCAGTCATTCTTGAGGCGGATGTTTCCAATGAAAATGCGGTTAAGGCTGCTATTGGAAGTTTTGTTGAGCAGGCGGGCAGGGTGGATATTTTGTTTAACAATGCTGGCATCGTCCATTACGGGACTGGGCACCTAAGCCCTGAAGACTACCGATCCTTGGTCAACACAAACCTTCTTGGTCCATTTTACTGTATGCATGCGGTTTTGCCTATTATGGAATCTCAGGGTTCGGGCTACATTATGAATTTATCTTCCCGCGCGGGGAAGGTAGCTCGTGCTGTAGTAGGTGGGTATGCTTCAACCAAGTTTGGCCTGTGTGGCCTTAATGAGGCTCTGTTTAATGAGTATGTCAATAAGGGCATCCGCGTTACAGCGATTTGCCCCGGTTTTGTAGCGACGCCGATTACAAAAAACGTCCCAGGCCTCCCTCAAGAAAAAATGATCCAGACGAATGATATCGTCGAAGTGGTTAAATGCCTTCTCAAATTGTCTCCCAATGCAGCGATTAAGGAAGTTGTTGTTGACTGCCAGCCTTACCTTGAGGGTGTTCAATAGTGCTTTTTAGATACTTTACAGTCCTACCGCCCTGCTTGATCCCCTGCTTTAGGGATGGGTACATTCTTTTGCGCATGAAAGTCATTTGAGCTAACTGTTTCTAGAAAATCTTTAGTCATTTGTACGACGACAGGGTTATTTGTGTGGCCAACAATTTCCATTGCTCGATTGTCTGTAAGTTCACAGGGAGGAACCGTGATTTTGGATAAAAATTGTTCCCATGAAAAGTCTAGCTCTGGTGTGCTGAGGTAGACATAACCTTCTGTTAAAAATCGTTGCTCTGGGCTAATGGTTGCTACGTGCCCATCGATCTTCATTACAAGGGTTTCTCTTCCTTGATTATAAGCATAGTGGGCTTCTTGAATATTGAGTTGGGGGATGGCGTCCATGATGATTAGTGTTCAGGTTCTTGCTCTTGCTTGCCTACTATGTCGTGATCCTTATGACTGACGTAAGTAACGTCAATGCCTTGGGGGATGAATAAAAATTCGTTTTCCTTGTCATTGACAAAGGGTGACCCGATGCCATCTGGAGGTGCCCCTAGCAGGTAGCAGCTGGTGATTGCGTGGTGAGGAACCTCTTGTGTCGTGATGTTGTTGCCTGCATAGGCCTTCACGCTTGTGAAGATCGAACCTGACTCATTCGGGCCCATTCTATATCGAGGGTAGGTTCCGTATTCGGATATTCCGCTTGATCTTAAGGTAGAGAATCCTTCTGTTCGTGTTACCCGTACTTGGTGTTTTTCGCGATCGTTGAACCGAAAATCTGTATTTGCTAAAAGCTCTTGAGTTGCTGCATGCCAGATGGCAAAAGAGTTACTAATATTGTCGGCGCCATTGTCACTTGGCTTGCCCATGTTTTTTCGACAGAGGTCTTTATAACAGCTTTGCGCCTTGGCTTGGCCATCCTTCCAGAAGTAGTCCTCCATGGGCGTGTCTTTTTGGGTTGCAAGGAAGTACTTCATGCCTTGTGCCCCGTCGCTCCAGGAGTTGATTCCTTGGAACGTGAGCCATGTGTTTATTGCATCTGGATGTCCACCGTTTTCATTCATGTAGCCCGCTATTTGATTGGGAAGTGTTGGGGTGCCAGGTGGATCTCCTTCTTTTCGTCTCAGTGCGTCAAACTCGACGCCATTTTCATCCCTTACGATGAAGTCTCCGGGCTCTTGGGTGAGTTCTTGGGGCATTTGTGCACTGATGCCAGCTTCTCGCAGTCCCATGCGATGCATCTCCATTTTATCTGTATACTCTGGCTTAAAGCCATCTTTTTGCATTTCCAATGCTTGTTGGCTGATATCTCCCATTTGTTGAAGTCTTTCTGCAAAAAGAGATCGTTGGTCTGGGGGGATCGCATTGCTAATGGCCTCAATATTGCCATGAAGACTTTCAATCTGAGAGGCTATATCGTAAATGCTAACGGAGCTAAATAAGGCATGGGTGTCTGGGCTTGTTTCTGAATTCCGCATGCTCCAGCACTCCATAGGGTAGGGGCTATCGCTTGAGGGCGTACTATTTGTATTCAGTCGCCATACATTGCCGTCGCTATCAACCCCTATGTTCTCGGTAGAGAGCCCGGTATTGCCCAGAAGTGCATCGAGTGCAAAGTGCTCACCTAGCTGATCTAGTAGAGATTTCTTCTCCATGTCGTTAGCTGTTTCTAATATCTCGCTAAGCGGGCGTGTTTGAGGAACTTCGCTGAGCTTTATGAGGCCATTGCTTGTCTCGTAGATTTTCGATGGGGGTACGCGGGCGCCTGCATTGCGATAGGCTTCGTCAGCTCCGAAGCTAGCTAGCGTTGTTTGGTCTGAGTCGCCTTGTGTGATGCGGTATTGTTTTCCTGTGGTTGGGTCTTCAAGTAGTGTCGGGTCGGAAGACGATATGGGGGTTAGCGTACTTAATTCAGGCCAATTTCCTGGGGCTTCTGTTCGAGCTATGTATGCTTCTTGAGTTTCGGTAAGGAGCTTGGGTGGATTTTGAAGATTGTTCTGAATGTTTGGTGTTAATTGCGGTCTTGGCTTAGGCCCGTCCATGGGCTTTTGTTTGGGCGTTTTTTCTTTGTCATCATCAAAGCTAAACCCAAATAGGCTTCCGCTATGAGTTTCTTCTGTGTCATGAGTCTCTTCTCCAAAAAGAGACCCTACGCTTGCTTTTGTGGATGTACTCTCTTTTTTTGTCTTTGTTGAGTTAGAAAATAAATCATCATCATCCATATCAAACAGGCTTGATGTAGATTTCTTAGGGGATGCCTTTTTCTTGGTACTTGTGGTAGAGAATAAATCTTTGTCAGATGAGCTGAATAGGTCGTCATCAAACAGAGTCTTGGATTTGCTATCTATAGATTTTTTGTTCGATGTGAATGCAAAGAGATCGTCACTTTTCTTTTTGCCAATATGAGTTGGTATGCTAAATAGATCGTCGTCATCCGTACTCAATAGATCAAGACTTGTGGGTTTGTTTTTAGGCGCCTGGCTTATTTGAACAGAAAAATCTCCAAAAGAACCTTCTAGTGAATTCGATTGAGTGCCAAAGAGATGGCTTGACTGACTGGGGTCGACAAACATGAGAGTATGCTTAAAAGTATACTTCGATACATGTATTAATCAATAGCCAAAGCTTGCACTAGGTAGGTCAAGCTTTTCGAAAACCCTTGCTCAAGGCCTTTTTTTGTATACTTTGATGGCCTGTTTTGCTGAAGCATTCTAAATCGCATACCCATACACTATCTTTATCTTATGTCTGCTGAGCCTATACTGATTATTGATGGAGGCCTAAAATCCTTAACCATAGGCCGGTTTACTTTTGGCGAGACGGGGCCTAGTCTGCAGGCTTCTTACGAAGAGAAGAGTATTCCTCAAGATGCTGAAGAATCATCCCAGGTAGAGGCTTGGGCCTCAGCACTCAAAAAGCTCTGTAAGGCTCATAATCTTTCCGGTAAAGCCATTTGGGTTTTGCCCAGTCGCTACGTCTTTACGGCAATGCTTCGTTTCCCGCATGTTGAACCGTCAAAGCAGGCTCAACTCATTGCCTTTGAAGCAAGCCAGTGCTTGCCTTTTCCCCTGAAGGAGTCTGTTTGGGATAGTACGATCATCGCCGATGATGGCTCGCAGACGGGGGCCCTCTTAGGGGCGGCCAAGGCAAGCTTGCTTGAGCGCCTTGCCGAGCATGCTGAGGATTGCGGCATTGAGCTCAATGCTATTTACCCACGTTCCATTGTGGATGCTGCTCTTTATAATGCTTCATCACAGAAAGGGACTCAGGCGACCTTGCTCATTCATTTTGGCGAAGAGCATATTCATTTTACTTTCTGCGATCATCACCAGGTATTTATCCGTTGCGTGGCATTTTCTGAAGGTGATTTTTCTCAAGATTTCTTTTTGTCCACGCTGGATGTAACCGTTGAACATTACCAGGAGCAAACAGGTTTAGTGGTCCCTCAGCATTATTTACTCAGTGGTACTTCTGCGTGCCGGCTTAAGGCTCTTGAGAGTCTTAAGCCTCGCTATGGGGATGCTGCTATACTTTGGAATCCTTTGGATCTCTTCGGTTTAAAGTCCACAGAGCGAACTCATGCAGAAGAGGGTCTTGCCAATCTCTATGCAGCCGCATTATTAACGGTCAACCCTGAGTTTACGAGTGTCAACTTACTCCCCATGCAGGTATTGAGGGCACGTTTGCTCAAGAGGGAAAAGCCTTGGCTCACTATTGCGGGCCTTTGCCTCTTGCTGACACCAGTTCCTTATTGGCTCTTCTTTAAAAAAATGCGCAGCGAGTACGCGTTTAAGGACGAGCAAGTTCAATCAGAGATTCAACAAGTTGAGGCTATCAATGCATCCATGGAGCTTGGGCAGGCGCGCCTGGCTTCTTTAGAGACCTCTATCCAGAAGCTCCAAGACCTGGGTGCTGCAGAAATGTATTGGAGTGGGTTTTTGGATGACCTTCAAGAACGCTTGTATCGCACAAAAGATGTTTGGCTCGATTCGCTTGAACGCTCACAGGATGAGCAAGGTAATGTCATGAGCGAGCGGGTAGATCTTGTCGGGCGTTTACTCCTGACACATGACAAGGCAGTGGATGATGCAACCTTCTCTCAAGAAACGGCATCACTGCGTGTTTACGATCTTGTCGAGTCGCTTAGTGGCTCCATGTTTATTGATCGTGTCGAAGAGATTAATTTCGACACCAAGGATAAGCAGGTCCTTAAGTTTAAGCTAGCGCTTCTTCTTGCCCACTAAAAACTGCAAAAGAGCCTTGAATGAGGGTATGCTTTGCTTTATCGAAAGCATAATAAATGCCCTCGATGCAGACCCTGTTTAAATTTTATATAGTAGCCTACAGCATGGCTTGTCAGGAGACCGTACGGTGAAAATGTCCAAAAAGCAGGCCTCCTACCTTGTCGCTGGCTGTGCTGTGTTGTGCTTGTTTGGGCTCAGCATAATCCTTGTTTATAAAGAGCGAAGTGCCATGCATCGTGCTAGAGATGTTTTCTATGCGCGCCATGCCACCTTGCTTAAGGTTTATGATCAACCTTGGTGGCCATCACATGCAGCCCAAAAGGCTCTCGAGGTGAGTATTCAATCCAAAGAGAAAACCCTTAATCTTTTGGAAGAGAGTTTCTTAGGGCCTAACAAAGGGCAGTTCTCTCCATCGCCCAAGCGCGCCACAGATATGGTTTTTCACTTGCAAGCGACCGCCGATCGCCTCCGCAACGGTGCTCGGGATGCTCGTGTGGATCTTTCCGATCAGTCGGAAGGCTTTGGTTTTGGGCAACTTCTGGATGAGGGTGTGCCACCAAGCCCCGCGGCCCTAGTCCGTTTGGATCGCGAACGCCAGCTGATTGAGTTTTTGGCTAATGCCTTGTTTTCTTCACATCCTCAGCAGCTAAGCAAAGTTGAGCGTGAAGCTATTGAATCCGGTGGGCCGATGAAAACCAAAGACACTTTCATTCCAGCAGGGCGAGACTGGGACGCACTTCAGGTACTTTCCTATGATATTATTCCTGTTCGTTTCACTTTTGAGGGCGATACTCAGCATCTTCGTTCATTTGTGAATGAAATTGCTGCTTCTGACTGGCCTCTTGTTATTATCGATGTTGCTGCTAATCCCAGTAAAATACGTGGCCGACCACAGTACGACACCCTTATTGACCCCATCGTCTCACCTGTCCCCATGGAATTTCAGGTGACGGTCGCCTGGGTTGGAGGTACTTCATGAGGCAGTTTGCTTACATTTTAGCGATCGGAGGGCTCTTGGGTATTATGGTTTGGGGCTGGTACCTGTACTCACAAGCAGGCCATTATGTTGTGGTAGACCACACTCGATTACCTAAGGTTCCTTCTCAAGTCATTCATCATGAATTAGATGAGGATGTTGTCCGGGGGGCGCCCTCTGGACCACCTTTGTGGTCTACCCCAAGGGCTCAAGACTTTCGAGGGCAGTGGGTCTACGATCTTTTTACCCCACCGACTATCTGGAGAGATCCTGTTACAGGATCTCTTGAGGTTCAACCTTGGGATGGCGAGCAGGGAGGGTTTGCCTCTGAGCTCAAGCTGATTGCCTGTGAGCGAGATTTGTTTCGTGTTCAATTCGAGGGTTTTGCGAATTCGAAAGAGGCTGGGCGCCCCAGGCTCTTTTTTGTTGATGTCCCGACATCTCGGAGGATGGTCGGCCATGTAGGGGATACCTTTGGTCACACGCATGTGCGCATCTTGGCCTTCAACCCTGAAGAGTTCACTGTGTGTGGTAGACCACGCTCTAGCCGAGAGAAGAACCCGACGGTCATCGTTTTAGATGAGACCACAGGAGAGGAGGTTGTCCTAAGGCAAAAGGACCCTTGCTATACGGAGAGCTGGATAGTTCAGCTCGAAGAGGGTGGTCAAAGTATTGATTTTCATGAAATTGGCGAGGCGCAGCCGAGCCGGCAGGGTATGCTAATATTGAAGCAAGTGGATTTTGACCAAGGCATGGTTACTTTAGAGTACAGAGATACTCAAACAGGAAGCACCGAGTTAGCGGTATTAAAACGATGATAAGCTATTTAACTAGAACTTTAATAGTTGCGTTAGTCTTGTGTCTAAGTGTCTATGCTGAAGATACTTATGAGCAAGTGTTTCAGCAAGAGCAAGCGAGCTTAAGCACCCTTCTTGAGCGTGGTCGAGCACAGTACCGGTATGGGGATTATTCGGGTGCTCAGGAAACATTCCGTTCGGTTGAAATCCGTGATCCAGATAATGCAGAGGCTAAGTATTATCAGGCAAAGATTGCAGAACTGCTTCAAAAGCAGAGCTATCTAGATCATAAGAAAACGCGTGAGCAGATGCTCGAAGAGGTAAGTCGTTCTTGGCAGCGTCCACAAATCCGTTTAACCGAAGAGCAAAGCGAAGCTTTGCTCCAGGATGAGAGTCCTATTCTTAAAAAGATGCAGTCGATTGTGCTGCCTCGGGTGAGTTTTTCAGAAATGCCTCTTTCAAGGGCTATTGAAACCTTGTCTGACTTGTCGGAAGAATTTGACTTAGAAGCTGATAAGGCATCTAAGGGGGTCAATATTGTCCTGATTGATCCTGAGCAAAAGAATCCCGCGGTAAGCCTTACTCTGCGAAACGTTACGCTCGATAAAGCGCTCAATTTTGTTACTAAATCCGTTAACTATCAATATGATGTAGAACAAGGGGCTGTCGTCGTTCGGGCTGGAGATGGCGTGAGTTCAAGCCTCCTTGAGACCGAGTTTTTCCCGATTTCACGGGCAACGGTTATTCGTCTAACGGGGTCTTCTGTTGGTCTGCACGATAAAAAGGGCCAAGCAGGCGATTTATCGATCCAGGAAGAGGAATTAGCCTTGCTTAATTTTTTCCAAAGAGCGGGTGTTTTATTTGATGCGGATCCTGGTCGAAGTCTTGCCTTTGATGGGACGCAGTTGATTGTGACACAGACACCGCGCAATTTGCAGCGCTTGCGCAATATTTTGCGTCGCTATCAAGAGACCAAGCAGGTTGAAATCGAGGCCAAGTTCATGGAAGTCCAACAAGGTGCCCTAGAGGAGCTTGGTTTTCAGTGGAATGTGACTCATGGCAGCAGCACTTATCAAACGCAGGCCTTAAACAGTAGTGCTTCTGCTTTGCGCAGTCTTGGAGGGGCGTTTTCAACCCAAGGGACAACGGCTGGAGACGGCTCGATCACTTTTGCCAATGGGGCTCCTGCTATGCCTCTTAGTAATAGTCCGCCTGCGTTTCCTAATAATATTAATCTCGGGGTGGGGACGCCCAATATTGCCAATATTCTAGGTGTTACCGACGGCTGGCGCGTTAATCTCATTATTAAAGCCCTTGAGCAGAAGACGGGTACGGATCTCATGAGTGCACCGAAGTTAACCGTGTTATCGGGGAAAACAGCTGAGATTGTCGTTGCCCAAGAGATGCGGTATCCACAGTCCTACGGAAAGATTAATTCTGCCGTTGGGACCAGCAATAGTACGCTTGTCACTGGAGGCAGTGCAGGGGTGACAATTACAGCTGGGACTCCTCAAGATTTTACGGTTCGTGAAGTTGGTGTTCAGATGCAGGTAACGCCAACCGTGGAGGATGATAATGAGAGTATTAGCCTGCGGCTTGAGCCTGAGGTGACTGAGTTTGAAGGCTTTGTTGAATATGGTGGGTCGAGTGTTGCTATTGCCTCGGGGACAACGGTGAATGTGCCCTCGGGCTTTTTTCAACCTATTTTTTCGGTTCGTAGGATTCAAACGGAGGTTACGATCTATGATGGGGCCACTGTCATTATGGGTGGGCTCACGCGTGAGCAGGTGAAGGAAGTTGATGATCGCGTACCCGTACTTGGTAATATTCCCCTTCTTGGACGACTCTTTCGCTCCAAAGGAGAGACTTCTCAAAAACGCAATTTGCTGATTTTTGTAACAGCTAACATGATTTCTCCAGGTGGAGCGCCAAGCAGGCAAATGGTCAATAACGTGCCTCCAGGTGGTTTGTTTCAAAATCCCGTCATAGTGACGCCCGCTGGCGCCACGCAGCGTGGGCAGGATTGA
>DCBD01000152.1:0-702 GCA_002313355.1 Opitutia bacterium UBA1116 | reverse complement strand
GCCACGCAGCGTGGGCAGGATTGAATATTTGTACAGCTTTCACTTGATTTGCTGGAGTCCGCTTATATATTTCACGGTCATGACTCAAGATGTTGTCCATGTGCAAATTAGTGATCGGGGGTGGATTTTAGAGAAACTTGCCTCTGAGCTATCCTCTCGCCTCCCGTATCTTAGTTATGACGATAGCCCTAATCATAATGCGGAGCTTCAATACTATATGACATATGGATGCTGGAGGCATAGGATTTCACCCGTTGAGGTAGCTTGGTTTACTCACCAAGAGGAGGATCCAGAAGCAGCTCAAAAATTTGAGAACGTTGCACGTTCCATTGATTTTTGCATAACACACTCTATTGAGGGGCGCTCTGTTCTTAAAGCAATTGATGAAAGCATATGTGTCGAAACTATTTCTCCTGGGGTGGACCTTGATGCGTTTCGACCGAAATTACGCATAGGAGTTGTTGGTCGCACTTACCATACGGGTCGTAAAGGCGAGGCACTTATCCGTGAGGTGATGGATATCCAAGATATTGAATGGCATTTTACGGGAGAGGGGTGGCCGGGGCCTGCACGCTTCGTAGAAAGCAGTGAATTACCATCCTTTTATCGCTCCTTAGATTACGTCTTAGTTTCATCGCTCGTTGAGGGTGGCCCTATGTGTGTTTTGGAGGCGTTGGCTTCTGGATGTAAAGTGATTGCTCC
>DCBD01000090.1 GCA_002313355.1 Opitutia bacterium UBA1116 | reverse complement strand
TCGAACACATCCAACAAATGAAAGTATCCTAGCGAATCAGGACATGTAGGGGCTCAAGAAAAGTGTGCACCCAGGGCTTAAAAAAGAGCATGTAAAGAACGGCTGCTAGACAGAGCCACGGGCCAAAGGGAATCGCTATGCCAAATTTGAGTGGATCTTCATCAAAGACCTGCCCGGGCTCTACCTCGGGGTTGAGCGCTTCAGGGGCCGCGCGCGGCATGATTTTCTTGCCCGTTATGCGCTCAAGCAACATCAAGGGCAAGATGACTGCCGTCCCTAAAGCCGCTCCACCAAAGAGCGAAAAGAGAGTACCCTTCACACCACAAAAACTCCCAATACACCCGAGCAAGAGAACATCACCAAAACCAAGCGCTTCGCGCTTAAAAACTTTTTCAGCAATAATGGAAATCCAAAGTAAAACACCCGAGCCGACCAAGATACCAAGGAGACTTTTGATCCCCGCATGATACAAGGCAAACGCATAGACACCTTCATCGGGAACATGAACTTGCAACTCCGGAACGAGCAAGGAGGCAAACACCCCGACAAAAGACCCCCCAACAGTAAGGCTGTCGGGAAGAAAAAATGTCTCCAGATCAATGAGCGCAGTAACGAGCATCCACCCGATAAAGAGCATCCCTACAAGGGATGCGGGGAAAGGCATGATCACCCAAGCAACGGTAAAGAGGACAGCCGTTGCAAGCTCGACCAAAAAGTACCGCGGAGAAATCTTTGCGCCACAGTCTGCACACTCACCGCGCAAAAGCAACCAACTGAGCAAAGGAATATTGCGATACCAAGGGATCAAAGTATCGCAGGAAGGACAGTGCGAACGCGGGCGAACGATGGACTGTTTTCGAGGGATTCGATGAATACAAACATTGAAAAAGCTCCCCATGCACGCACCAAAAATAAAAACAATGGGTGCCAAATAAGGATCCAAAAAAGTCAACTCTGTATAATCACCCAGCATTTAAATAGATCTTTCTTTAAGAATACGCTCAACGGTCTCAAGCATAATAGCAGCCGAAGGCTTTCTGCCCGACCAATGCTCGAGTGCGAGCACGCCTTGGTAGATCAGCATGAGCAAACCACCGCAAACATCCATTCCGGCACTGAGAGCAGCCTTCATTGTCGGCGTAGGCAGTGGGTTATAAATCATGTCGAACACTTTGAGAGATGGTTCGAAGTGCGTCGAAAGGTCTATCGGAGCTGGATCTCCCGGTTGAATACCCAGGGAGGTCGACTGAATCAACACCCCTGTCTTAGGAAGGTCTCTAGGAAGTGCCTGAGTCAAATCAAAACCATGGAGCACTGTCTGCGAACGAAAAGCGCGCAGGTCTTGAAGCAAAGCCTCCAAGCGATCTTGCGAGCGATTGCCAATCCACAATTCGCAACATCCTGCATGCAAGCAATGGATGGCAGCAGCTCGCGCCGCGCCCCCAGCACCGACCAAAATCACAGGAGTCTTGGCAAGACTCTCAATCGCCCAGGCTTGTTCAAGGGTTTTGGCGATGCCATAGATATCTGTATTTTCTCCAAAATAGCCGCCTTCTTTGCGAACCAAAGTATTCGCAGCGCCAATGCGCTCCACCATGGGCGAATAGCCAACGAGGTGTGGAAGCACCTCAACCTTATGAGGCACAGTGAGATTCATACCGGCAAAACCTTTTTCATAAAAAAGAGGCAAAGCCTCAGGAAGACGCTCTGCAGGGATATCAAACAAATGATATTCCCAACGAGCGAAGGAAGCATCTTCACGCGCGAACTCTGCGAGCGCAGCCCCGTGCATTTGAGGGCTGAGGGAATGAGCAATCGGGTGGCCCAAGACGCCCAAGTGAACACCGGGCTTATCCCAAGCTTGGAGATCTTCGAATGTATACGGCATAAAGGCAGTACCATCCTAAGCATGTTCTATTCAAGGAAGCAACGCTATAGAGAGCTTAAAAGCGTAAAACTAGAGCTATTGACTCTTACAAGAACTAGGCTAATCTATTTTGCTACTCTTCATACCCCAACAAAAATGCTAAAAAAATTCAGACGACAATTATACCTTTGCCTTGACCCATTGGCCAACGAAGAAAAAGGCTTGTCGAAAATCAATCTAATAATCGGTATTCTTATCTTCTTTGCTGTCATAACAACGATCATTGAGACAGAATCAACGATTAGAAATCAAATACCCAAAGTGTTCTTAGGGTTGAACATTTTTTTCATGATTATTTTTTCAGTAGAATACATACTAAGATTTTGGGCTGAAGGAGAAAGACCTCAGTATAGAGGACTTCATGGAAAATTGCGATACATATGTTCAATCTGGTCAATCATAGACCTGCTTGCAATAGTCCCATTCATGCTAACACTCGGAACTTCCGATAGTATGCTACTTCGATTTTTTAGGTTTTTTCGCCTCTTATCATTAGCTAAACTTGGAAAATACTCGGAAGCACTTGAGAATATATTCAATGCTATCGGCAATCGGAAAAGTGAATTAATATTAAGTATTGGGGCTGTTTTTGCACTAATGCTCTTCTCATCAGTAGCGCTCTATTTAGCCGAAGGATCTTCTAACCCTGAACATTTTGGGAGCATTCCCAGGGCCTTTTGGTGGGGTGCGGCAACAGTATCTAAAGTGGGTTATGGTGGTGCTTTCCCTGAAACACTAGTAGGAAAAGCTTGCGCCATTATTTTTGCTATTACTGCTGTAGCAGTCGTTGCTGTACCAACAGGAATCATCGCAGGCTCCTTCCATGAAGCACTGGTTAAAAAACAAAAAATAGATCGGCAGCACTAGCACCTAGAAATCAACTATTCTTGCGATACGCCTCTTCAAACTCTCTTAAGAAACCAAGAAAGAGAGCGGCGCGCTTTTCGTCATTGGTCGTTACATACTGGTGGGCAAGATTGCGACACATGCGAGCAAGCACTTCACCCACGGGGATCGGAGCCAAGTATTGTGAGGTTTCATAAATATTGTAATGATAGAGCAAAAACTGAACCTCCTCTGCAGAGAGAATCACCCCACCCTCATAAGTATCGATATAGAAACTGGACTCATCAACAAAGCAACCAACCATGAAACGACCAGGTAAGCCAATGGGCTCGAGCTGCAGACCCCAACGCTGTGCAACGAGCATATATATAATGGAAAGCGTGATAGGAATGCCCTTGCGGCGTTCGATTACCTGGCTCAAAAAACTGTTTTTAGGACTATAAAATTCATCATGATCGCCCTCAAATCCATACTCATGAAACAAAACGCGATTCAATGCACGACATTGATCGAGCGCGGAATAAGGCTTGGGCAATATCTCATCACACCGGCCAGCAACTTCATCGAGAAAGTCATGAATATCCTCAGCCTCAACTTCTGGATAAACAACACGATCCAGCATGATGCAGCCGGTCTCCAACTCATACTGAAAACCGCGAATAAATTTAATGAACTGTTCGACAGTATCCTCTCCAACCAGTTCTCGGAGATAGACCTTTGCCGCTTTAACAAGGTCGGGCTTAGCACCCTCCTCGACGATCGCTTTGAGCAAGTCGACGCCCTCAGTGTCGAGCAACTGAAGCTCACTGAGCAAGCTCTTGTGGACAACCGGCGATGGGTCATCTAACAGCTTGATTAAGGCGTCTTTTAAATGCGAATCGATCATGTAATTTCCTCCAACCTTGAGGCTTTTTTCCCATCCAAAACCTCATGATTATACTATACACGATACGATGCAAAATATCAAATCGGAGGGCGCTCCCCGTAAAGATAAGTGCCCACACGAATCAGGGTGCTACCCGCTTGGATAGCCGCTTCAAAGTCTCCCGTCATGCCCATGGAAAGCTCAGGTAGCTCAACTGAAAATGTGCCTTCGAGGGTGTCGCGGAGCGCACTCAGACGCTCGAAAGATATTTTCGATATAGACTTATCACTAGAAAGGGGTGCGATCGTCATCAAGCCCTCAACACGCAAGGACGAACACTCCAGTGCTGCCTCGAGCAAGCGTGGAGTATCCTCGCAAGAAACACCAAACTTAGCGGGATCATCCCCTGCATTGACCTCCAGCAAAATAGGCAATTGCTTACCCAGAGAATCCGCAGCTGTATTGAGCTTTTTTAAGAGCTTTTCGCTATCGACCGACTGAATGCGATCAAAATGTTGTGCAGCGAGCTTGGCCTTATTAGACTGCAGGTGCCCGATAAGTTCCCAGCGAATGGCATCTGGCGAAGATTCTATTTTAGGGATGGCTTCTTGGACGCGATTTTCGCCAGCCCCATACAAGCCATAGCGCACAGCATACTCAGCTGCCTCAGCCGGGTGTGTTTTAGTAACGGCGAGGACCTTCACCGAATCGGGTGCACGGCCGCAGGCCGTGCAGGCCTTGGCAACCTTTTCAAGGAGCGCATCACAACGCTCGGCAAATGTATGGTAAGTGATCATAAAAAGATAGCCTAACGGTAGCATCGCTTTATGCAAAAGAGGATCTCAAAATGAAGCATATTAGGAGTTGAGAAGGTCTTAGTCAGCTTTTTTGAGGATGCCTAGATGTTCGAGCATGAGGGGCTGTGGTCTTGGCTTCGTGATTGAAGGCTATTCGATAGGTCATTTATAAAAATGATACAAATCACATCTTAATGTATTTTATTATTTACTTTAATTGAATTAATGATAAAAATAAGACACATTAAATTATTAAGCCCTTGACCTTTTATTTAATGTATCTTATTATTATCGTTAAATAGCATAAAGATAAATATACAATACATTTAAGGAAAAACATGAGAAAAAAAATACATTTACCCATTCCGGTACAGAAGGCCTTAAAAAGATTTGGAAAAGATATCAGTGATGCACGTCGTCGTCGTCGTATAACAATGGAGTTGATGTCTGAGCGTGCGGGATTTTCTCGTATCACTTTATCCAAAATTGAAAGAGGCGATCCAGGCGTATCCATGGGAGCCTATGCGTCTGCTCTCTTTGTCTTAGGAATGACAGATCGTTTAGCACACATTGCTGATGCTTCTCACGATATTGTTGGACGTGAATTAGAAGAAGAAAAGCTTCCAAAAAGAATTAGAATGCCACAAAGCGATCAAGAAAAAAAGAGATGAATAGCCAACTCATTTATGTTTCCATTGAACTTGGAGGGAAAACCCACAAGGTAGGCAAGCTTTGGCTTCATCAGCGTGGTGCGCGACAAAGTGCTTCTTTTGAGTATGACCTAGACTGGCTAAAACATCCTGAAAAGTTTGCTCTCGATCCTGCACTTCAATTAACCGAAGGCACATTTCATACTACGCCAGACCAAATATTGTTTGGTGCGATTGGCGACTCTGCACCCGACCGTTGGGGTCGTATGCTCATGCGCCGTGCAGAAAGTGTGCATGCCTCATTAGAGGGGAAACCCACAAGGACATTATCCGAGGCAGATTATCTATTAGGCGTTCATGATAAGGCTCGCCAGGGTGCTTTACGCTTCTCGCTAGAAGCCGACGGGCCTTACTTGACCTCTAACAATAAAGAGAGCATACCCCCTCTAGTAGATCTTCCAAAACTGCTCTCGGCTACTGAGGATTACCTTAATAATAATGAAACAGCCGAAGATTTAAAAATACTACTAGAGCCAGGTGCATCCCTTGGTGGAGCGCGCCCTAAAGCGTCCGTGAGAGAAAAAGACGGCCATCTTGCCATCGCAAAATTCCCCAAAAAAGATGATGAATTTAATGTCGTCGCCTGGGAGGCTGTCGCCCTCGCATTAGCAGGAAAAGCTGGCATCCATACAACAAGCTGGCGTCTAGAAAAAATCATGGACAGATCTATTTTAATCTTACGACGTTTTGATCGCTATAAAGGCAAGCGCATTCCATTTCTCTCAGCAATGAGTATCCTAGGGGCAAAAGATCATGACTCTCATAGCTATCTTGAAATTGCTTACGCCATTGCACAGCATGGGGCAAAGCCAAACAGTGACTTAGAAGAACTATGGCGACGCATTGTTTTTACCATTCTCATTTCAAATACAGATGATCATCTGAGAAATCACGGATTTTTATATGAGCGCCACAAGGGGTGGTGTCTGTCACCTGCTTACGATCTAAATCCCACACCCATAGAAATCAAAGCACGCGTATTATCAACGTCCATTGATTTTGATAATCCGGCGGCATCCATTGAATTGGCGCTTTCTGTCATTGATGACTTCCGCATCAAAAAAACGCGGGCACTAGAGATCATCCAAGAAATTACTCTAGCCGTTAGCGGCTGGAGGGCTATTGCCACACAACTTGGCTTAAGCAAAAAAGAGATGAGTCGTATGGCTTCTGCGTTCGAACACGAAGACTTAAGAAAAATCCAAAGAGGCTGATGCCTCTGAAAGACTACTGTAAATTTCTTAATTCTTTTTTGTAAGGTCTTAGTCAGCTTTTTTGAGGATGCCTAGATGCTCGAGCATGAGGGCTACCGCCTCGGGCTTGAGGCCTATGAAAGTCATATTGTAGTCCTCATCTTCTTCGTAATCGAAAACTTCATTAATCGGTAGGCCCATAGCCTCTACGAACTTTATAAAGTTTTCATATCTTTTCTGCGACTGATTAGCATCTCCAGAAGTACTGCCTACTTGTGTCACCCCCTCTTTAATATGATTCCACCAGTGATTGGAAAACCTCTCCACAAGGGCATCTGTGATGTTATTCGCCCCGACGGTTTGACTTAGGCAAGCTTTGAGCATATCCTCTCCACTTGCATTTCTAAGATTTTCATGCACAACACCTCCATACAAATCTACAGGCACTACTTCACCTTCAACCATGAGCCCTAATACGTTTCCTAAAACATGAAATGCGTAGTCATGCTGATGTGAGGGCTGACTAACAGGGTTAGATGCCGTCATGTTCTGAATAAAGTCACTATCGCCATCGATCAAGTTAGACTTAAACGTCTGATACACATCATAAGCCTCCTCGATCAATTCCATGACCTCAGTGTGTGCCGTTAGAGCACTTTCTTCTTGAGAGCCCAGAAAAGCATTCAAACTACTAGAAAATTGTTCTCTTAAAATTTCGTCACTCTTAGGAGAAGTCACTCCATTTTGCTCTGCAGATAAACGAACTCCTGCACTTTTCCCGCTTGGGCATGTCGTGATATTGAGCATAAGCTGAATTATATTGGCTGCAGGCACTGAGAGCTCCTCTCCATGGACATTATCACCCTCTTCCCAAGCCTTAATGTCTTTGTGAATCATCTCTACTATAGACTGCAACTCATAGGCTACTCGATTAAATTTACGTCCAGCTTGAGGCATCATCCACCCTTTCAACAGAGCTGAATCTATGGCTTTATCAAATGACTTCAGCATCGTCTCAATGTCTTCGTCGACCTCATTATCCGGAACCTCATCTTCATTGCCACCAGGCTGAAGCAACCTCTTTTTTACCTCTAGTGAGGCAGCTGACAAAGCATTTCTTAAATGCTCTTGTAGCTCTTTAAGCTCTTCGTAGCTAGTCTTCGGCATGTCTTCGGAATCAGGGACTGGCATCGTCATTTGGAGATACGTGCCTTTCAGTTTATATCCGTCTTTGCTAGCTGGAATCAGTAACTCTATAGACGCTGAATCAACTCCATTCAACAATTCGTTCTTTTCTTTGGCAGCACTATAAATCGTGAAGGGGTTATCTACTTCATTTGGATCTGCTAATAATAATAATTGAATGGCTTGTGCTGCCTGGAAGCGAGGATCTGCCTCTTGCCCTGATAAAGAAGAAAAAACAGCATTTGCGATAGTAGTTAAAGTTTCTGATTCATTCGCAAAAGCGTCATTCCGCAACACTTTATCAACTAAAAATGTTAATGATTTGTCCTTCAATGCTTCACCTGGTGGATATCCAACAAAATCGACAGGTACTACAAAAATCAAAATTTCAATAATTTTTTTAATTTCATCCGTATCGGCTGGATCACTATCTAAAAGCAAACTGAGTTGATCTATGGCTTGACTAACTCTGTCTTCTACCCTTCCATAAATAAACACGTTGCCGGCAGCCACCACCCTATCGCCCAAAGAGAGCCCTTCTAAATCGGCTAAATTAAGTAAAAAACCAGAGACTCTGTCCAAAGAATCATTCGTATTGCTATTGCTCAGTGTGTTGCTGATCACATTCACGACATCGGATGCAAGAGATGCATCTAAGCGAACTAGCTCCAATAATAGATTGCCGGCTACATTTTGTATTTCAGAACTACCAGGAACACGAAATTTATATTTTGCCGCCTCTGCTATCTTATCTAAAGGAGTCCCTTCCTGACGAGCCAAGTCAAGTAGTAAATTAGATGCTTTGCTTGCAGTACCTTCATCACTACTATGGTAAAGGGCATCACCGGCAGCATTAGCTCTAAAAGATAAAGATATAGTATCTAGCTCTGCCATACTGAGTAATAGGTCGACTCCTTTAGCCTTAAGATCAGACGAGCGAGTCATGCGGGTAAAGTCTGCTAGTTTTTTCTCTACGAAGTCAAAGGATGCATCATCTAAACGTGCTAAATCGAGCATTAAATCTCCTGCTTTATCTTTGAGCTCTGGAGTACTTCCATAGATTAAAACTTTAATCGCAGCTGACATTCTGTTGTCTAAATCGACTGCATCTAAACGACCTAAATCAAGCAGCAAATCCATTAATCGACCTCGAACGTCTACGCTAGCATTACGACTGCGTAACTGCTTGCCAGCCCAATCGACTAACTTGTCCGCAGACGCTTTATCTAAAGTAGCCAGATCAAGCAACAACTCGGCTGCTTTATCGGAAATTTCAGGGTTTAAGTCATCACAAAAGGCTTCATTTGCAAGATCGAATATTTCTTGAAGTGGAACCTGATTGAGAATTTTCGAGATCTCCTCTTTTTCACTATCGTCAAAATTGTCCATCTTAAGCTTTAAAAGCTTACCCCATACTTGAGCACCTTGAAAAACTCTTTTAGGATCCTCGCTTTTTAAATCTTGGACTACGGATTCTGCTACCTCTTTTAAATTTGAAAAAGAAAGGTCTTCCAGATAACTTGGGAGATCTACGGTACGATTCAGCAAACTATAAGATCCAACAATCGGGCGGCCTGACATCTCAGAATGAAACTCGTTGGCTGCATTGAAGAAAGCCTTAACACTACTGGTCACCCCAGAGACGACTCGGCCCAGAAATGTCCCCTGCTTTTGATCAGGCTGGACGCCCTCTTGAGCGTTTCTAACATTATCGGCTCTATGAATATTTGGCATAAAATGTGTCCCCCTCCTTTTAGGTAACTGCTCTGACGCTCTAGCATACGCTAGTTAGGGAGATTTTTCAAGTCGGGAGGGAGCGCGCAAGAACCAATGAACTGCCCCAGTCTACCCAGGCATATTTATAAGAACATGGGCTATAAGTGCTTCCACTGGTAGTGAAGCATTTAATATCATCAATGCATGAGGGTTCGGATCTGTGGGCGTGGAAGAATATCGGTACGACAGCGGAACTGTTTTGCATAATTAGACTGAACTCTTTTCTCACTAATTTTGCTGCGCAGGAGCTCTGCCATGTTAGGGCTGTATGTCGGGTCTATACTGTTGTAGTAATCAGCGAGCATGACAGGGGTTTGGCCATCCGCATTTTTAAGCTGAAAATCTGCACCATGGTCAAGTAAGAATGCAGCAAGATCGAGATCGTTGAGATCAATAGCAACATGGATAAGCGCATTACCATCATTATTCAGCGCATTAATATCGATCTCATGAGCTTGCAACAGAGACTCTAAAGCTGCTAAGTCGATGCATTCGTCATAATGGGCACTTTCGCTGGCATATGTGTGAGGCACTCCCATGGCAATGAGGCTTAGGAGTGTTAAAAATAGAGTGACAGTTGATAGCAGGCGTTTTTTCATCATAGCTTTTTCATTAAGGTTGTTAGGTGCGCTGCATGATATGTCACTTAATGAAGGGTGAATGTTCCCTTATATTTAGTTTAATGATGTAGAGTTTATCTTTTAAAAAACATTAAATAATTGACAATCAATAACTTGAAAAAATAAATCAGCCATTCTTTGAAATAAGCGGTGCGCAGTGATCCACCATTTTGGCGAAAGCGCCGTTACCAAAGACGTTGGCACACGTAATGACAGGATCAAACAAGATGTAAAGAGCGGTGATGAGCGACGTCATCTCATCGGTGAACCCTAAGTGCTGGGCAAGAATGGGAATCATGACGATGATGCCCCCTCCCGGAATCGCTGCGACAGAAAACTTGGCCACAACGAAGTAAAAAGCAAAGACGAGGTAAGCACTAAGCGAAGGGTCTGGCATACCGTAACTCTTGAGTACGGCATAGGCAAGAATGGGAATCGCAAAGCAGTCACCTACAAGGTGAATGTTAACCGTAGCAGGAATAACGGAACCGGCAAGGTCGGGATTCTTGGCGTTGCGCTCGGCACCCATGATCGTCAAAGGCATACTAGCTGCACTGGACATCGTGCTAAAGCCACTGATCGCAGCGGGAAGCATATTTTTAATGCTTTGGCAAAACTCTCTCACACGTGCACAGCTTAAAAGAAAGTACGCCATAATGATGTAGCCAAACTGAGCCACTGCGATGACGCCAAAAATAGCGAGATAGTCTCGCAGGATAATGGTGATCGCCCCATCAGCGTGCATCTTCACCACAAAGCCCGCAACAAAGAGAGGAATCAGGTACAAAATACCACGTAGCACCTTCGAAACAGCCCAATCGAAGGCATCGGAGACCTTAGATGCCTGAACAGGATAGAGCTTAGAGGCTAAAATCCCGAGGATGACGCCCGCGAACATGGCATAGTCATTAGCAATGAGCTTTGGAAACTCCCAGGCAAAAAGCGGAACAAAACCACTCGACTGCTCGGGAGTGATCATCGAAAGGTCAAAGGTATAGATCCACATGCCGACGTAGTGACTAAGAAACGTCGACAGAAAATTCGACAAGCAAACAAGCACCAAGATGAACCCAATGATACGTGTTGCATTGCCCGAAAGCATAACAGCGGCTCTAAATAAAAGCGCAAAGATAATAAAAGGCAAGACGAGCACGATGGCTGACTTGATTGAAAGGCTCACCCCGTAAAGGGCCTCCTTTAATACAAGCGGCAAAAGTGGATCCAGGAGAAGGACAGCAGCGATAATCGCGGCCAGAATAAACGGCATTTTACGAAACATGGAATTAAATATAGTTGTGCGAAGCGTGCAAATAAGCCATGGAATATGGGCTTACGCGGAGCTTCTAGTTGTTAACTAAAAGACAGAAATAGGTGATAGATGTATACAACGATTACCGGCCCCAGCCGGTGGTTACTGTAGCGAATGTAAAGGCACTGCTATAAGAGAACGCTGTATGCATATCGAATAGAACGTGGGCAAGTATTTGATTATTAAGCTAAAATATCAAGACCAAAAAGCATAAGAAAATCTAACTTTAAACTTGCAGATCCATTAGAGAAAGTACTCAATTGCAGTGATTAGAGGTACTTATTATGCATGTTGAAAATTTGAAGATCTTCTGTGATCTCGTTGATAGTAAAAGTTTTTCTCAGGCCGCACGGATGAATGACATCACCCAGTCTGCCGTTAGCCAACAATTGCGCTCTATGGAAAAACATTTTGATGCACTGATAGTCGACCGCAGCCAAAAGCAGTTTCGCCTAACCAATGAGGGTGAGAAAGTGTTGCAGTTTGCGCGCGAAATGCTCGGACAATACGAAATCTTGGAATGCGAACTGCAAGCTATGAAAAAAGTTTTGAGCGGAACCATCCAAGTCTCGACGGTTTGCAGTATTGGGCTTCACGAGCTCCCCCCCTACCTCAAGGACTTCTTACAAAAGCACCCGACAATTAAAGTCAACGTTGAGTATAGGCGATCTAACTTTGTCTACGAAGATGTCTTGCAACGCCGCGCAGACATCGGGCTTGTCGCCTTCCCTACGAACACACAAGGCATCGAGACGATCCCCTTCGTCAAAGACAAGCTCATCCTCATCAGCAACCGTGAACACCCCTTAGCGGAGAAATCCTGCATTACCCTCAAAGACCTCAGTGAACAGCGCTTTATCGGCTTTGACCAGGATATCCCAACACGCCAGGCAACGGACAAAATCTTTAAAGAAATTAAACTTGGAGTGCGACCAGTCATGGAGTTTGACAATGTCGAAACGGTAAAACGTGCCGTTGAGATCGATGCGGGGATTGCTCTTGTTCCAGAAGGTACCGTCAAACAGGACATCGCGCACGGCACCATCAGAAAGCTCGACGTAGACCCGGCACTTTCTGCAAAATGGGTGCGTCCCCTGGCAATCATCCACAGAAAGGGACGTACACTCACACCTGCACTTAAGACGTTTATTGAGCTTCTAATGCAGCATAACGCTCAGCCAGCATATACCGAAAAGGCATTGGCTGAAGTGAACTAAGTAAACATGCTTTTAGCCAGATATTAATCTTCATCGGGAATAGGAATGGTATCGCCCGAAGCGTTGCTTTCGATATCGGTATCACTATCACCTTGGTTGCCAAAAAAGTAAGCATGCGTGCGTGCTTCATTCAAATGGGTGCGACGCCTTTGCCTTTCCCGTGTAGCATCACGCTTATGATTAGACTCTTCAATCATAGAAGGTGTTCGCAATAAGCGCTGCCGAGTATTTTTTGACCGAGGCTTTTTTTTCGAAATTGTCTTTTTAACGAGTGGTATACCATTAACCTCGAGGTCTTTTTTAGCTTTTTTCCTTAGCAATGTGCATACGAGAGGATCTTCCCGTTTCAGCCTGATGCAGCTTATCCTAAACACACTCTCTTCATCGCCGCGTATAGTGCGTTCCCATCTAAGCTGTCTTGCGATGCAATCT
>DCBD01000045.1 GCA_002313355.1 Opitutia bacterium UBA1116 | reverse complement strand
AATGGAGAAAGCCGTGCCGTGGTCGGGACTCGTCCGGACATAGGGAAGCCCCAGAGTAATATTGACAGCCGTATCAAACTCCAAGGCCTTCAGGGGAGCCAGGCCTTGATCGTGGTACCAGGCAATGACCGCATCAAAATCCCCCTGGAGATGGCGATGAAAGAGCGTGTCTGCTGGTTGGCAATCACTTAAAGCAGGGTACTGGTTGCGCAAGACCTCAAGACATGGGTTGATCGTCTCTATTTCTTCACGGCCCAAAATGCCCTCTTCCCCGGCATGTGGATTGAGGCCGCAAACACCGATCACAGGATCTGCCTTGCCCAAGTGCTTCAAGAGCCAGCCGGTATGCCGAACCGTACGCTCGATCACAGCCTTGGTGATCGCTGCCGGAACCTCAGCTAAAGGGATGTGCCAGGTGCCCAAGGTGAGGACCATGCGCTCTCCTGCAAAGGCCATGGTCGGCACCCCACCCCAACGCGCGGCAAAAAACTCTGTCTGCCCGGGAAAGGTAAACCCTACCTGCTGCATCCACGACTTACTTACAGGGCCAGTGACAACGGCAGAAAACGTCCCTGCCTTGCACCCTTCTGCGGCACGCTCGAGGGCTTCGCAAGCAATGCTGGCACCCTCAAGGCTGGGATGCCCAGGATTCATGGTAAACGAGGCAGACCCAACGGGGATTTTTTGAGCAGAGCTAAAAGCGGGCGCATCTAGCCAGGCTTGAGGGCCGATTAAAACAACACGCTCTGCCCACGCCGGCTCTAAACGTAAATGATGCTCGACCACCTCCGGACCAATGCCTGCCGGATCTCCACAGGTGATAGCAATCGGCTTCATCAACTTGTCTTTGTCTTAGGCTCAATAAAAGAACCTTCTTGGTTTTCAGTGAAAAAACGAAGAAACCGTTCACCAGCATCTGTCTTAAAAATGCCTTCCTCTAAGGCATTGCGCGCACGCTGTGAATACTCTCCCGATGTTCGATAAACAGCTCGGTAGCAGGCCCTCAAGTCCACCATTGTCTCAAGAGTGAACCCGTTACGCTTGAGGCCGACTGCATTAAAACCGCATAAACGGTCATAATCTGACGATAAAGTAAATGGAGGCACATGGAGCGTAATTATTGCATGCGACCCAACCATAGCACGCGTGCCAATCTGCACGCCTTTATGGATGCAAGTGCCTCCACCAATAATAACATGATCTTCTACCTGGGCATATGCGCCAAGATCTACAGCATTAGTCAAACAAACGCCATGACCTAAAGAGGCACCCGAGCGAACTTTTGCACAAGCCATAATATAACTAGACTGGCCAATGTGCGTTGATTCCCCTGATGCCAAAGGCCTCTCAATGAGAGCTCCTTCGCGAATTTTGACAGCATCTTCTATAATAAGCTGCCCCTTGCATGGTGCTGAATCCTGGGCATCGGCCCCTAAAACAGCAAAGTGATCTACAAATACGAACTTTCCAATATGAGTATGGGTATGCACCTGTGCATGGGCTGCGATAACCCCACCTTCGTCTATGCTAACGCCTGCTTCAATGCGTGCATAAGGCCCTACTTGAACAGAGGGGTGAAGCTGTGCCGATGCATCAACACGCGCTGTTGAATGGATACGAGGCTGGCTAGCGGTCGATGTCATGCTTTAATGAGGCAAATGAGACGCAGGCGCTTCAATAAAAAACTGAAGGAAAATCTTGCCTGCCTCTGTCTTTGGCAACTGGGCATCCAAAGCTGTTTGGGCTTTAGGCTTCGGTGGTCCTGGGCTTACATGAAGTGCATGAAAACAAGCCTTTAAGTCTGTAAGGGTAGCTTGCGTAATGCCAGCAACCTCTTCCAGGTACTCTTCAGGAAAGCCAGGAAATTCATTGCGACCCCTGCAGAGCATATACGGAGGTATAGATAGGGTTGCTGTTGTCGCCTCATCGACCAGAGCATAAGTGCCCACACGCATGCGTTGATGAATGCCTGAATGAGCGCCAATCCGCGCATGGGACGCAATCGCAACATGACCTCCAACAAGAACATGAGCCCCCAAATAGACATGACTCTCAACACAGCTATCGTGACCAATATGCGCATAGTCCTCAAGAATTGAACTTTCACAGAGACGCGTAACAGCGCCTACCTGTGTCGCACGATGAATCGTGACACCTATGCCCATCTGAACGTAGTCCCCCACCTCAACACCACTAGGAAGGAAAGGGTCAAAAGAAAAATCTTGAGGAAGCCCTCCAATAACAGACTGAGAGCCTACACTAACATGAGACCCCAAACGCGTGCCCGTTTTTATGACAGCCTGAGATGCAATACGTGTGTGTGAGCCTATGGCGACACCCGACTCGATGATAGCTTCAGGCCCAACCTCGACGGCATCACCGAGTTGGGCTGTGGGATCAATCAAGGCGCTCGGGTCAATCATAAGGGGAAAGGCTCAATAAACAGCACCGACTTCAGCCCAAAGACGCTTAAGGAGAGGATAGTCATCCCAAGAGATTGTATTGGCCTCCCCCAAAGATTCAAGAATAACGAGACGAAGCTCACCAGCGCGGTTTTTCTTGTCCCGCTGCATGGCGGCTAAAAGATGCTCCATGCTTAATGGATCGTGAAGCCTCGTGGGCAACTGATAGCGCTTGAGCAAGGCGCCAATACGCGCAACCTCTTCTGCGGTGATCTTGCCGAGATCTTGGGATAAGCGAGCTGCCAGCATAAGCCCTATAGCCACTGCCTCACCGTGCAAATAAACAGTATACCCAGTCACCGATTCAATTGCATGGCCAAAGGTGTGGCCTAAGTTGAGCAATGCTCGGCCTGCTGCAGCGGCACCCTCACGCTCATCATCTTCGACAATGCGGGCCTTGATAGCACAAGAAGTACGGATGACCCCTAAAAGGTCTGCATGCTGAGCATGAAGAACATCCTTAGACTCGAGGGCCTCAAATAAAGAGAGATCCCCCAAAAGGCCTGCTTTGATGATCTCGGCCATCCCGGCATTAAATTCATTTTCGGGTAGCGTCTTCAAGAACTCAGGCAAAATAAAAATGGCACTTGGGTGGTGAAAGGCGCCGACTAAATTTTTACCCTCGGGGAGATTGACCCCTGTCTTCCCGCCAAGGGAACTATCCACCATGGCCAGGAGGGTTGTTGGGATATGATAGTAAGGGATGCCACGCTGATAGCTTGCAGCTGCAAAACCTGCAAGGTCCCCGATAACGCCACCTCCGACAACAAAGAGGGTGCTCGTACGGTCTAGCCCATGCTCAACACAGAAGCGTGCAACACGCCCAACCGAAGCGAGCGTCTTCGTGCTTTCGCCAGGAGGCAAGACGCAAAGAGGCAGGCCTTCAAAAACATTCCTGAAAAAACCTTCTTGAGATGCAGCGAGATGTTCGTCTGTAACGATAGCGGCCTTGCGATTACCCTCAAGCGCCTTGCGAACCGCATCAACTAAGGCAGCTTGAGCATCTGAAGCAAAGTAAACGGTACACGGAGTATTAGACAGACGGATATCTAAGGCGGGTGTGTGCATCATTATACGGTATCATCTTCTAGGCCAAAAACAGCCCGAGCATAGCTCTCTACAGAAAATGGTTGAAGATCTTCAGCAGCCTCACCAAGGCCAACAAAGTAAATAGGGAGCTTGAGGTTACGGTAAATGCCGACAAGGGCTCCCCCGCGACTCGTACCATCGAGCTTGGTAATGATGAGCCCAGTGAGACCAAAAGCTTCATGGAAAACGCGCGCTTGCTCAATAGAATTGGAACCAAGGCTACCATCAACAACGAGCCATGCGTGCTGCGGGGCATGCTCGTTTTGTTTTTGGAGAACTCGGCGGATTTTCTTGAGCTCCTCTAAAAGATTACTCTTGGTGTGCAAGCGCCCTGCGGTATCGAGCAAGAGAACATCCCCACCTCGGGATTTTGCCGCCTCATAACTGTCAAAAGCAACGGCGGCTGCATCCGCACCGTGTTGGCTTGAGATGAGATCTATATTTAAGCGGTCCGCCCACGTCTTGATTTGTTCATTAGCTGCGGCACGAAAAGTATCACATGCGCCCATCAAAACGGTTTTCCCGGAAGCCTTAAAGTGATGGGCGAGCTTGGCGGTCGTCGTCGTCTTCCCAGAGCCATTGACGCCGATCAGGCAGATCACCTCGGGACCGTCTTGGCCAAGATTGAGAGATGGCTCGGCACCCTCGAGAACACGGCGTAAAACGGAGGCCCCAATCTCGGCAGCATCCTTGCCGTGGAGCTCTTTGTCTTTTTTGTAAGCAGCGCGAATCTCGTCGATAATTTCGGTTGTCGTTTCGACTCCAAAGTCTGCACCGTAGAGGGCTTCTTCGAGCTCATCGAGTGAGGCAGCGTCAAGAACCTTAACCCCAAAGATACCACGGGCTGCCCCGAAAAGAGACTGGGTTGTCTTAGAAAGACCTTGTTTGAATTTTTTAAAAAACTTAAGCATCGTCGTCAGCAGGTTTTCGAGAGGGGCGCTTCAAGTCTGCCCGGACCTTGTCTAAAATTCCGTTGATAAAGCGCTTGGAATCTTCATGAGAGAACTCTTTGCTGAGGTCTATGGCCTCATTAATCGAAACAATGGGAGGAATGTCTAAGCAGTGAAAAAGCTCGTAGAGTGCGAGGCGCAAAATGGCAAGATCCACCTTGGCAATCCGCGAAAAGGCCCAGTTTTGAGTGTATTTTTGGATTGTAATATCAATTTCTTGTTGGTGATCGACCACGCCGCAGACGAGTGCCTCTGCAAAGGCATAATAATCTCTTGGGCGAGCTTGATGCTCAAAAAAATCACTCAAGGCGAAATTAAAAACTTCGTGAGGATTGATATCCCACATGTAGAGAAACTGGAGAGCCGCTTCGCGATTTTCACGGCGAGCGCTTTTCTTCTTGGCTTCGCCCATCATCAATCCTCCGAGTTAGGGGGCTTGGGGAAGGTGACAAGCGTGTTAGTTAAGTCTTCAGGGTCGTAAGTGCATTTATGCCGGGCCATAGCGATCGCAGCATCGGCAAAAGCTGCGCCATGCTCATCAATAGAAGCCTGGGCTTCTTGGAGTGTCTTGGGCAAAAGTACCCCATTGATGAGGGGGATGTCATCATCAACACTGACCTGCATGAGAG
The DNA here is from genome assembly GCA_002313355.1 of Opitutia bacterium UBA1116. GTDB lineage: Bacteria > Verrucomicrobiota > Verrucomicrobiia > Opitutales > UBA1977 > UBA1977. Next base: position 1,428 of record DCBD01000045.1, on the reverse strand, counting down.
CACCCACAACCTTATCAGCAAGCACAGAAGCTGCACGCGACCCATCATCCACAATGATACCCAAGACAATGACAACATCATAAAACCCCGTAATGGACATTTGGCTTGCGATGTAAGGCAACTCAAAAGCACCCGGGACGCGACGAAGGGCCGTCTGAGACTCGGTGGCGATACCCAGGCTGTCTAAACGAGCGTACACGCATTGGATAAAGCGAGCTGCAAGCTCGCCGTAGTAAGTTGAAACAGTGATGCCTATGCGCAAGTCCGTAATGGGAACTGGGCTTTTGTATTGAGAATGATGGAATGGTGGCTTCATTGTCTATCTGCGTGTACGTCAAAGAACGGTGCTTGAAACGCTCACAGCTTCTTGCAGACTTGTAAAGCAAAATGGAAAGCCCTCCTGGCAATTGGAGGGCTAAAAACCGACCCAGTCCAGGAAAAAACACCTAAATCACTAACGAACAGTGTCTTAATAAAAGCCACCCAGGCCGTAAGCTGAATAAGAATTATCCTCGTCATCTTTTGCAGGCTCAAATTGACCGCGGGCTCGCTTGGCCTCGCGCACCGCCTCTTCGTTGAAGATTTTGCCTAAATTTTCAACTTCATCACGGGGTACGCTAATCACGATGCTGTCTCCTTTTTGCTGTAGCTTAATCTTCGATGCGTCGATATGGTCAAATAAACTACCAAGCCGCTGGCGGACAGTTGTAAGGTCATTGGACTGACACGTGAACGTGACACTACCCGTAGGGTCTTCACCGATAACCCAAGGGGTACGCTCGACCACGCGAAGGTGTTTGAGCTGAACAGTACCATTAGGCGATGTCTCTGAAGTAATCGATGTTAATTTTTCCAAAGAATCCACCATCGTCAGTGCAGCAGGACCATAAGGCTTCCCCATAGAAGGCAGAAAAGGAATGCGATCCGCAAAGACTCTGTCTAAAAAGTCATCTCTGCGAGCCATGTAAGCTTCTTTAATCTCTTGAATTTCTTGGCGGAAATCAAGCTCTGCATGATACTCACCATCCTCACCTATTCCATTAAAAGCCTCCATGTAAGCGTCAAAGAGAAGCTCATCTTCACCAGAATCACGAAGCATAAGCAATTCTTCAACGCCTTCTAGTTTCTCCAAATAAGGAGTATCATCAAAGATAGTGAAATTTTTATAGCCCTTAGTAAGCTTGTCCATGGGCTTATTAGGTTGATCAAAAGAGCAATCTGAATGGACATTCTGAAACTCCATCAGATTGGTTCTAAACTTTGTACTAGGAAACACTTCAAAAGAATGTCCTGGATCGATAGCTGCAAAGGTATTTCCGCAGCGGCCTTTGTTATCCCCCCTAGAGCCAATAGCATCACGATCACCCAAAAGAAGCATCATAACCTTAAACTTGCCGAGCTTCTCAATCGAGCCATCGGCAGGGATGG
>DCBD01000034.1 GCA_002313355.1 Opitutia bacterium UBA1116 | reverse complement strand
ACAATGCGAACTTGAGTTGGGACATTTCCGTGCTCAGCAAGCCAAAGGGTAATCGCGAGAATAACGAACTGTGGGTGTGTCAGCCCATAAAGTTCAAGCGTTTCTTTAATGCGGCGCTGCCAAGTGATCGTCGTCTGCCAAAGGAGAAAGCCAGGACTATCTTCAGGACGCTTAAAACCAAAACTCGACTTAGCAGGCATAGGCAGATTGCTCGCGCGCGAGCTTGATTAGGCTATCCATCTGGGCTGGCATCGTCTTCGCCATTTTTTTAGCAACTAAGGCCACCCACAAATGTGTAAAGATGCCTGTAACACGGATGGTATTCGTCAAACAGACACCCTCCTCAAGGCCTTCTAAAGCGTGAGAAAAGTACATCTTTGCACCAGGAAAGCGTGTGTAATCTGTAAAACTTTTGCCCTCATTAACCTCACTCAACATGACTTTAACAGCAGGACCACCCTTGGGCTTTAAAGTTAGACGGCTACCCGCAATAAAGGAGCCTTGTAACTGAGTGTATTCAATATCGGAATCCCAGCGATTCCAGTGATTAACATCAGACCAAAGGCTCCAAATCGCTTCAGGCTCGATGGATTCATATGTTTCGCTATGCGTGTATGTCCACATAAGAACCACATTGTATATAAATTTACTATATGCAAGTTTATTATATAGGTAAAAAATAAAAAGACCTAACCTTCGTCAGCAGCGCAGCGAAAGCCTACATTATTGAAGGCATGCTTAGGCGGGCTCTTGCCGCGAAAACCAGGGCGATAAGCAGAGCAGTAATTAGGAGAGCAAAACCAAGACCCCCCTCGAGCTACACGTTTTTCCCCTGTCGGTGGGCCTATAGGATTGTCTCTATGAGCCTCGCGGTAGGCATTGTCATTGGTATACCAGTCCCCCGTCCACTCCCAGGTATTGCCAATCATGTTATAAAGTCCCAATGAGTTGGGCTGAAATGCAGTAACCGGGGCCGTGTAAAAATAACCATCCGTCAGTTCATTGTTATCAGGCCAATGGCCTTGCCAAACGTTGGCAGACGGGACTTTTGAGGTGTCTGTAGGATCGTCGAGAGGGTAATCACCTACAGAGCGAGCGCTGCGAGCGGCTACCTCCCACTCTGCCTCGGTGGGAAGACGCTTACCGACCCATGCGGCATAAGCCGACGCATCTTCCCAAGAGACGAGAACGACAGGATGATCCTTAGCATCGGCAATAGAGCTACCAGGTCCAAGAGGTTGGCGCCAGTTAGCCCCTTTTTTGAAAGTCCAATCTTTGTGACCGGCTTCATAGACCCAACCACCCCCAGCCTCTTCGGCGCTTGTCTTATACCCCGTAGCCTCAACAAAGGCTTCAAACTCAGCATTGGTCACCGCGTAACGATCCATATAAAAGGGCCGAATCGTGACGCGAACCCTAGGGGCATCGCTACGGCTACGTGGAGACTCATCCCCAATAGTGTAAGTACCACCAGGAACCAAGACCATAAGATCGGCCTCTTCAAAGGCATTCTCTAATGAAGAGCCACTCCCCCAAATGGGAAGTGGCCCTTCATAAATAGAGGGTGATCTTTCCTCAAAATACCAATATACTGCTGTAATACTTGCGAAAAATAGTAAAACGCAGATACCAAATTTGAGGCATTTCATAGATCAGCTAATAGTAGAAAACTACTAAAAAAGTCCTTTAAGACTCGCGATGGGATTTTTTGCGACAACATGCACAGTAGAGAAATGCAAGTGTCAGCGAGTAAACAAGGTGATTGATGAAAGAAATAAGCATGCCGTATAGCGCATCATCGCCACCACAGGGATTGCAAGGATTACCGACAACAACGACTTCCTCAGCAACGACCATAGCGCAGGGATTACAAGGGTTCCAACAAGGATTGCAAGGATTGTACTCCATAACGGCGACACCTTCAGCCTCAACCATCATGCAAGGGTTGTAGCCTTCTTCTTTCATGAGCATATCTGCCATGAGGGGCATACCAAAATAGGCAATAACCGTAAGAATAACACCATAAATAAGGCCTTTAAGGAAGGTATTCATGCACTTCATGGGAGCAATGAAAGCCGCATAGATAATAGCGTAAATAATACCAACTACAAAGTGCATAATGCCACCTGCGATGTATTGCATCATCAAGCTTGCGTCTGAACCGAGGATCATCATGCCGAGCATGAGAATAATATTAATACCGAGGAGCGCCATCACGATAGTCATCACCAGGGTTGCAATAAACCCGGCACAAATCGCCGAACTCCAGCACAGGTGAGAACAACAGCTAGAGCATTTTTCTTGAGAGGTAGTTTGTTTGTTCATGAGGTATAGTTTTGGGTTAATACGAAACAAAGGAAAAAGATTCCTTGTTTTCAAAAACTGCCTTCTTTTGTAGCAAAAATATGCAAAATTTCAAGGTTATACTCACTTAAGTAGCTTCAACGTAAATACCTTAGAGAAAATTAGGCACGCAAAAGCCGCTAAAAATGTTTTTAGCGGCGTCAACGAAAGTTAATAAGAAACTATCGACCCTTGCGAGCAGCACGGGCAGCCTCAATCAAGCGCCTTTCCTTGACCTGCATCGCGCTCTTGCCGATACGATCACGCATGTAGTACATGCGGGCGCGCATGGTAATACTTTCGCGCTCAACCTCGACCTTTTCGATATTAGGTGAGTGAACAGGGAACACACGCTCAACCCCTTCACCGTGCGAGATACGACGGACTGTGAACGTCTCATGGATGCCGCCACCTTTGCGGGCAATAACAATGCCAGCAAAAACTTGGATGCGCTCCTTATCACCCTCGCGAACGCGGGTGTGAACGCGCACACCGTCCCCCACCTTAAAGTGGTCGCGGTCTTGCTTGATCTGGTCTTGAGTGATCTCGTCGATAATCGTTGTCATGGTCTTCGTGTTGTTTAATTTAAAAATTTCATTTAAGTAAGTCCGGCCGGCGATCCTGCGTCTTTTGGACTTGCTGCTCTTTACGCCAGGCAGCGATGGCTTCGTGGTTACCGGAAACAAGGACTTCTGGAACCTGGTACCCCCGGTACTCAGCTGGTCGCGTATACTGAGGGAAGGACAGGAGGTTGGCTGCAAATGCATCCTGCGTCAAGGATTTTTCTTCTCCTAGAACACCAGGAATTTGCCGGCTCACCGCATCGACCAAAATCGCTGCCGGAAGGGTCCCGTTCGTGAGGACATAATCTCCTATAGAAACCTCACGATCGACGCAATGGTCCCGGACTCGTTGGTCAATACCTTCGTAGTGGCCACTGATCAAAATAAGATGTTCTTGATGAGAGAGTTCCTTAACTAGGGCATCACTCAAAAGCTCCCCATCAGGTGAGAGATAAATGACCTGAGATGTGGGCTTTTTGAGCGCATCGACAGCCTCAAACAAAGGTTCAGGCTTCAGGAGCATCCCGGCACCACCACCGAAGGGGCGATCATCCACCGTGTTGTGCTTATCTTGAGACCACTGGCGTAGATCATGCTGGGCAATATGAATGAGGCCTGCAGCCTGCGCGCGCCCTAAAATACTTTCCCGGAAATACATATCGAGCATTTCCGGGAAAATAGTGATAATATCAAAGTGTAAGCCCCTTGGCATGGGAATGAGGCACCCCACTCTAAGCGCTTAAGCTTGAGCAGCTTCTGGCTGTTCTTTGCGGGCGCGCTTAATCAAATTGTGGGCTGTTTCAGAGGGCTTTGCACCCACGCTGAGCCAGTAATCAACACGGTCAAGATTGAGCTCCTGGCGCTTCTCTTGGCCCTTAGGCTGAGGGTTGTAGTAACCAAGACCCTCGACAAAGCGACCATCTCGGCGGTGGCTAGCCTCAGCAACAACGAGGCGGTATTTGGGAGCATTGCGAGCACCTGCGCGCTGTAAACGAATTTTTAATGCCATAATGATTTGAAATATAATGAAATAATGAACGTTCTGACTAGGCTAACATGGCGCTTCGGAACGACTTGTCAAGTAAGGATCGAGGAAAAAAGCGGTGAAAAGAGGTGTTTTTCCACCTAAAGTGCCCATCATGGAGATTTCGGTATTTCCTTGACCTTCAAGACCTCGATCCAAATGTGTTAGGCGCATTCATTCTATCTTATGTTAAAAGCAGGCATCGTCGGACTTCCCAATGTAGGGAAAAGCACCCTTTTTAATGCGCTTACGCGCTCACGCAAGGCAGAAGCCGCCAATTATCCTTTTTGCACGATCGATCCGAATATCGGCGTTGTCGAGGTGCCCGATGCACGTCTCAAGCCACTAGCCGAAATTGCCAAAACACCGACGATCATACCAGCGGCCATCGAAATGCTCGACATTGCAGGGCTCGTTGCCGGTGCGAGCCAAGGGGAAGGCCTCGGAAATAAATTCCTAGCCAACATCCGTGAGGTAGATGCCATTGTCCACGTTGTGCGCTGTTTCGAAGATGATGACGTCATCCATAATATGGGCTCTGTTGATCCGCTACGGGATATTGAGACGATCACCACAGAACTGATTTTAGCAGATATCCAATCCGTCGAAACTCAACTTGACCGGAATCGCAAACGTGCCAAGGGCCAAGACAAAGAAGCCGCTGAGAATGTTGCCGTTCTCGAAAAAGCCTTAGCGCACCTCAATGAAGGCAAACCAGCCAATACATTGGATATCTCCAAAGAAGAGCTTCCTCGCCTCAAAAGTTTTTTTCTTCTTTCGTTAAAGCCGGTTCTATACGCCTGCAACGTTGCAGAAACAGACCTTCTCGATCCATCGGCTAACGCATACGTGCAAACCGTTAAAGAGTACGTCAAAACGCATCATGATGCAGGCTGTTGCGTCATCTCTGCAAAACTGGAGCAAGAGCTCTCGGAGCTATCCCCTGAAGAAGCTCGGGATTATCTAAAAGAACTCGGCGTCGAAGACTCGGGCGTTTCACAACTCATCCGTGCAACCTATGCCTTACTTGGGCTAGCAACGTACTTTACAGCAGGTGAAAAAGAAGCGCGCGCGTGGACTTTTAGGCTCGGCGCTAAAGCTCCGGAATGTGCTGGAGTCATTCACACAGATTTTGAACGAGGCTTCATCAAAGCAGAAGTGGTCTCCTATGAAGATCTCACAAAAGCCGGCAGTATTGCTGCTGCACGGGATGCCGGCAAATATCGCCTTGAAGGCAAAGAATATGTATTTCAAGATGGGGATGTCGTCCTATTCCGGTTCAATGTTTAAGCAAAAACACATACTCGCAGCACTCCTTTCGCTTGCAATAGCACTCATCACCGCCTGCAAAAAAGAAGGCGACAACATTGTCGTCTATACGGTGCCTAAGGAAGCAAAACATGCCAATGCTCCGGCAATGCCTACACCACCATCAACAACACAACCCATGCCCATGGCTGGAGTGCCCGTTGAATCAGCACATGCAGACACTCCTAGCTGGACGGCCCCTCAAGATTGGCAGGCCCAACCTCTAGGCAGCCTGCGCAAAGGCAGCTGGAAAGTATTCAATCAAAACGGTGGCGAAATCGATATTTCAGTCCTCGTATTTCCAGGTGATGTTGGCGGAAACCTTGCCAATGTTAATCGCTGGCGCGAACAAATCGACCTAGCACCCTGGTCTCAAAATGAGTTCAACACTTTCGCCGAAGAGATTCTCGTTGACAACGTCAAGGGCACTTTAGTCACCCTCGAAAACCGAACGGATGACAAAGCTATCATTGCTGCAATACTGCCACACGCTGGCAACACCTGGTACTTCAAAATGCTGGGAAAACGCGAACTTGTACTGGCTCAAGAATACGCCTTTAAAGAGTTCTTATTAAGCGTCTCATTTCCTAAGTAGCACGCAAAGATGCGGCAACTTTTTTGCATATTCTCTTCATTGAGGCTAACCGTGCTGCTTCTTGCCTGCTCGGTGCTCCTTGTCTTTTGGGGTACACTCGCCCAGGTAGACCTTGGCATCCACGAAGTTCAGCGCCGTTTCTTTGAAAGCTTCACCATCTTTCTCCCTGTCATTCCTTGGCACGGCCACTGGCTACACTTTCCTTTCCCTGGAGGCTACACTATTGGTACGGCCCTGCTCATTAATCTTGCTTGTGCCCATTTTCGTTACTTTTGCCCAAGCTGGAAAAAAATCGGCATCGTCCTTATCCACGGTGGGCTTGCAGCCCTCATCATCAGCGGCTTCTTAACGAGCCTACTCCAAGTCGAAAGCCAGCTATGGGTCAGCGAAGGAGAAAAAATAAACTATTCAGAAAGCTCGCGCGACAATGAGCTTGTCATTATCGACACATCTAACCCGGAAGAAGACACCGTCATCAGCATCCCTCTAAGTCTGATTAAAGAACCCGGTGTAGTTGAGCATGCTGCCCTTCCCTTTCAGGTAGAGTCACTCGCCTTTTTCCCCAATGCAGATCTTGGCCTGCGATCACAAAACCCAAACACACCCCCAACGCTCGCAACACGCGGTGCCGGTGTTAAGATGGATATCGCCGTCATGCCAAAGCCGGTCACTTATAAAGACAACGAACCAAACACGGCAACAGCGTATATCAAGCTTACAGATGCCGATGGTGAGATGGGCACTTGGCTTGTCTCCAACATGATTGATGAGCGCTTTCCAGCACAGACTTTTGAGCACGGCGGCAAGACCTATCGCATTGCACTGCGTTTCAAACGCTACTATACACCTTACTGGATTGAGCTTGTAGACTTTAATCACGATCGCTACCCGGGGACAAACATTCCACGAAATTTTTCAAGCCAAGTGCGCATTGTCGATCCAGAGGCGAGTGAAGAGCGTCCCGTTCTCATCTCGATGAATCACCCCTTGCGCTACGGTGGCCTTACCTACTATCAAGCAGCTTTTGCAAACAGCGACACAACGTCGATCTTACAGGTAGTCAAAAACCCTAGCTGGCGACTGCCGTATTTTGCTGTCCTCGCCATTGGTCTTGGACTCATCACACACTTCGCCATCCATTTAATCACCTTCTTAAGAAAACGATGAAGCGGGCACTTCCTTGGGTCTTTCTCATTATTGGCATAGCACTACTCATCCAAGGCATGCTACCCAAGCGCTACGCAACCGGGTTTGACGTTAAATGCTTTGCGATGCTTCCCATTCAAGAAGGCGGGCGCATCAAGCCCCTCGATACCCTTGCACGCAATACGCTTATCTTGCTTAGCGGAAGGCAATCCATAAAACTTCCCGACGGAGCGCGCCTGGACGCGAATACATGGATGATGGAAGTAGCTCTACGCTCAAACATCGCCGACCAAATTCCCGTTTTTCGTATCGACAATGCCGATATTCTCGGCCTTTGGGGTGAAGCACAGTCCAAACAAAAATACTACAGCTATTTAGATCTTGAGCCACACTTTGGTGTTATCAATGAGCAAGCACAAGCTGTCGATGTAGAACCTCAAGCACGCAGTGTCTTCGAGAAAAAACTCATCCAACTGCACGAATCGCTCACGCTTTATCACAAGCTCGTTCACAGTTTCCATCCGCTTACACGATCCGGGGATGAGCTCGAGATGGAGTATGCCGTTTGGCTCGAGTCTATCCACACAGGCCTCGATGCTATACGCTTGCAACAAGAAGGTAAGCCCTTTGATGAAGAAGCACTCAACCGCTTCATGCTCCTTGCAGATCGTTACCTCGAACTCGCTAAATTGAGTGAAGTAGGCATCACCCCACCTCCTCCATCTATCGGCAAGTCCGAGGATGACTGGAACAACATCGGTCAAAGCCTTCTAGATACCATTCTTGTAAACCACCTAGACCCAATCACCCTTGGCTACGCAAAGCTCCTTACAAGCTACAACACAGGAGACGTGGATGCATTCAATGAAACGCTCACTCTCATGCATGAACGCACTGCAGAAGAGATCAACCCAGGGAAACTGAAATTCGAATATTTCTTCAATAACTTTCAACCCTTCTACCGCAGTCTTGAGCTCTACTTGATGGTCGCACTCCTTGCTTTCTTTAGCTGGCTCGGCTGGGCCCGTCCTCTTCAAAGGTCAGCTTTTTGGCTACTTATTCTTGCCCTACTCGTTCACACCTTTGGCCTTATTGCACGAATGTACATTCAAGGCAGGCCTCCCGTAACCAATCTCTACTCCTCGGCCATCTTCGTTGGCTGGGCCGCTGTACTCTTGAGCGTGTTTCTTGAGCGCATCTATAAAAACGGTGTCGGGTCTGCCGTCGCAGGGATGATTGGCTTCTCAACGCTCATCATCGCCCATCAGCTGAGCACTTCGGGAGACACGCTCGAGATGATGCGCGCCGTCTTGGACTCAAACTTCTGGCTTTCGACGCATGTGGTTACCGTCACACTTGGTTACTCAGCCATGTTCCTGAGTGGCATGCTCGCCTTTATCTATATTGTACGCGGCGTCTTCACGCGCACTTTAACAAAAGAGGATGCACGCGCTTTAACACGTATGGCCTACGGCACGCTTTGCTTTGCGACACTTTTTAGCTTTGTCGGCACCATGCTTGGGGGTATTTGGGCAGATCAAAGCTGGGGCTGCTTCTGGGGCTGGGACCCAAAGGAAAATGGCGCATTGATCATCGTTCTTTGGTGCGCCCTGGTTCTTCACGCACGCCTCGGGGGTATGATCCGCCAGCGCGGTTTTATGGTGGCCTGCATTTTTGGCAACATCATCACGAGCTGGTCTTGGTTTGGCACAAACATGCTCGGTGTTGGTCTTCACAGCTACGGCTTTATTGACCGTGCATTTTGGGCTCTTGTCCTTTTCATGGGAAGTCAAGTACTTCTCATGATGCTTGGGCTACTGCCAAACTATTGCTGGCGAAGCAAGCTACACTAAGAGACCATGCATCCTTTTTACGTCAAGGGCCTTCCCCATAGAAGGACCTTGACGAAAGTATGGGTGATGAATACACACACGCAAAAAATCAACTCAAAACCACAGCAAACATATAATGAAAAGAAACATATTCAAAAACGCAGTCCTGACGGCACTCCTACTTAGCGTCACAAGTATTCTAGCAGCGCAAAGTACAAAGTGCATCTACCTCATCCCATCAAGTCATATCGACACAACAGATGATGACCTCCAACGTGAAATCATCTCAAAAGCTCAAAACAAAGAGCTCGCTATGGCGCTCGTAGGTATGGAGGCTGAAGAAGCTTTTGAAGACGAAGCAGGAATACAGCTCTCTATACCTCAGGGCTATATATATGGCGTAGAAAACACCTTTATGAACGTATTCAATCAAGGGCTACAGGTTATTTCTTCTGACTCGCTAGCCAAAATAGTTCTTCAAAGAGGATTCTTTGACCCTCAAGAAAGAGACCTCCTTATACGTTCATGCAGAGACAGCAAAGCAGATCTTCTACGCTCTATCTTGAACCCAAACAACAAAGACCTCTTTAATGAAGAAGAGTTCTCTGCACCACTGCTTAATTCACCCATCACAGAACTTTTAAAAGAAAATCAAGAAACCCTTAGTTCACTCCCTCCTGAATTAAAAGTCTACTTTTCACTCGCTATCGTTGAGTCATCTGAGAATGCAGCATGGCATGATTTCATCAAGCACTACCTTTACTTTTTAAAAGAAAGAAAGTTAGACACCTATCTCAGTAAAGAACTACAACCCAATGAAGTTTATCTAGCATCTCTGCTAAACCACCTAGACGATGCAGACTACTTTCTGAATGCATACCTGAACCCTAAAAACCCTCCTGAATCCTTCGAAACAATTTGGCACAATAAAAGCATCATTCAAAATCTAGACAGGGCCTACTTAAAAGCTCAAGAAAAGGAAGTCCCTCTGTACTGCCCCATTGGAGCCGCACATTTTCTCGGCGTTAAGGCAGGCCTAGAAGACATGGGCTATACCGTCCTAGAGACGCTTGAAGACTTACAAGACCTAGACCCTACATTAAAGCAAAAGAAAAAAAGTTTCCGCCAATATGAGAATTTATGGCGCGAAGAACTTTAAGCTCTCTTTAAAAGCCTTCGGCTTCTATTAAATATTAAAGAAGCGGCCTCTATTTTTCAGAGGCTGCTTCTTTTTTTTAAAGGCTACACCCCGAGCAACTCTTCAGCGTGCTTGAGCGCTGAAGCAGAACTCCTGTCACCGAGCATGCGTGCAAGCTCAACCACACGACCCTCTTGAGCCTCGTGTAAACTTTCAATAGCAACCTGGGTCGTTTGCTTTGTTTGTTTTTTAGTGACAACAAAGTGCGCCTCAGCTTGAGCAGCCACTTGAGGCAAGTGCGTCACACACAGGACCTGATGAGATGCAGCAAGCGCCTTTAAGCGTTTACCAACCTGTGCACCAATCTCTCCGCCAACATTAGCATCCACCTCGTCAAAGATAAGGAGCGGAGTTTCATCCACCTCGGCAAGGACCGTTTTCAAAGCGAGCATGACACGTGCCGTCTCCCCGCTGGATGCGATCTTAGAAAGTGGAAGCAAGGGCTGGCCAACATTCGGAGCAAAAAGAAAAGTACAGCGCACATTGCCCGTATCGCGAAGCTTGGCCTCTTCAGTAATCTCAATAGAAAAACGTGCCTTCTTAAAGCCAAGGGAACCAAGCAAATGCTCAACTTTTTTAGCGAGCGATGCACCTGCTTGAGTTCGTTTTTTTGCTAGGGCCTTAGCCAGCATGCCTGCCTCTTGCTCAAGAGAAGCCGCTTCTGCCTCCAGGCAACTCAGTGCACCTTTGATATCAGACTGAAGGGCGATCTTTTTAGCTAATGCCTCACGCTTAGCCAAGACTTGTTCAACACTCGGCCCATAGCGCCGCTTAAGCTCGAGCCAGTGATTCATTTTCGCCTCAATATCCTCATAAGAAACATCCTCTGCATCCTCAACATCCATGAAGCGGGCATACTCACCTGCAAGATCTTCGCACTCGATAATTAAACCCTCAACACGCGCTGCGAGAGCCTGAGCGTTGTCATCAAGCTCAGCAAGCTCTTGAACAGGCTTCACGCATTGCCCAAGGATTTCAACAATACCACCCTCATCATTAAAGGCGGCAGAGACCGATTGCGACAATTGAGCCAACTCTTCATAGCGCGCCTTGCGGTTGAACTGACGCTCAAGCGATTCAACGGCTTCAGCAGAGGGTGCAACCTCATCGATTTTATCGACCTGACCTTGATAAAACTCAAGCTCATCAGGTGAAAGGCGCTCACCCTGTGCAAGAGCTTCGTGCTCCTTAAGCACACGCTGCCACGCGCGATACTGGGACTGGTAATCGGCCAATGACTTTTCATTGCCCGCGAAAAGATCGAGCATACCCAGCTGATGTTCTTCATGAAAAAGTTTTTGAGGCTCACCGGGACCATGAAAGTCAACCCAGTGCTCACCAAGGGCCTGTAATGCTCCTTGAGTTGCAAGAGCGCCATTAATAGTAACCTTGGGGGCTTTGCTACGGCTAATCACGCGGCGAAGAACAAGCGACCCATCCTCACAGGGAGGAAGCGCTAGTTCTTCGAGCGCCGCATCAAGCGCTGCTGTTTGTTGGAAATAGAGAACTGCCTCAAGCTCACAAGCATCACCATATTGGCCAATAACCGTCTTATCTGCCCGCGTACCTGATAAAAAAGCCAAGGCTCCGAGCAGGACACTCTTTCCAGCACCCGTCTCTCCCGTCACCGCAGTGAAGCCAGGACCGAATTCGAGACTTGTCGTCTCAAGGAGAGCTAAGTTTTTGATGCGTAAATACTGAAGCATGCTTATGGGCTTTTAATACGCTAGGCTAAGACGCCTAAGCTTAAATTCAATGCGTTTTTTCCTAAAAAGACGGCCAAATCCTGCATTTTTGACTTGCGCCATCTAATGACGAACGCTTTGCTCAAGGCCTCTCGATTGGGAGGGGGATTAGCTCAGTTGGTTAGAGCGCTTGCATGACACGCAAGAGGTCACTGGTTCGAATCCAGTATCTCCCACCATTTTAACAAAAAAGTGATCTTCATCACCCTATCGAGTTCAGCACATGGTCATGCTCGAATATATCGGAACAGCACTCGGTTTTCTTTGTATCTACGGCCTCATCCGCCAAAAGCTCTTTTCTTGGCCTGCAGGCATCATCTCGACGACGATCTACGTCTATATCTTTTTTGAGGCTAAGCTCTACTCGGACGTTCTCCTCCACATCGCCTACATCATCCTTCAAGCCTACGGCTGGTATTACTGGCTCCAGGGCAAGCGCGATGAGCTCATGCCGGCCAACATCCAACGCCTATCTAGCAGGGAAGGTGCCATCTGGCTAGCCATCGCCTGCGTCGGCATCTACGCCCTGGGCCTAACGATGAGCACTTTTACCGATGCCTCCCTTCCCTATTTCGACGCAGGGACAACCGTTGTCAGCCTCATTGCTCAATGGCTCATGACGCGCAAGTACCTCGAAAATTGGCTTATTTGGGTCTGCGTCGATGTAGTTGCAGCTGCCATCTACGCTTACAAAGCGCTCTATCCAATGAGCCTCCTTTATTTAACATACGGGATGATGGGCATTTTTGGCTTTTTAGCCTGGCGTAAAGCACTCATTAGCGATTCAAGTATCGCAACCCAAAGCGCTTAAGGCATTTTCAGCTCCTCGACCATTATCCAAAATAGATAGTCAATTATCATTATAAATAAACTTATCTTCTTAGAGGAGCTTTTTAAATTTGTTCCCAAGAGAAGCTGATTCATTGACAGCAAAAGACGCTCCCACATGATGCTTGCGTAGACTTCTCTATAATAGCTACCAAAACGTCGTTCATTCATACACTCATGCTCACTCGCTTGACCGCACTATTCCGCTGCTCATTCATGAAAGCTTTTTGCCTGCTCGTTACACTACTAGCTGCAGGGTGCGCTTCCGTCGGCCCAAAGACTATCGAGCCGGCACGCTACGGCTACAACGAAGCGGCTGTCCACTCAATGAATGAGCAACTGCTACTCAACCTTGTTCGACTGCGCTACAACGAGGCCCCCTATTTCATGCAACTTGGTTCTATTGTTACTCAATACTCAGCAGGCATCAGCGCCGGGATCAATCCAAGCATCAATGAAAACGGGTCTCCGCGCACTCAATGGGGCGTCCCTATCGGAGCACAGTACACCGAAGCACCTACCATCACTTTCAACCCAATGCAGGATGAAGACTTCGCGCGCAGCTTGCTATCTCCCATCCCATCACGCACTTTGATGCTTCTCAGCCACTCTGGCTGGAGCGGTGATCGCCTCATGCTCTGCTGCGTACAACGTCTAAACGACGTCCAAAATATCCCCATTGCTTCCTGGCCCAGCAAATCGGACATGCCAAAATATCAGCGCTTCGAAAAGCTGAGTGATCTCTTTCGTGACCTCCAAAAAGAAGGCTTGATCGAAAACAAAATCGTCACCCATAAAGACGGCAGCCAACAAGACTATTTCTACATTTATTCAGACACATCATCTTCTCCAGAAACAAAAGAAACTATTGTCGAAACTAAGCGTCTCCTTGGCCTTTCTCCTGAAAAAAATGAATACCCCATCGTCCCTGCCTACGTCCATACAACAGGCGATGCCCTTAAAATGGAAACACGCTCTCTGGCCGGGGTTCTTACCTTTCTATCAAAAGCTGTTCAGGCTCCTCGCTCTCACATCGAAGAAGGCCGCCTTACTGCCGAACCTGAAGCCTTCTCTCTTTGTGACTGGAAACTTGAAGATGGTAAACTCTTGACTATCTACTCGTGCAAAGAAAAACCTAAATTTGCCTACATCAAAATTTACTACCGCGACCATTGGTTCTTTGTCGATGACCGCGATACGAGCTCCAAGTCAACAATCAGCCTTGTCAATGCACTGTTCGCACTTCAAGCAGCCGAAACAAAAGGTCAAGGCCTACTGCTAACGCTCCCGGCAGCCATTTAAAAAGCTTCTGTATTTTAATAGGCAGGCTCTGTCTTGACTCCCACGGGCAGCTCACGATACAGTGAGCTGCATGACAGCCCCAACACCAACACCCTCTCTCTCACGACGTGAGTTTGTCTCATCAAGCTCCAAAGCATTCGCTGGCCTGGGCATTCTCGGCCTCATCCCGAGCACCCTCCAATCGGCTTCCCCTCCAGCCCAAAAGACAAATAACCAATCGGCAAGCTTCTTTGAGGTCCCGATGAACGGCGTAGAGTACGCCTTACCCCCACTTCCTTATGCCTACAATGCCCTAGAGCCTTCCATTGACGAGGAAACGATGCGGCTCCACCACGACATTCATTTTGCAGGCTACATGAAGGGGCTCAACAGCGCCCTCAAAACACTCGATCAAGCCCGCGCTCAAGGAAACTTCCCCGAAATCAGCTACTGGGAAAATCAGCTTGCCTTCAATGGCGCCGGCTACGTCCTCCACACCGTCTTCTTTCAAAACATGGGCCCGATGTGGTCTACCACACCAAGCGAAAACATTAAGAATTTAATGTCCAACAGCTTCGGAAGCTTTGATGCTTTTCAAAAACAATTCTCAGCTGCCGCAGCTAAGGTTCAAGGGAGTGGCTGGGCCATCCTCGGCTACCAGCCTTTTGGCAAAAAACTGATCATTCTTCAGGCTGAAAAGCACCAAAACCTCACCCAGTGGAGCATTCTGCCCATCCTTGCTCTCGACGTCTGGGAACATGCCTACTACCTCAAATACCAAAATCGCCGCGCAGAATACATCGAGTACTGGTGGAAAGTTGTCAACTGGGACAATGTCGAAAGTCGCCTCACGAGCGCTCAATCCCTATTTGTCACCTCCTAGTTATCTCATAAAAAAGGTTTTTAAAGTCCCTGACTATAAAAGAATTACAGCCTAACTTAAAAAAAATACTTATTATCCCTTGACCTTAAAATCAAAGAAACTTATAGCTCATATATACTGAAATTGACTCACAAAGATCCTTACCCCGAGGTTAGGATCTTTTATTTTAACCAAGGAAATACATGGATAATAAGCACTTAAAGAAAACATCAAAGAAAATCTTTGGGCTTAGAATCCATCCAACTGTTTTTACTGTCAGCGCAGCCTTCACTATCCTCTTTGTTCTCGCCAATATTTTTTGGAATGAGGCCATCTCTGCCGCTTTTAGCTACCTCATTCCCTTAATCACGCAA
>DCBD01000135.1 GCA_002313355.1 Opitutia bacterium UBA1116 | reverse complement strand
TTACCCTGGAGGAGCCCGCTGAGTACTTTGGTGAAAACCCAGGGCAGGTAACCTACCCTCGTGCAGGACGCTTTTTTGGAACGACGCCTAGCGACACGAATATAAATGCCTTCAATGCTGCCGTGCGCGTACTCTTTCTTGCAGAATATGCACAGATCTTTGGTGCATTCACGCCTTCCACTTATGGTAATATGTTCAGACAAGTTCGCGACAATCTTCGCAACTTACGCACAACAACGGTTCGATCAAACCTGTTGACCTTCATTTTAATTGGAGGGAACCGAGAGTATCAGGTCACCCACCCTATTGTTGATCACCTCAACTACTGGGCAGAAACCGGACTTAACTACACGGGTGTCGATGTTGAGCCTACTGAGTACGGAGTTAACCAAGGCATGCGGTATAACGGTGATGACGAAGAAGCACATATCTTCATTACCGATGAAAACATTGCTCGTATCGCACAAGCGATTGCCAACACGTTTGACCGCCAGTTTATTCAAGATAACATCGTCAATGCACTAGAAAGTATGCATGAATTTGGCTTTGACCAACTGACTCAGACTGAGCAAGCAGAAGCCGTTGTAGCCCTTAACCGTACGCTACATAGGTTTACCCCAGATAATCCAGGGTTTGAGTATTTCGAGGATGAGGGTAACCCTCTCGATGAAGCTTTTGGCGACTTGAACATTGACCTGTTTGGCGATGAAGATGCTGAGAACATGGACGAAGAGAAAGCCGATGAAGAGCCTAAAAGAAAAGAAAAGAAAGAAGACACAGACAATGAGTCTGACGGCAGTGATACAGAAGATGAACAGGACGACTTTAAACCAGAACAAGAAAAGAAGGAAGAAAAAGAAAAAAGTCCTAAACAAGTGCGCAAAGTGCCTTCTTTTAGTGACGAAAACCCTGCTAACGGTAGAAGGTCTGCACCGACAAGCCCTCAAACAAGAAAACGCAAGCCTGCTTCACTGAAAAGACAAGGTAGCTCGCCTTCCCTCTTTAACTATGAAGAGCCTATCGTTACCGGAGACAACTCTTTAGACGACGAAGAAAAGAAACCTGCTGGCGATAATAAAAAGGATACAGTTCGCCTTAGCCAGGATGATCTCGAAAATTGGAACGAAGAACTCTTAGCAAACCCAGTCCCAGGACACGGAGATTTCACAGGAAGCCATGGAGACCTATTCACCATGGTTCAAAAAGAAACGGCTGAAAACTTCCACAGACCTGCCAGCCCAGCAGGAAACCCTCGTGGAATTCAACAAATTAATCGGTTAGCTATGGTAACCATTGCGCGTGCAGCTTTTATTGAGCTTTTAGGATTTGTTAACGATGATAATGCAAATGGAGATGATGTTCAGCTCTACATTCAATTGATCCAACAAATTCAAAAAGACATTCAGCAATATGCTCTTGATGGTGACTTAACAGACTCGATACTCGCCGCTGATTTTGAATTCAACACCTTACTTACTCAGGCTATTCAACCGATCCTCGACACAGCACTTGACGGCACTCTTGATGATGACCAATATGGTCACCAAAGGATCGAAGATTCCATTGAGGCTATTGACTCATTTATTAACCAAGCTTACGGGAATAACCCAGATACGCTTCGATTGATCATTAGGCATTTCACTGAAACCGTCATCCGTGAGTACCAAGCAGCGCTTAAAGCTCCCGAATACACAGTTGAACGTCTCCAGAGACTGCGTATGCGGTTAAGGATCGCTATCAATGCCAATGAAGATTATTATGAGTATAGGGCTGGGACTCGATCTCACAGCACCACCAATAATGTGCTAGAGATAGAGGACATGGAAGCATCTCTCCTGAGAGTAGATAACACAGTTACAAAACTCACACACGCACTCAATGCTGTTGAACTCACACTAGGAACCTTAACTACCTTTGGTGAAGATTTCGAAAACATGGAAGACTTCAGCGATGAAGAAGTTCAAAATACGATATTTGATCGTATTGTAGGGAGTGTCCATGAAGCACGCAATGAAGCGCGCAATGAAGCCCAAGAAGCGAGGATGAAAAACCTTGGTGCTGAAATCAACCAAAATGGAGAAAATATACGGGCTAATATTCTTAGAACAGCCAAAAAGAAAGTAGAAAAAGCATCCAACCATAACCCGCCGGGTGTACCTGATGCACCTCCCCCACCAAGCGATGACTGGATGAAGGCAAACACTGAAAAAAAATCTGCATCGACCATAAAAGTCAGAACGCGCACGATTGCAGGCGAAGAAAATCTCACCCTGCAAGAGATGGCACTCCAAGCACGACTTCAAATGGGGAGCCTCTCGAAGAAGGCTCAACAAATAGATGCCAAGAAAGAACAAGCTAGAAAACAAAAAGAAGAGGAACTCAAAAAACAAGCTGATAAAGAAGCAGAAAAAACAGGCATCAAACGCGAAGGAGGTCTTGCGCTCAATGCGAGAATCCTTCAAGCCATGAGCGATGAAAATCTATCTAAGGAAAAGCTCCGAGAATTAAATCCGAGCCTGTATGGTGACATGCACGAGGATGGCTTTTTCCCTGATGACACAGAATGGGGTGATGAAGTAGATAGCACTGACAACAGCATCGAGACAAAAAATGAAGATTCAGAGGAAGAAGATAGCGGCGATGATCTTGTTAAGTCCATCACCGAGAGTGTTCTTAAATCAGGTGAGCTAAACCATAATGATAAGCCAGAGGAGCCTTTTAGCCTCGATAATGAGTTGGGTATTGTAGGTGGAGACAATGATCCTACTACCGAAGTTAATTTCAGCGAGATTATCGTTAACGAACTACGGGCCATTCAACTTAACGATGATGAAAACTTTCAAGCTATGGCAAAATCTATCAAAAGAGAAGGCCTGGAAGCACTCCTTGAGCGAAGCTTAAAGCAAATAGGCATTCATGATCACCTAAGAATGCTCATTCGAAGCTTCACAGCTGAACAAATAATAAACTTCAACGCAACCATTCCTTATAATCTATGGCAACAGATGTTTCGCTTCTTAAGCCCTCAACAGATAGCAGCTTTTAACACACGTCATGGCGTAAATCAAAGAAAAGAGCTGGGAGATTTTCGCAGAATGCGTGGTGGTGACTCAGGCTCTGAAGATGAATCGTGGGATGACGATGATGCTAGCTTCGTGCACGGAGACGATGATGACGGTGATAATGAGGCCTATGAGGCTTATCGCAACCCAAGGCGTTATCGTGAGGACGACGCTCTCACAGCAATGTTCCGAGGTGAGACTATCGGCTATGGGCCTGACTGGGAAAGACGTCTGACGGAAGCCTATGAGGACGAAACTATGCCACAGATGCTTACAGACATGCGCATAGATGAGACCGCCGCTGATCATGATGACGATGATGCTGATGCTGTCACGAATGATTTCGACATGACGGAAATAGCTCGAGGAGAGACACTTGGCTATGGTGACACTGCAGAAGAAACGAATACAGACAGCTGGGAAGAACGCGCCAACCGTTATTTGAACCAAGTTCAAAATGCGGCTACACGCGCTGCCATAACAGCGGCTTTTGCAGGCCTCGGCCATCAAGTAAACAAGCACAAGTAAGCTTTTAGTAAAGCACACTATAAACGCCCTCGAGTTTATGTCAGTCTCGGGGGCTTTTTTGTGGTTGCTCGAATCAACAAGGTGACTCATGAATAGAGGCATGGAGGCATCGAAGCCAAAGCTACCTGCACTGGAGGCTAACCTGCCAATTATACTTGTCCCCCACAGGCCCGAATGGGAGCAGCTATTTAACCATGAAGCAGCACGCATTGCTGATTGCTTTGGCAACAACCTCCTTAAGATTGAGTGGATCGGCAGTACCGCAATACCTGGCATCTGCGCAAAACCGATTATCGACATGATCCCTGTGGTCGAAGCTATGAACGCTGTTGATGCCATTACAGCCAAGATGGAAGCGCT
>DCBD01000032.1:11264-29164 GCA_002313355.1 Opitutia bacterium UBA1116 | reverse complement strand
GGTTGCCCGAAAAAGGCTGGTCTCCTAAATAGCAAACTATACTGCTCCCTATTAATAAAATTGAAAGGTGTGAGAAGCTCAGTAGAGCGAAATGAGGCTAACTTCGATCTATGATTGCGAGCATGTCTTATGCGGGTGATGTTTGGTGTCAATTTCCAGGAAGCTTTTTCGCTTTTTCCAGGGCTTCAATGCTTTATTTTCACGCAGTGCCTCTTGATGTTTTATAATTTATTATCAAGGTACTTGCTAAAATCATTGTGGATTGTAGTAACATTTTCTCCAGCTTCTTGAAGGGTTTTTTAATTGGTTCCCACAAATCTCTTTGCTTTCTTTGGAATTCATCTAGTGTCTGTGTGAATTCTTCAAGAGATTTAGGATGCGCTGGGGGGAGAGCAAGATCTTCTATGTATTTTTGAGTTGGGATTTCGATTCTGTCCAAGAGAGTGTTCAGGGTATTTTTGAGCTTATTTTGAGCTTTTTTCAGTTCTTCCAAATTCTCTACAGCCTCCTTCCAGTTTTTGGTTTCTGGGTGAAGCCTTAAAGGCTCAAGTATGTCGTATAATGAAATGACGAGAGGCCTGAATGTTGCATTAATATCATTTATTATTTTAACTTCTATTGATGGAATTTCTCCAAGATCTTTTTTTAGATCAGGAGATAGTTTCTTCAGGCATTCAAAGCATTCAGCTGTTTTCTCAAGGAGTAATTCGGTCAACTCAGCAAGCTGGTGGTGAGGATGGTTGGGTACTTTTTTTGCATGGACCAACAGTAACAGAAGACATTCATTAAGTCAAAGAATACGACCATCTCCCAGCTTCAACAGGAATTGTTGGATAGTAAGAAGATTATTGTCGACATAATTATTGTGTAGACAATAATTATGGTGTGGAGTTTTTGAACAGAGCGGAAGAAATGAAGCTACTAAACAAAGTAGCTTCGTCAAAACTAGGAGGACTGGTTGTGATCTGGGGCCGTAGACGCGTAGGGAAGACTCGATTGCTTCTGGAATGGGCCAAAAAACTGAATGGAATCTATTGGGTGGCAGACGAATCTTCCCCTAAGATCCAAATGCATTACTTTGCTCGTTCTTTAGATGCGAGCTTCCCAGGTTTTTCAAGGGTTCAATATAATCATTGGAATGAATTATTCGACCGTATTGCACAAGAAGCTAAATATACAAATTGGAGGGGGCCTCTGATTATAGATGAATTCCCTTATCTTGTCTCAGCATCGAAGGAATTGCCTAGTATTATTCAGAGGTGGGTAGACCATCAAGCGAAGGACGCAAAAATAACCCTTGTTTTATCAGGGTCTAGTCAGCGTATGATGCAGGGGCTCGTGCTCAACGACAATGCGCCTCTTTACGGTCGTGCACGTGAATTGTTCAAGCTTAATCCTCTCCTAGCAGGTTATTTATCAGAAGCACTTTTACTAAAATCCAGCAGGAAAATTGTAGAATCCTATTCTTTGTGGGGGGGAGTTCCTAGATATTTAGAGTTAGCCAGTGAATACAAGGATAGTCTTCTGGAGGCAGCAAATGAATTGGTGCTCAATCCATCAGGGGTGCTACACCAAGAACCACATAGGCTTCTTCTCGATGAGATGCCGTCTGCTATGCCCCTTAGGCCCATACTAGATGCTATTGGGTCAGGAGCTCATCGTTTATCAGAGATAGGTTCTAGGGTGGGCCAATCCGCTACATCTCTAAGCCATTCACTCACTAGGCTGAGAGAATTAGATCTTGTCCAGCGAGAAATACCATTTGGCGAATCGGAAAAATCCTCCAAAAGAAGCCTTTACAAAATCAAAGACCCGTTCTTCCGATTTTGGTTCGATGTTGTTGCACCACGAAGATCTCTCTTAGCGGAATCAGATGGCAAGTACAGAATAGGACTCCTCAAAAAGCATCTTCCTGAATTAGCTTCTATCACATGGGAGCAAATGTGCTTGGCCTACGTATCCAGGACAAGAAGCTTGGCAAAAGTAAGTCGATGGGTCGAGTCGGGGCGTTACTGGATGGGGAAGGGCCCAGAATGGGATGTTGTTGCTAAATGCGAAAATGATAAAAACCTGTTATTGGGAGAAGCTAAATGGCCTCGTCGACCAGTAACTAGCAAATACATCCAAGACGTTTTGTGTGAACTCAAGTCGAAGGGCTTGCCTCCGCTGAAAAATATAGCAAAATATAAAATTAAATATTGCCTGTTCTTGCCTGAACTGCCCGACACAATTGAAAAATTAGACAAGGATCTTTTATTGGTAGATGCATGCGCAGTTTTGAAAGAATTGAAATAAATAATCGAATAGATGGCTCTTCTGCAGAGCCATTCACTAAGTTTGTGGAGGCTATTCGTGAGTCTTTGGCCTCTGTGATGAGGCGATGAATCGATTGATATTCGATCAAGCAGACAGAGTACCGATTAACAAAGAGAGCAATAAATCAACGGGTTCAGGCGATTCAAGAAATAAAAGGACTTGAAGCTAGAAAAATATTGGCGTTTGAAGCAGAGGAGGAGCTCAAAAAATTAAGGTGCTCGCCGTCTATGCTATCTTTTTATTCTGGGGAGTTTGACGTTAAAAACACTAGCTGTTTAATGGTCTTTTGCGCCCTGTTGAGGGCTGTTTCAGTAGAGGTAAAGGTGATTATGTTCCCCGCAGGTCTCTCTCTGCTTTTCTTTATGGAGTGAATACTTCTACCTGAAGCTACACTAATATTAAACTCATCGATATTGCACATTTCCGCTATTTTGGGCTTAGTATGCGGTGAATAGATACCTTAATCGCCGCATGATTTGCGGTGATTAATCTTGATTTTGCGGTGATTAGGGTCTATATTCACCTTAGATAATGCGGTGATTAATATGTGGATTCACAAACATCAAGATTGGCCAGTGTTTACATGGGATGCAGATGCTATTGCTTCCAAGCTGGCTGATATAAGGCATCGACAAGGGCGCTTGCTAGGTCGGATGGAGGGGCTTGGGTTTGAATTAAAGCGCGAAGCCAGTTTGAGCACACTCACCCATGATGTGGTGAACTCATCGGCTATCGAAGGCGAGCATCTAAATCCTGAAGAAGTACGGTCATCCATTGCTCGCAGGCTTGGGATGGATATAGCTGGGCTTATTCCAGCGAGCCGTGATGTTGAAGGCATTGTCGAGGTAATGCTGGATGCCACGCAGCAATGTTCTAAGCCCTTAACCCAAGCTCGTTTGTTTGATTGGCACATAGCTCTCTTTCCGACAGGGCGTAGCGGGATACACCGGATTGCGGTGGGTGAGTGGCGTACTCCAGATGTAGGCCCCATGCAGGTTGTTTCTGGTCCCATGGGGAAGGAAGAAGTTCATTTTGAAGCACCCAGTGCGGACCGCTTAGACAAAGAGATGCGCGCATTTCTTGTATGGTTTAATGGTAAAGAGGCTATCGACCCCGTCATTAAGGCAGCTATTGCGCATTTGTGGTTTGTGACGATCCATCCTTTTGAAGATGGAAATGGCCGGATGGCTCGAGCCATCGGTGATATGGCATTAGCCCGTGCCGATGGAACGCAGGAGCGTTTTTACAGTCTTTCATCGCAGATTGAAGCAGAGCGTAAGCATTATTACGACCAGCTTGAAAAACAGCAACGCGCTACACCAGACATTACAGCTTGGCTATCATGGTTTTTGGACTGTCTTGGCCGAGCTATTGCTCACGCTGAAACGACACTGAGCAAGGTTTTGTTCAAGGCGCAGCTTTGGGATATCATGCATCAAAAGCCCGTGAATGAGCGTCAGCGCTTGATCCTCAATCGCATGCTTGAGGATGATTTTAAAGGGTTCATGAGTACCTCTAAATACGCCAAGCTGGCTAAGTGTTCCAATGATACCGCGCTCCGGGATATTCAGGAGCTGAAGGAGCGGGGCATCTTGATTCAAAATCCCGGTGGGGGGCGCAGTACCAGCTACAGGCTGCCGGATCGCGATGGGTAACTTATCCTTTAAGGATAAAGCTTTCAAAATGCTCTAGGGCTTCGGGCATGTTTTTGCGGCCAAAGCCGATGCGGAAAGTGTTTGATGTAAGGTCGTAGACACTGCCTGGCATGATGAGGACGCCCGTTGCCTTAAGGAGTTCGTCGGCCAAGGTTTCGACGTTTTCTTTTCCATGGTCCTGAACGAGGCCGCAGCAGCCACCTTCAGGACGAACCCAAGAGAAGCGCTCTGCGTGCCGCTCCATGAAGCTGTCGAGCAGGCTGAGGTTGTGGTCGACGATGTTGCCGTTGCGGGCGAGGATCGTATCCCGTGCTTCGAGGGCGATACAGCTCAGGAGCTCTGAGGGGACGCTGTTGCAGATCGACGTGTAGTACTTAGTCTGCTCGATGGCGTGTAGCAGCTCGATGTTTTGGCTCGCTATCCAGCCGACGCGCAGCCCTGCGAGCCCGTAGGATTTGCTCATGACGCCAAGACTGATGCCAGCTCCCGTTTGCGAAGCGATCGGGGCTCGCCACTCCGTTGTCTTGGGGCCTAGGAGCCGGTAGACCTCATCGGCAAAGAGGGTGAGCCCGTGCTCTTCACAGAGATTGATGAGGGCCTGTTCATTTTCTTTAGAAAGCATAGTCCCTGTTGGGTTGTGGGGTGAGTTGACGATGATGGCCTGGGTGTCAGGCCTAATCGCAGCGCGTATCGCCTCAAGATCGGGTTGCCACTGATCTTCAAAGCGAAGGGCTATATCCGTGACCTGAGCACCGAAGGTTTTGGGGAGGTCTCTTAGTGATTGATAGCAGGGGGATAGGGCAATGGCGTGGGTGTTGTCTCCAAAGAGCCGGGAAAAGGTGCAGAAAATGCCCTCTTCTGCGCCGGCAAAGCAGAGGATGTTTTCGGGGCCCAGGCCTGGGTATAGCTGGGCGATGGTTTCCCGGAGAGTCGCGTTGCCACTGGGAATGTCGTAGCCGAGGGGCAGGGCTTCCCAGCGCTGTTGAAGCTCTGGTGAGGCGAGCTTCAAGAGTTCGGAGAGTGTCCACGTTTCAGCGTCGCTGCAGCATAGTAGATAGGCTGCGCTGAATTCACGGCGGCTGAGGTAGGTTTCGAGTTTGAATTCTGGGAAATGCATGGGCTTGGTTATTCGGATCGAAGATAGTTGTAGACGGTTCCGCGCGAGATGTTGAGGATCTTGGCGATGTGTTCGGTGGCGTTTTTTGCCTCGAGGGCGCCGGCTCGGTCCAGCTCGAGGACAAGGTTACGGCGCGCTTCGGTGTTGAGTGATTCGATGGATGCCCCCTTGTCCTGTAGATACCGATGGACGTAAGCGTGGATGCGCTCCTGCCAGTCGTCCTTAAAGAGGGCATCGGGCTTTGCAGTGAGGGATTGCGCAAAAAAGCCCCCTAGGAGGTGCTGGATTTTCTCGAAAACGCGCGTGTCAAAATTGATGCACATGAGGGCATCGGCTTCGTTTTCGGCATTTTTTAAAACGATGGAAATAGAGCGCATCGCATTGCCCTTCGGATCTTTCTTTTCATAAGGGCCTAGGATGGAGGGGGATGCATCCCAGTCTGTCCCGCTGTCGAGCAGGGAGGGGTCGCCCACTTTGCGGCCCGAGAAGGGATTAGCTATATGGATGATGTGGTTATGGGCAATGCTGTGCAGCACGACTTCTACGTGGGGATAGAAGAGCTTGCTCAGGCCTTCTGCAATGTGGATGTTGCTGGTTTTTAGGCTCATTTCTATAATTTTTTGTATAAATTAAACAAAAAATTATAGAGTCTCAAGCGCTAAATGTTTAAATAGCGCAAAATTTGCAATGCGTCTCTGCAGCAAAGATGATGAGGCCGATGTATTCGAAATACTCGTCCCAGCTGAATGGGCGATCAAGTGCGTGTAATGCATCCAAGCGCTCATAAGTCCTCTCCAGCATGGATGCTAGGATGTCTTCTGAAGGGTGGTATGATGGGGAACACTCAGTGGTATCTTGAGCGGGGAGCGCTCCTGTTGAGGATAAGAGAATCAATAGGATGGCGCTGGTGAGTGTGCGGAGTGATGGAATGGTTAATGAGATCATAGGTGAGTGTTTATTGGCGTGTGGGCATCTTTTTCAAGGTATTTCAAGACTTGCTTGAATTAATTTTGAGATCTTCAAAGACTTGGTGCTTGTCGAGAGAAAATGATTCTTTTACAGTCTTCCTTGGTTAGCAGGTTCTTAGGCTAAATATATTTTCATATACCCTGTAATGTCTCGTTGGTCTGGATATCTTGATCGTTGTCATCGTGCTTGTGCGCGTGTGCCTTGGCTCGTGAAGGCTGCCATTGCCTTGAGAAATCAGGCCCAGTGTGTCATTGCTTATCACTTGGCCGAGGATGCCAATCCGCATAAAAATGGCGAGTATGCTTTGGCCCGCCTTGTAGCGCCGCATTGTAAGCACTTTATTGATGTCGGTGCCAATGTTGGGGACTGGACAGCTTTTTTCCTTGAGCATGGTGAGTCACCCTCAGGGCTTTTGTTTGAGCCAGGTGGCCGGGCATTCGAAAAACTGGAGGAGCGCTTCGGAGAGTTGATCGATATTGAACTCGTGGATGCGGCTCTGGGGGCTCAGGTCGGTGAGGCCATCTTTTTTGAAGAGCCTCATTGCGGAGAGACCTCCTCGCTCGTTAACGTTCTGACAGACCCCTCGGCAAAAAGAAGGACGTGCCGGGTGACGACATTAGATGAAGAACTCTACCATCGAGGTTGGGCGCACGTGGATTTTTTAAAAATCGATGCAGAGGGCTACGATGGCCTTGTTTTGCGGGGCGCGCATCGCTTGCTTGAAGCTAAAAAAATAAACCTGATTCAGTTTGAGTATAATGCCCCTTGGGCACAGGCAAATAGTACTTTAGGCTCAGTGATTGAGTATTTAAAAGCCTTTGGCTATGAGATCGCTCTCTTGCATTCCGATGGCTTGTATGTATTTGACTATGCCCGCTACGGGGAAGTCTTTCGTTATATGAATCTCGTGGCCTTTTTGCCGGAAAAGCGCGATTGGCTGCGAGGCTTCCTCCGGAATCAGCCCCTTTTGCGCTAAGTTTTATAAAAGCTAATTTTCACCCTTAACTTATAAATGACGATGTATTCGATAAGATCTTGCCGCCTTTTTGGGCTCTTGTTTTTTTTGTTTTCAGCGGGGCTCCATGCCCAAACTTCGGTGGGCGAAGGCACCGGACTCTGGAATGTTGCCGATGGCCAGGGCAATCCTTTTTACATTAGTCTTGCTGCTGACAAAACGGCCCGGACCATCTTTGGGCCCAGTGTCCAGGATAGTGAGCGTGGTGTTTGGCGCGAAGAGGGTGACGGCAAAATTTTGGTGTCGTACACGAGTGGGTGGATCGATGTTTTAGAGCCTGCTGAGGGGGCTGTCCGTAAAGTAGCCTTTGGACCGGGTGCTCCGGTGACTGGAGACCCGAGTAATATGTCTTCAGCGACGCGTATTGGGCCTGAGGATTTTCTTGGTAATTGGAAGCTGAGCGATGAACACGGCGATCCTTTTTATATTAAGGTCAATCCAGACAATACGGCAACAACCACCTACGCTAAGAGTGCTAATGGTTTTAAGGGTGAGTCGGGCGTTTGGCGTTGGGAAGGAGATCAGCTTCTTTTGCTCTACACCGACGGTTGGGTAGATATTCTTTTGCCCTATCCAGGCGGTGTTTCAACGATTGCTTATGCTCCGGGTTATAAGATCGGGTCTGCGCCCGACCACGTCTCTCAGGTGGCTCGAGCTAGCGCAAGTGAAGCAGAGTCTTGGTCGATTACCTTTGAGAGCGACTTTAAAGAGGGTGTCTTGAGTGATGTGTGGTCTAAGGGGCTGCCTTGGTCGAAGATTGTCAACAATGAGATTGGGGCCTTTGTACCAGACAATGTACAGTTGAAAGACGGGGTGCTACAGTTAATTGCTGAGAAAAAAGAAGCTGATTATGGAGGGAAAACTCTCCCTTATACCGCGGGAGCTATTCACACGAAAGGTCAGTTTGCTCAGGCATACGGCTATTTTGAGATTCGTTGCAAGGTGCCCTCGGGAAAGGGTTTGTGGCCTTCATTTTGGCTTTTACCAGAGAACGAGGCTGCTGCGCCTGAGGAAATCGTTGTTTTTGATATTTTTGGAGGGAATCCCGAAGAGGTGAATTTCTTGATCGTTACTGAAACCACAGATGGTCAGACACAAAAACTTTCCAATGGCTATCAAGGTATCGATTTCTCCAAGGATTTCCATAATTTTGGCGTTCGTTGGCTCCCGGATGGTATCAGCTTTTACGTGGACGGGCGTGAAGTGGCTCAGGTCAATAAAAATATCCCCAGTGCCCCCATGTATTTAATCGTAGATTTAGCCGTTGGTGGCCTTGCGGGGACACCTAATGAGGGGACGCCGGAGAGCTCTGCACTTGAAGTAGAGTATGTCAGGGTGTTTAAAAAGGATAGTTAAGTTGTTTTTAGTGAGTGCCTAAGGGGCGTTTGCCATGCGAGCGCTTTACAAGTTCGATTTCATTGATAAGACTGCTTTTGTGAAATACACACGTGAGTCTTGTTGGGTGCTTCGAGGTCTTGTTTGCCTTGGGGGTCTCCTCTTTGTGTGGAATGCCGGACTGTTTGCTCAGCGTATGGTGCCCGATGCGCCTGTTTCCAACTTTAAAATTCCTGTCTTTGGAGATGATGGTTATAAAATTTGGGACCTTCGAGGCAAGGAAGGTCGCTATGTCAACGATCAGCAAATTGTGGTTGAAGGGATGGAGCTGCGCGTCTTCTCAGGGGATGAGGCCATGCATCTTGAAGTCACGATGGAAAGCCCTCAGGCGACTATTTTTATCCAAGATCAACGTGCCGTGGGCAATGATTTACTCTTTATCCGAGGGCCTAATTTTCATATTGTGGGGAAGGGCTGGCTTTGGAATGGTAAAGAAAAACTCATCCGTATCGAAGACGATGTTCAGGTAACTTTTAAAGAATCGCTTGGAAATGCATTCTAGACTGCTTGTTTACTTTAACCTTGTGAGCTGCTTATTATGGACTGGCCTTCATGCTGGAAGTGCTCAGGAGACGACCATCACCAGTGATCGCTTAGAAAAACGTACCGTTGAAGGACAGGATCGCTTTTATTTTTATGACAATGTCCAGGTTGTCTCGCAAAATATGACAGCGCAGTGTGATACGATGGAGGTCTTTACCGAGGGCCGTGCAGGCCAAGGAGGAACAGGCCTTGAGATGGGCGCGATTCGTGTTATTTATGCCAAGGGCCATGTCGTCATCGAGCAAGCTGGTAGGAAAGCCTATGCCGACGCTGCAGAAATTCTACCTGCTGATGGGAAGGTTGTCCTAATGGGGCGTGCTCGCGTTGTAGACAAGGAAGGGACTGTCGAGGGGCACAAGATTACGCTCCTTAAGGGCGAAGAGCGGGCCATTGTTGAAGGCGGTGCTTCTGGAGGCAGGCCCAAGGTGATTTTACCCTCAATTCCAGATCTAGGGGCGAGTGCGGCCAAGCCATCTGAGAAGCCTGAGGTTGTAGAAAATAAGGAGGAGACGCCATGAGTAAAGAGAATCAGAAAATGGGCATCATCACCCGAGGG
The DNA here is from genome assembly GCA_002313355.1 of Opitutia bacterium UBA1116. GTDB lineage: Bacteria > Verrucomicrobiota > Verrucomicrobiia > Opitutales > UBA1977 > UBA1977. Next base: position 19,598 of record DCBD01000032.1, on the reverse strand, counting down.
ATTGCGAAGGCCTATGGTAAGCGTGAGGTGGTTCAGGGTATTGACGTGCATGTCGGAGAGGGGGAAGTCGTTGGTCTTTTGGGGCCCAATGGAGCCGGCAAGACGACGAGTTTTTATATGATTGTCGGGCTTGTCCCCGTGACTCGCGGACAGGTCTTTCTCGATGATCAAGATGTGACGAGCATGCCGATGTACAAGCGTGCACGCTCGGGGATTGGGTACTTGCCTCAAGAGGCTTCGGCCTTTCGCAAGCTGACCGTTGAAGAGAACATTCGTGCCATTGTTGAGACGATGCCAATCCCGCGCTCGAAGCGGCAAGCTGTCGTTGACGAGCATCTCGAAGAGCTCGGGCTAACCGCACTTGCAAAACAAAAGGCTTTTACCTTGAGTGGTGGCGAGCGCCGTCGTTTGGAAATTACCCGCGCACTGGTGACGAACCCGCGCTTCATTTTGATGGACGAGCCTTTTAGCGGAGTGGACCCCATCAGCGTCCATGAAGTCCAAGAGATCATTCGCTCTTTGAAGGATAAGGGCATTGGAGTTTTGATTACCGACCACAATGTGCGTGAGACTTTAAGCATCGTCGATAGAGCTTACTTAATTTACGAGGGGAAGGTGCTCTGTGAGGGGAGTAGTGAATTTTTAGTGAACGACCCCCAAAGCAGGAAGTTGTACTTAGGCGAGCATTTTAATCTGTAGGAGTCCCCTTGTTTATGCGCGAGTATGTTAAGCAGGTTGAAAGTGTTCCGATTCGGGTTCTACACAAGACCTACGGAAGCGCGCTATCCCTTGAGCTTGTTGCCGGTAAGTCAGGCTTAGGGAAGGTCATTCGTGAGAAGAGCGTGAATCGACCAGCATTGGCTCTGACTGGTTATCTCAAGTATTTTGCGCACAAACGTCTTCAGCTTTTTGGTGCTGGGGAAATGGGTTATCTTCGGCATTTAAAAGAGTCTGAGCAATTTGAGCGCTTGAGGGGTATTGCGCAAAAAAATATCCCTTGCATGGTGGTCTCTCGAAATTTGCTCCCCACAAAATCGATGGTTCGCGTTGCCGAGGAGATGAAAGTTCCTTTGTTTCGAACACCGCTTACTTCAAAGGACTTTAGTGCACAGGCGACGATTTTCCTCGATAAGCACTTTGCCCCAAGGACGAGTATTCACGGAACCTTGCTCGATATTAAAGGCATCGGAACGATGATTCGCGGTAAGAGCGGTGTCGGTAAAAGTGAATGCGCGCTTGCTTTAATCGAGCGTGGGCACAGCTTGGTCGTCGATGATCTTGTGCGTGTGCGCCTTCAGGGAGAACGTGAGCTAGTTGGCTTTGGTACAGACTTAAGCCGAGGGTACATGGAATGTCGTGGCATTGGTATTATTAATATTGCAGAGCTTTTCGGTGTGCGTTCTGTGCGCCTGCAAAAACGCATTGATTTAATCATCACGTTTACAGAATGGTATGCCGGTATGCCTGAAGAGCGTACTGGGCTTGAGCAAAACTACTATCGCTTGTTAGGTATCGACGTGCCTCATATTGAAATCCCTGTGCGTCCTGGGCGAGATATGGCGCGCCTTGTTGAGGCGGCATCGATGGTGCAGGCTTTAAAACTTATGGGGCATGATTCGGCCCTCGAATTTAACGAGCGCCTAATCGCGCATATGGCTAAAGAGTCAAGAAAGTAAAGTTATCATTGGATTATAATTTTTGTGAATAACTTGTGAGAAAGTTGAACTTGAAAATGAAAGCAGGATGCCTGAAGCTCTTTTTTGTTCGTTTAAAAGACGAATCACTGCTTGGTCTCTTAATTCTCACATCGTTGGGTACATATTTTTGAGTTTATTTCTGTAACTTGTTGTTGAATAATGGTTTTTCGTTTTAATTTTTTGTCTGCTAAGGAAGCTTTAAGAGCTATTTTTTCAAGGTCTCAGAGGGTTCAATCTCTTTTGAGAACTTTTAATTCTCCTTTATAAGGGGATTTCCTTGCTGTCTTTTTTACCTGTGAATAAAACACCTGAATTTTTAAATTTTCATCCTTAATGAATGCTGTTTCGCCTATTGTAGGATCTAACTGGGAGTGCATCAAAAGCGATTTCAAAGGACAATTTCCAGCAGATGTCTATGCTGCTTGGTTTGCCCCCTTACAATGCTTGAAGGAGACCGAAGATGAACTCATCTTAGGTGTCCAAAATGAATTTGCCTCCATCTGGATTGAGGACAACTACCTCGATCTTATTAAGAAAAAGCTGCACTTAGCAACGGGCCATACCATGGATGTCTCTTTGCGCATTGTGGGTAGTCCTGTTGAGGAAGCACCTGCAGATAAGGAAGATAGCCGTGTTGCACCTGTTGGAGCCTCGCGCATCCAGGGGGAGCTTGACAGTCGCCCTGGCTTAAAGGAAGCCCTAAAGCCCTCAGGAGGAACACCGGAAAAGCGTTATATTCTCAATCCGCGTAATACATTTGATAATTTTGTGGTAGGCCTCGGGAATCAGCTCGCTCATGCAGCCTGTATCGCTGTTGCTAATTCTCCTGCCCGTGCCTACAATCCCCTGTTTCTCTACGGAGAAACGGGCCTTGGGAAGACGCACCTCATGCATGCCATCGCCCACCAAGTTATGGCGAGAAACCCTCGGGCTCACGTTGCTTATATTTCTACAGAAAAGTTCACCAATGAGTTCATTCGTGCGATTCAAGAAAATGATCTCATTAAGTTCCGTCAGCGTTATCGCAGCGTCGATGTGCTCCTTATTGACGATATTCATTTCCTTTCTGGAAAAGAGCGCATCCAAGAGGAGTTTTTTCACACTTTTAATGAGCTCTTTGAATCTCAAAAGCAGGTCGTTTTAACCAGTGACCGCCCAGCAGGTGAAATTGCCAAGCTCGAAAATCGTTTGGTATCGCGCTTTCAGTGGGGCCTAGTTGCAGACATTCAAGTGCCCGACTTCGAGACACGCATTGCTATCTTGACGAAGAAGGCAAATTCTATGGATCTTCGTCTCTCTGAGGATGTGATGCAGTTTCTGGCAACAAATGTCTCTCGCAATGTTCGCCGAATGGAAGGCGCCTTGACGCGTGTCGCCGGTTATGCAGCTCTAACGCAGGGTAAGCTTACAGTAGCTGTTGTCGAAAAGCTCCTTCATGATATTTTGCAAGAAGAGGCTCAAGCTCAGGTGACTCTTGAGAAGATTCAGCAAAAAGTGGTCGATTATTTCCACTTGCGTCTTGCCGATATGGTCAGCAAGCGCAGGCCCGCTAACATTGCCTTCCCAAGGCAGATCGCGATGTACCTTTGCCGTTTGCTTACCGGGCACTCTTTGCAGGAAATTGGAGAAGCCTTTGGTGGTCGGGACCACGGTACGGTCATCCATGCTTGCAAGACGGTTGAAAATATGATGGAGCAAGATGCCTCCGTAAAGCGGAGTGTTGAGTACTTGCACAATCAAATTGCACAAGGCCGTTAGTAAATCATGAATCTTACAGAAGACCAAAAAGGCCAGGTGAAAGCCTGGGTAAGCGAAGGGGCTGGGCTTGCTGAAGTCCAAAAGAAGTTAGTCGAGCTTTTAGACACGCCGATGACTTACATGGAAGTGCGTTTTCTTGTCGATGATCTTGGGCTCGAACTTCAAAGCCCTGAGCCAGAGGCTAAAGGTACCGCTGCTAAAGAGAGCGAGGCAGCTATGGATCTTAACGGCGGGGGATCGCCAGGCAAGGTCTCTGTTTCTGTGAGCAAGATCCAGCGCCCAGGTGCTGTTATGGGTGGCTCGGTCACCTTCAGCGATGGTGTTTCTGCAGAATGGCATATTGACTCGATGGGAAGGCTTGGGATTGTTCCGCCCAAAGAGGGGTATCAACCCTCGGCTGAAGATCTTCGCGAGTTCCAGATGGCGCTTCAGTCAGAGTTGCAGTCTCAAGGCATGTAAGCGGGCTCAGGCTCCTTCAAAAGTTTGATGAAGGCAGTTTCGTCGAGGATGGGCGTGCCCAAGGTTTCTGCCTTAGTGTATTTTGAGCCAGGAGATGCCCCGCAAAGGAGGTAGTCTGTTTTTTTGCTGATGCTGCTAGAGATTTTTCCACCGGCAGCTTCAATTTTTTCTTTAGCCTCTTCGCGGCTTAAGTTTGGCAAGGTGCCCGTGATAACAAAGGTTTTTCCCTGAAGAACCTGTTGAGTATTGCCGGGCTGCGGGTTTTCCTCAGTCTTCAAGCCAGCCTTGAGAAGACGTTCGATGATTTTTTGATTTTCGTGATTAGCGAAAAAGCTGCTTATGCTCTGGATAATGGTGGGACCAATCCCATCTATAGCGTTGAGTGCTTCTTTATTTGCATCGATTAAGGCCTGGAGGCTGTGAAGATGCCTGGCAAGGTCTTTGGCTGTTTGAGCGCCGACATTGGGTATGCCAAGCCCGTGGATGAGGCGCCATAATGCTTGGCTTTTGCTTTTTTCAATGGCAGCAATCAAGTTTTCAGCGGATTTTTGGGCAAATTTTTCAAGGGGAAGTAAGTCCTCCACCGTTAGGGAGTAAAGGTCTGCTATGTTGTGAATGATCGCCCGTTCGCTGAGCTGATCGACGACGGCAACCCCTAGGTTTTCGATATCCATCGCTTGCCTGCTGGCAAAGTGTAAAATGCGACGGCGCATTTGAGGCGGGCAGTTTGCATTCGAGCAGCGAAAGGCAGCCTCACCCTCAATGCGCTCAATGGGTCCGTGGCAGCTTGGGCACGTTTTAGGAAATTCGTAAGGGGATGTGCCTTTGGGGCGCTTCTGCAAAACCACTTCGAGGACAGCTGGGATGATTTCTCCTGCTTTTTCGATAATGACGGTATCTCCGATGCGGATATCTTTGAGTTTAATTTGATCTTCGTTGTGGAGGGTCGCCCGAGAGACGGTTGTCCCTGAGAGTTGCACAGGGTCGAGCTCTGCAACGGGGGTGATGACACCTGTGCGGCCCACCTGAAGCGTGATGGCATGGATGCGAGTCTCCGCTTTTTCGGTTTCAAATTTAAAGGCAATGGCCCAGCGAGGTGCCTTGGCTGTTGAGCCCAAGTCTTTTTGCTGTGTTATTTGGTTGAGCTTGATGACGGCCCCATCCGTTTCGTAGCTGAATTGGTGGCGCCGGGCGTCCATAGCTTCGATAGCTTGCCATACTTCTTGAAATCCATGGGCCAGAGCGAAGTGCTCAAGCGTTGGGAGCCCCCATGCGCGGGCTGCCTCGTGAAAAGTTGCTTGGCTGGAAAAAGCGTTCTTAGGCTCGCAGAAACCAAGCCCGTAGAGGACGATGGAGAGCTTTCTTTCTTGAACCTCCTGGGGGTCAAGGCGCTTTAGGGTGCCAGCAGCTAAGTTTCTTGGGTTTGCATAGAGGGGGAGGCCGTGGCGCTCTTGTTCGGCGTTGATGCGCTCAAAGTCTTTATGGGTGAGATAGACTTCGCCGCGTACTTCGATGAGCTTTGGAATGTTAGAGCCTTGGAACGTCCTGGGAAGCTCTTGGATGGTTTGAATGTTTTCTGTGATGTCATCACCTTCCTCTCCGTTGCCCCGCGTAAGTGCGCGCGTGAGTTTGCCATGTTCGTAGGTGAGGGAAACGGCGGCCCCGTCAATCTTAGGTTCGATGATGAATTCGAGCTTTTCACTTTCAAAGTGCTTGGCCAGTCGATTGTGGAAGGCTTTTAGCTCTTCTTGGCTGTAGGTGTTGTCAAGACTAAGCATGGGTAGGCGATGAGGATAGCTCGTAAAGGCTTCATCGCGATCATCGCCTACGCGTTGGGTGGGGGAGTCAGACTGCGAGATAACGCTCTCGAGCTGTTCCAATTTCTTTTTAAGGCGATCGTACTCACGGTCGGAGATTTCGGGAGCTGCCTTTTTGTAATAAAGATCATCGTGATGTTGGATTTCTTGTATAAGCCGTTGGATCTCAGGATTGATATCTAGATAATTTAGCTGCCTTTGATCTGCCTTTTTTTCTGTCATAGGATGATTCATCGTGTAGGGTACAAGGCTCAGAGTCAACTTAGAGAGAAGAGCAGAGATAGCAGCTACGCTTAAAAAGTTTAAAAAACAGAGCGAAGCCCCTTCCTTATCTTGCTTTGAATGAAATAGTTGAGCGATGAAGGGTGTTTTTGATTGTACGATATCACTCAAGGCCTTGATTTATAGGGTCCTAGGGCGTATATTGCTTATACTACTTATTAAACTAAAAACCATAAAGGGAGAAAATAGTCATGAAATGGATTCAAGCAATGCGGTGTGGATTGTCTTTAGGAATACTCTTTATAGGAACCACTTTTGTGTGGGCTCAAGTAGCGACACCGACGCCGCTTTCTGCAGAAGTGCAAGAGCATCTCGATGATATTGGAGAAGCCAGGGATATTCTAGATGCACGCGCTAAGGAGTTTATTCAAACGATTAAAGACATTAAAGCTGAAAAGGGCTCTAATGATTCTGCTATTGAGGCCAATCTGCTTGCGATGGAGCAATTGCGGTTTTGTATGGCCTATTTAGATTTTGCTAAAGTAGAGTACCTTGCGCTCATTAATGTGTATGAAGATAAGCATGTTGACGCGGCTAATGTATCTGCGCTGGATACTGCATTGGGTACTTTGGGTAAAATTGAAAAAACGCTAAAGAAGTATCCACTCGACTCATTGCAGAGCATGGTGATCCAGTTAAAACTCGCGATTGGCCTGCAAAAAAGGGTGCTTGATGCATGGAATGCTGATGAGCTCTCTCAGGCTCAAGCGATCAAAGATTTAGAATTTTTAGATCAATTCTTTGCTTTTGAGAATGGTTTTGATGGCATACTCAAGCGGATTAAGTGGGACCTTACAGGGGCTCAAATGAAGATTGTTAGGCCTGCTCTTCAAAGTGCTGCTGTAGTGTATGCTGTTGATTATACGGAGGTGGAGCAAACTACTATTCCGGCATCGGTTACGGATGAGATTAATATCGATAGCTTGCTTAATTATATTTTGCTAGGAAAAGCTGAGGGCTATAAAACTGTGGTAACTGAAGAAAAAGCTAAAGAGTCTCCAGATCAAAAGACTATTAAGCAGAATGAAATCTATGAAGCTAAGATGCGCTTTACCTCGATGATTATGGACTTGAAAGCTCTTCAAAAGCTTATGTTGCTGGAGGGGATTAATACGGACCTAAGTGGTGACATAGACAGTATACAACAAGGTTTTAATAGCTATACGGGGGGGCGCAACATTGCAATAGATAATGATTTTAGTGCACTGAAGGAGCGTTTAAATGATGCCTTGAGTGAATATAAGCTTCTAAATGAGAAGCGAGACGAGTTCGATCAGGAGGCTTTTGAGGATCAAGTGTATGACCTTAATGTCAAGTATCAGTACTCGAGCTTTGAGCCATACTTAAAAAAGATTAAGTGGAATTTCTACGGAAGTCAGTACAGCTTGATTGCGCCGATTTTAAAGGCTCCGGTTCGTGTGGATTAATGACCACGTTCAAGCGTTTTATTTGATCTGTTTTATTTTTCAGGTTCCGTGGGTTAAATTACTCGCGGAACTTGTTTGTAAATGTTTGATAATCTAGTCTTTTTTGCTTGCGTTTTGCTCAGTTAACATCAGGAATTAACTGCTTTGAAGACCCGCTTAGTTTAGAGCATTAAACCTCCCATAATTTCAGTAAGAGGACATGAAAAAAGTTTTTATAGCCGAAGACCAAACCATACTCCGCGATCTTATTTGCCGCGTTCTTGATCAATATCCACAGATTCAAGTTATTGGAACCAGTGGTGACGGGCAGGACGCTTATGAGCGTTGTCTTGACCAAAAGCCAGACATTATCATTTTAGATATTATGATGCCCTATCTCAATGGTATTGAGGTGTTGCGTCGTCTAAAGGCTAAAAATTCAAAGATACAAATACTCGTTTTTTCTGAAGCTGGCTCGCGCAATGTTATCAAGCAGGCCATTGAAGCAGGTGTTGATGGCTTCCTCGAGAAAGACATTAGCCTCACAGAACTTGAAAAGGCGATTGAGCGCATTATTGCTGGAGAAACTTACTTCGGTCCTAAAATAACAGAAACAATGCGCAAGATCATGCTCAACCCTGAGCAGGACAACTCTCTTAACTCCTTGACCTCTCGCGAGCGTCAAGTGCTTCAATTGATTGCAGAAGGCCATACTTCGAAGGAAATAGCAAAGATCCTCAATATTAGTTACAAAACTGCAGACACTCACCGAGCTAATATCATGGACAAGCTCGATAAGCATAATGTTGCAGAGCTAACGCGGTATGCCATTTCAAGTGGTCTCACCGAGAAGCTGAAGGCCCTTTAGGGCTCAATCAGTCGTAGGGCAATTTTAAAAGGATCGGGCAATGGAGT
>DCBD01000032.1:0-10932 GCA_002313355.1 Opitutia bacterium UBA1116 | reverse complement strand
ACTCCATTGCCCGATCCTTTTAAAGGTCAAAATGGCAGGACACCGTGTGCTCTTTGGCACCTGCAGAGGCAGTATTACGTAAAAGAGGGATTTCTTTTTTACATATTTCTCGTGCATAAGGGCAGCGAGTGTGAAATGGACAGCCCGAAGGTGGATCGATAGGGGAGGGAGGGGTTCCCTGGAGCAAGACTCGTTGTTTGCGTTTTCTGGGATCTGCAGTTGGGATGGCATCAATCAAAGCACGCGTGTAAGGGTGTTTAGGAGAGATGTATAGCTTTTCAGCAGGCGCAGATTCAACTATTTTTCCAAGATACATGACGGCAATACGATCTGCCATGTGCTTAACAACGGCTAGATTGTGAGCGATAAAGAGATAGCTCAGCTTTCGTGTTTGCTGAAGGTCAAGAAGGAGGTTTAGGACTTGGCCCTGGATTGAAACATCGAGGGCAGAAACCGGTTCATCGCAAATGATGAGCTTGGGGTTGAGCATAAGTGCTCGTGCGATGCCGATGCGTTGACGCTGCCCTCCTGAAAACTCAAATGGAAACCGCTTGAGCGAATTTTGTGAGAGCCCAACTTGATCTAAAGCTTCAAGAAGCTTTTTTTGACGGCTTTGATGGGTTCCTATTTTGTGGATGACTAAGGGTTCTTCTAGAATGTTACCGACGGTGTGCTGCGCATTGAGTGACTCCATTGGATCCTGAAAAATCATTTGGAGATTTCGCCGGTGAGGGCGAAATTTTCGTTCAGAGCAATTCGTCAATGTTTTGTTGTCAAACCGAATGCTCCCTGCAGTTGGTTTAATGAGTTTGGCTGCCGTTCGCCCCAGGGTGGTTTTGCCGCACCCAGACTCCCCCACTAGGCCTAGTGTTTCGCCTTCTGCAACATAGAGGGAGACATCGTCTACCGCTTTGCAGTATCCTTGGGCTTTAAGGAAGACACCGCTCCGAATAGGGAAGTGAACCTTGAGATTGTTGACTTCCAGGAGGGGTGCAGACATCGTTGTGTGGAGGTTTTAAAGATTGCCTGCGTAGATGGCATCAGGCCCGAGGTCTTCTTCGATGCGAAGGAGCTGGTTGTATTTGCAGATGCGGTCTGTCCTGCTGAGTGAGCCTGTTTTAATTTGCCCTGCATTGGTTGCAACCGCAATGTCTGCGATGGTGGTGTCTTCGGTTTCGCCCGATCTGTGTGAGATCACCGATGTGTAGGCTGCTCTCTTAGCCATCTCAATGGCATCAAGTGTCTCTGTGAGCGTTCCTATTTGATTTACCTTAATTAATATTGAGTTCGCGACGCCGCTCTCGATGCCTTTTTTAAGGAATTTTGTGTTGGTAACAAAGAGATCGTCTCCAACGAGCTGAGTGTCTTTGCCGAGGCCTTCCGTGAGGAGCTTCCAGCCGGCCCAGTCGTTTTCGTCGCAGCCATCTTCAATGGACATAATAGGGTACTTCTTTTTGAGCTCTTTGTAGTAGCTTACCATGTCTTTGGCTTTCCGCTTGGAGCCATCGGACTTTTTAAATATGTATTCTTTTTTGGTGGGGTTGTAAAATTCCGATGCGGCAACATCTAGGGCAATGAAAATGTCTTTACCGAGTTTGTAGCCGGCTTTTTTGACTGCTTTGGCTATAGCTTCTAGAGCTGCTTGATTGGACTCTAGCTCTGGAGCAAAGCCACCTTCGTCACCAACGGCTGTACTTAGCTTTTTGGCTTTGAGCACGTCTTTGAGCGCATGAAAAACTTCGGCTCCCATTTGCAGGGCTTCGCGGAAGGTATTGGCCCCTTTAGGCATAATCATGAACTCTTGAATGTCAATGGGTGCATCAGAGTGCGCTCCTCCGTTGAGAATGTTCATCATGGGAACTGGAAGGACTTTCGCATTGGTGCCACCAAGGTAACGATATAAGGGGAGCTCAAGGGCAGATGCAGCCGCTCTTGCTGTAGCAAGTGAAACCCCTAAGATGGCATTGGCGCCCAGCTTACTCTTGTTGGGGGTGCCATCAAGCTCCAGCATGGTGTTATCGATTGCGAGTTGATCAACAGCGTCCATGCCTTCGATCTCTGGGGCAATGCGCTCTTTGATGTTATGAACGGCAGCGAGTACTCCTTTGCCAAGGTAGCGCTTTTTAGGGTCCGCGCCTTTTGCAAATTTAGTGCCTTTAGCCTTTCCATCCCTAAGCTCAATGGCTTCGTGGGCGCCTGTGCTTGCCCCGGAGGGAACGGCTGCACGGCCTGTTGCACCGCATTCGAGCTCAACCTCAACCTCTACTGTAGGGTTTCCTCGGGAGTCTAAAATTTCGCGTGCATGAATATCAATAATCGTTGTCATGGCAAAGTTGTACTAGGGTTTATTGAGAGCTTATTAATGCCAAGCATTGCGCCTACTGTCAACCTTTAGCCATGAGCGCCTTAATATACGGTGCGGTTCGGCTTTTTTTGCAGCCAAGTAGTCCTTTGACAGACCCTTGGTAAAGCACCTGTCCGCCGCAATCGCCTCCTTCAGGGCCCATTTCAATGAGGTAGTCAGCCTCTGCAATAAGGTCTAGATGGTGCTCAATAACAATAACGGTATGCCCTTGGTTGACGAGTCGGTGAAAAAGCTCGATGAGGCGTTTGCAATCACTTAAGTGAAGGCCAATGGTTGGCTCTTCTAAAAGGTATAAGTTGTTGCTTTGAATGCCTCGTGACTTTTCTTTGAAGGAAGGAAGACCTTTGGCTAGTTCACTTACAAGCTTGAGGCGTTGTGCTTCCCCTCCAGATAGCGTCGGGCTCGCTTGACCTAGTTTAAGGTAGCCAAGTCCACACTCGACCATCAACTTGCAGACAGCTTGTAGTTGTGAATGAAAATCAAAAAAATCGCTCGCTTCTTCAAATGAGAGGTTGAGCACATCGGCGATGTTTTTATCCTTCCACTGAATGTCGAGAAGTTCTGGCCCGTAGCGTGTTCCTTGGCAGTCTTCGCAGGAAACATAGGTGTCTGGCATGAAGTTCATTTCGAGCTTAATACGTCCAGCACCTTTGCATGTGGCACAGCGTCCGTTTGCCGTATTAAAGGAAAAGGTGCTCGAAGAAAACCCGTGCATTTTTGCTTCGGGAAGGCTTGCGAAAAATTCCCGAATGCGATCAAAAATGCCAATGTAGGTTGCCGGCGTGGAGCGAATGGTTTTTCCAATAGGCTCTTGGTCTACTTCGATGACTTGCTTGAAGATGTTCCCGTGGGTTAAGTCCTTAAATGCGCAGCGCAGTCTAGGGCCATTGCCGTTTTGAAGCTTTAAGCGTTCTTGTTTCTCCTTGATAGCTTCTTCTACGAGAGGCTTGAGCAAGTCACGCATGAGTGTTGACTTTCCTGAGCCTGAAATGCCGCAGAGGACATTCAGTTTCCCTATGGCAAATGAGACGTCGTCGCCTTTAAGGTTTCGAAGCGAAGGTTTTCTTAAAACAAGCCATTCGGGTTGCTCTGTTTTTTTGCGTGGATTCCAAGGTTCCGGAAGCTGCCTATACTTTCCATGAAGGGGATGTTTTAGTGCATTTTTTAAATACTGCCCTGTAAGTGATGCTTTGTTTTTAAGAATCGATTTTATCGGACCTTCTGCGAGTATTTCTCCTCCGTGGATACCCGCTCCGGGCCCTAGATCGATGATATGATCTGCTGCCCGCATAGTATCTTCATCGTGTTCGACGACAAGGAGTGTATTCCCTCGGTTCTTGAGGTTAGTAAGTGAGCGGATTAATCGATCGTTGTCTCTTGCATGCAGCCCAATAGAAGGTTCGTCCAGAATGTAGAGGGCTCCCGATAAATTCGATCCTAGTTGTGAAGCTAGGCGTATGCGTTGAGCTTCGCCACCAGAAAGCGTAGCCGTTTCACGATTGAGTGCTAGGTATTCGAGCCCAACTTCTTTCATGAATTGCAAACGTTCTATGATCTCGGGGAGAATGGTTGCGGCAATGTGAGTAGCTCGTTTATCTAGTTTGAGCTTTTCAAGTAAGCCCAATAGTTCGGAGGATGTCCGTTCGAGGAGCTCAGGGAGCGAATAAGCTTTTTGCTGAGTGTTCAGTTTTACATGCCTACTGATTGCATTTAATCGAGCCCCTTGACATGCAGGGCAAGCACTTCCATCTTCGATTGCTTTTGCTTTGATCGTGAAATTTTCATCGCTGGCCATCCATGTATAGAGGTGTCCATAGCCGCGACAGTGTTCGCACCATCCCTTGGGTGAGTTCCATGAAAAATGCTTAGGGTCGAGTTCGGGGAATGCCTCACCTGTGATAGGATCTGTTCGCTTGGTTGAAAACCATTCTTTGTTGCCATGCTTATTAATAATGAATGCAGAGCCTTTGCCTCGTTGTAGCGCCTCTTCTAATTTTTCAGCGCGCTCGCGTTTGTTTTTAGTGTGCCTGGGGTGGATATCTGCTATGACAAGCTCAATGTCGTGCTCTCGATAGCGATCGAGTGCTTTGAATTTGCTCAGTTCGGTGATAACCCCATCGATTCTAAGATGTGTGTATCCTTTGGTTAAGGCCCAGTTGGCAAGCGGTTGATGGTGGCCTTTGCGCGCTTGTATAACAGGGGCGCATAAATAAAGTGAAGCCTTGGACGTCTGTCCTTGAAGATGTTTTTCAAGTTTCTTTTTTAATGCATCGATACTTGCGCTGCTGACTCGCTCCCCTGTATGAGGGCTGTACTGCTCGCCGATCTTTGAGTAGAGCAATCGGAGGTATTGAGCCACTTCTGTAATAGTAGCTACCGTCGACTTCCGGCTTCCTCGGGTTACACGTTGTTCAATGGCAATAGTAGGTGGAACATGAGATAATTGATCGATGTCGGCTCGGGGTAGTTGCTCTACAAATTGACGCGCATAGGCGGACATCGATTCCATGAATCGTCTCTGTCCTTCGGCAAAAATAATGTCAAAAGCAAGCGATGACTTTCCTGATCCCGAGACTCCCGTCACAACGGAGAGGCTGTGCAAAGGAATACTCAGGGATATATTTTTAAGGTTGTGCTCTCGTGCTCCAATAAGCGCTAGTGAGGGTGATTCATCAAATTGACTAGATGGTTCTGCAGCCTGCAGTATCGATGTTTTGATTTCAGGGAATACATCGATCTTCTCATTTTTAAGAACTTCTTTTAGAAAAGGCGCTGTTGAGGTTTTGTGCTTTTGAATGACTGCGGGTGACCCTTCGGCAATGCATTGCCCTCCTGCTTCTCCTGCACCAGGGCCCATTTCAATGATCCAGTCTGCGGCGGCTAATACATCGACTTGATGTTCGATGACAACAAGGCTGTTGCCCTGATCTACGAGCTTTTGAAGCACTTCAATGAGTTTTTTAATGTCATCTCGATGAAGTCCTGTGGTCGGCTCATCAAGTAAGAGTAATATATGCTTTTCTTCGTTGATATTGCCCAGGTATTGAATGAGCTTGAGACGTTGAGATTCGCCTCCAGATAGCGTGTTTAGGGGTTGTCCCAGAGTTAAGTATCCAAGACCGACATCTTGGAGAGGCTTAAGACGCTTGGTTATTTTAGGGGTTTTGCTAAAAAATACACACGCCTCTTCTATGTCCATCGAAAGCACTTCGAATACAGATTTTCCATAAAGCTTAATAGATAGGACTTCTTCCTTGAATCGTTTGCCTTCACAGATTCCGCAGGGAATATAGACGTCTGATAGGAATTGCATGTCGACGCGTTCGTAGCCAAGCCCTTGACAGTGTTCGCATCGTCCTTGGCCGCTATTGAAAGAAAAGTTTGCTGCATTCATGCCGTGAGCCATGGCGGCATCTGTTTTAGCAAAGAGCTCTCGAATGCTCGTCCACGCATCGCAGTAGAGTGCTGGGTTGGAGCGTGGGGTTTTGCTGATAGGGCTTTGATCGACAAGTATGATGTCATCGATGGGCAAATTGCTTGAGATGCTTTTAATGCTGGCAGGGTATTCGGTAAGTTTCCCCTCTTGGGCTTGCCAGCCTTGGTAGATGATGTTGTCAAGCAGTGTGGATTTTCCAGACCCTGAAATCCCGCTAATAGCAACAAAGCGTTGAAGAGGTATTTGGAGAGATAGTCCTTGAATATTATGAAGGCTTGCTTGTTGAATGTTGAGCTGTGCGGTTTTCTTTCCAGTCTTTCTTCTTTGTTGAGGATGCTCTATGCGCATGCGCCCAGACAGATAATTTCCCGTTATACTTTTGGGCTCATTCATCATGGCGATGGGTGTGCCCGAAAAAGTGAGTTTACCTCCCTGGCTTCCAGGCTTGGGGCCGAGCTCGAGGATGTGGTCGGCAGCACGCATAATGGCCTCATCGTGTTCAACGATAACAACCGTGTTTCCTTGTGCGACGAGATTCTTTAGGATGTCAATGAGTCTTTGGATGTCACTGGCATGGAGTCCAATTGAAGGTTCATCGAGGACAAACAGCGTATCGATAAGTGAAGTTCCAAGGCATGCGGTTAGGTTGACGCGCTGCGTTTCGCCTCCTGAGAGTGTCCTCGATGTTCGATTCAATGTTAGGTAGCCAAGGCCCACTTGCTCGAGATAGTTCAGTCGTGTTAAGATGGATTCTAGAGCAATGTCTGCTCCATGGTTGCCCGTTTCAATGCATTGCGTCGCCAGGAGTGCATTGAGTTTTGAAATAGGCATTTGATAGAGTTCTGGAAGTGTGTACCCATTCCATTTGAAGTAAAGTGCATCTTCTCTTAGCCGTGCACCGCAACAGTTACGACATGTGGCATAGCTGCGGTATTTAGACAGAAACACGCGGACATGCATTTTGTAGGTTTTACTTTCGAGCCAATCAAAGAAGCGATGAACGCCGTACCACGCGTCAGGCCATGTTTTTCCTGTATCGCCATAGCCTTGCTCGCCTTCGAGGACAAAGCGCCGTGCTTTTTCAGAAAGCTGACTCCAAGGTTTGCTCGTGGGTATGCGATGCTTTTTAGCTGCTTCGAGTAACTCGCGTTGACACTCTTTGTAGACATCTCCCTTGAAAGGGCGTATCACGCCATCTTTAAGGCTGAGTGTTGGATCTGGGATGACGAGAGCAGGGTCTATCTCGATGGTTCGTCCGAAGCCTCGGCACGTTGGGCATGCACCCACAGGTGAGTTGAATGAAAATAAATTGGGCTGTGCTGGCTTGAATAACTGACCTGTTTTTGAGGATACGAGCCCCTCTGTAAAGTGTTCTATGAGCTTACCTATTTCTGAAAAAATGAAGAGCTCTTTGCTTCCAAAGTGAAGCGCAGTCGTTGCAGATTCAATGAAACGCGTTTTTTGTCGCGGTCCTATTTCAATACGGTCTTGAATGACGTAGAGAGCGTCTCCCTGGATGGTGCTTAAGTTGATGTCGTCCAGTCGCTTTATCGGGTCTTTCCCTGTGAGAAGTGCTCGCGTATAGCCCTGCCTCATGAGAGGGTCTACAATTTCCTTCCAGGAAAGTTTTTCGGGCTTATGGATCTTAAAGGCTAAGAGGCATCGTTTGTCGCGATGAGTCTTAAGCATCTTTTTCCAGATGCTTTGTGGTGTGTCTGCTTCAATCTTCTTGCCAGTTGCCGGGTCGTAGAGACTGCTCGTATGAGAAAACCATACTTTGAAAAAATCGCATAGCTCAGTCATCGTTCCGACCGTTGAGCGCGATGTTTTAACTGTGTTCGTTTGCTGAATGGCTATGGATGGGCGTATATTCTCAACAGATTTCACCTCTGGTCGCTGTAGCATTTCGAGAAACTGCCGGATATAGGGACTGAAGGTTTCTACATAACGGCGCTGTCCCTCAGCATGGAGCGTTTCAAAGACGAGCGATGATTTGCCCGTTCCACTTAAGCCGGTGACGACGACGAGTTTTCCAAGCGGAATGTCGACATCAATGTCCTTGAGGTTGTTCTGTGATACTCCGCGAAGACGGATAGTGTGTGCTAGTTTGCGGCTTCCCATACCCCGCTTATTAGAGCGCAGGGGTTTGCCCTGCACAAGGGGAAAGCACTTGAGTTTTAGCGTGCAATGTCTGCCTGGGTCAAGACGCGTACTTGGTTGCGCGTGAGGACATCCCGAGCTAATTCATTGTCTTCAAGGCGGATGACGAGGCCAGTTTTTCCGTGAGGCCGCATCACAAAAGGATAAATGTAGTGAATGTTAATTTCTGCTTGAACGAGGGCGCAAGTTACTTGGCGGAGGTATTCTTCACTATCAATTTCAACAGCAATGACATTGGCTTCATTGCTTGTATAGCCGTGTTTTGCAAAGAGCTCCCGAGCTTGTTCTGGATAGTTGACTACCATGCGTACAATGGAGCTATCCGTTGTGTCCAGTGAGCATAGTGCTAATATGTGTAAGTCATTGGAGGCAAGCAGCATGGTGAGATCATTAAGTCGACCTACCTTGTTGTCTGCAAAAATGGAAAATTGAATAACAGGGCCTCCCTGGCGGCTTTGAGTAATGTCGGGGTTCATAGCTTAGACAGGCATTATGCGAGGTTTTTAATTGAAGATCAAGGCATTAAAGAGCCGGTTAAAGCAGTGGTCCTAATAGGTGGGCAAAGTCCTCTAAAATGCGTCGGTTATCACTTACTTGTGCCGTTTCGGATGCATGATAGGGATGGCACTGAGGGTAAATGTTGTGCAGCCAGTTTTGGAGCTCTTCGATAGAAGCTTCCGAGGTGAGGAAGACGCCCACCTCAAAATTTACAAATAGACTACGCATGTCGATATTGGCAGAACCCATCATAGCTACTTTATTGTCAACGACAAAGAGCTTTGCGTGTATCATGCCTGTATGGAAAAAGAGCACTTCAACACCCGCCCTATCGAGCTGCCTTAAGTAGTAATTGCGTGCAAAGTCGACCATCCTGTGGTTTGATTTCTCCGGCAGGATAATACGAACACGCCGTCCCGTGTGTGCTTTCACAATGAGAGAGCGGAAAAGAACTTCGTCGGGAATAAAGTAGGGTGTGACAATGGTTAGCTCGTGTTGACACTCCTGGATCAGGGTAATCAAAGCCTCCCAAAGAGGATCCCCTGGGACATCGGGGCCGCTCGACATCACCTTTAGAGTGTGCTTTCCTTTGGGTTCGATCCTTTGTTGTAAGAGAGACTTAAACTGGGTGGGCTTGCTCTTTGAGGCAAAGCACCAATCACTGACAAAGATCATATTGAAGTGGGCGACGACAGGGCCTGAAATAAGCGCACTAAAATCGTGAAAACAGGCCGGGTCTGCTGTAGGTCCCATGAAGCGTTTATCGATGTTTTGCCCACCAACAATCGCGCGCTTCCCATCAAAGATCGCCATTTTCCGGTGGTTGCGCAAATTGGCGGATGTCTTTGTTTGCAGGGGAAGCATCGGCATGAAGCGGACTGCATGAGCCCCGTTTTTCCGAAGCTTTCGCATGAGAGGTCCCACACGCCCGAGGCCACCCAAGGCATCGACAAGAAGGCGCACCTCAATACCTTCTTTTGCTTTGAGAATCAATTTTTCGACCATGGCTGCGCCCACTTCATCATTACTTAAGATGTAGGTCATGATGTGGATGGAGTTTTTGGCCTGTTCGATTTCGTAGCATAGGGCCTCATAAGTCGAAACTCCATCACCCAGCAATATAAAGTCATTACCGTGGTAGATCCCCTGTTTTGGATTCCAGATGGAAGGGTCTGCCTGGTCTTTCCACTCACTTTCGGCAAGAGAGACCTCTTCGGCAATGGCCCGAATATTTTTTTTACTTTTGGCTAGCTTGCGACTCTTTCGCCCACCAAAAAGAAAGTAAAGGGGGACCCCTAGATAGGGCATGAAAATGATAAGAAGTGACCAGGCAAAAATATTGCTCGGGTTGCGCTTTTCATTGAAAAAGCGCCCTGTAATGAGAAGTGCTAGGATAAAGCCGCCCAAGGTCAGCAGGTGTGGAAAGAGAGCCACCCACAAAAAGTGGATCCACGTGTGTGCAATTGAGACCAGCTGAGGCCAAAAGGGGGAGTCGTTCATACAGTATCTTGGTAACTCTACTCTCGACGATTAAAGCACTTTTATGGTATTTGTAAATGGTTAGATGTCATCGCTTAAGATCCTAACCTTTAATATAGCCCATGGACGCGGTCTCTCCCTGTACCAAGGCTTTAGCTCGGAGAAGCGGATTGAGCGCAATTTGCTCAAAATTGCCCAGATGCTTCGCCAGTCAGATGCTGATATTGTTGCCTTGCAAGAGGTTGATGAAGATTCTTTTTGGAACAAACGTGTTGATTGCCTCGAATACTTAAAGAAGGAAGCCGGCTTTCAGCACGCTTTGATGGGGATTAATTCTCGCCGTTACCATCCTCGGCGTCATTTGGTCTATGGAAATGGGATTTTGTCTCGTTATCCTGTTCATTTTTGGGAAAATAATCCTTTTGGGGAAACCAGCTTTGGTCAAAAAGGCTTCATGTATGCTGAAATCGAGCTCAAAAATGAGGTTTTGCCCCTCATTAATCTCCATTTGGACTATCGCTCACGGCGCAACCGCATTGCTCAGATTGAGCAATTGATAGACTATATCAAAGAAAAGAGGCATCCGAGGAAAAACAATAAGCCCATTGCTCCCATTATTTGCGGTGACTTTAATAGCCATTCAAAGCGAGCCGGTGATGCGGTTGCACATCTTTTTGATTATATTCGCTCTCATGGGGATTATCATATTTTCCCGAAAACAGCAGCTACCTTTCCCGCGCATTTCCCCAGGCGAATGCTGGATTTTATCTTTCTTCCGGAGGCATTTCAACCAGTACACTGTGAGGTGGTTAAGACTTATCTTTCCGATCATCGACCTGTCCTTTTGACCTTTAAGCACGCAGGTGAACTTTAGGGGTCTTTTTCTTTAAAAAAGTCGCTTTGCTCTTGACCCAGTCGCAGGGATTCTTCCTTATCTATATCTCTAACTGAGGAGAGGTGGCTGAGAGGCCGAAAGCGCCTCCCTGCTAAGGAG
>DCBD01000108.1 GCA_002313355.1 Opitutia bacterium UBA1116 | reverse complement strand
AGCTCCCGGATGCTTTGGCAGCCGGAGAGGCTTTGGATCTATTTTAAGATCTCTCCCTTGCGTATAGATAACTCATTGCGAAGGGTTGATGTGTCGGTAGAATGGTGGGGTTATGAAGACGCTTATTGCATTGAAAAAGAAGCTTATTGCATTCTTATTGAGTTTGTTTTCGCCTCACAATGAAGGTAAGTACTTGTTGGTAGTTGGAGTTCTAATTGTTGCTGGTTTTGGATTTGCTGGGTTAAGCCTATGCAAAAAAGATCCTGCTTGGATCGCCTTAGTGGCTCCTTGTGTTGCCTTGGTTGCTGTTGTTTCTTCGAATTACCAAGCTAATAAAAGGAGCCAGATAGAAGAATTGTTGAAAGCTGAAAATCTGCTGAAAGAGACTTATGAGATAGTTGTTGATGATTTAAGGAGAGCTGTAAGCCCCCATGAGTGGCTCTATGTACTTGGCGTTTGCCATGTGTTAGGTGATATCAAAAACAGATTAGATTCTAGAAATGTATCTTATTTAGAACAAAAGCTTCGTCTTTATGCAGATAAGTGGCTCATTCTTCTGAACGAAAAAAAATCTCCAGAGCTTTATTATGGTTTAACAGATCGGGGTAGCGATTACGTCACACATCCGAGTTGGGATCTAGGTAAGAAAAAAGACAGAATACGAGCACGCAATGCTCTTGACCCTGAAGACTTAGGACGTATTCACGACTTTTTTAATAAGTATGCTACAGAGCTGCCCGAGTGGAAAGCTCAACTTAAGGTGTTGTTATGCACATCTAAGGTCAATAGGTATGATGATTATGAGAAAATAAAACATCCGCTTGACTTGCTTAGCTTGTGTAATTCCAAGGATGAAGCTCTAAAATGTATAGTGAAGGATATTATTCTAAAATATTCAAAATGGGTGCAATACGTAGATGAATATAGGCGTTTGCAAAAAGAGATCGAAGAAGAAGACTGATTTTTACCAGTGTTTGGGAGTCGTGAACCGCTGCGTTTGTTACGCAGTATGGAAGAATGCATTTCGTGCATTCGCTAGTCTGCTTTTGCTCTGATATATGGAAGCCTTTTTACCGTCTTTTTCACTCCTTCGATGCTTTGGTGTTGTTTTGTTAAGTTTTAGTAATAAATGGATTATGGGGGTTTTTTTGATTGTCGATTGAGCGGGCATTTGAGGGAGGCGATTTGACATATTGAGGGTATGTGGGTATAATAATGGCGTTATGGCTAAGCTCAAAGGTAGGTATACTTCGTGGAGCAATTATGTTCCTATGGTTATTGGGTGGGCTGATTATGAACAAATGAAATCTTAAAGGAGTCATCATTATGGTAAGTTTATCAAGTATAGGGCATAATGTTGCTAACGCAGCAAGAGCCGTCGTTCAGTTTTGTGGAGATTTGATGGGCAAGATGGTCGAATTAGGAAAAAAACCATTCGGTAGCCCTACTGCAGCGAAAACTCCTCCCGAGCTTATAACTGAGACTCCTTTGGTTAAGAGGGATGTTGAGAGTTCAAGCGTTACTGAAAGCGTCATCGAGGATTACGGCGGTCTTAATGAGGCGGAGGAGGCCACATTGGCTTCAAGCAAAAGAATAAAGGATGAATTATTAGAGGGTCTCGTAACCAAGCGTCAGATAGGAGGTGGCGAAGATTTTTCTGATGAACGAATTGATGAGATTAAGGCGAGTGCTTCACGGAAAGTGGATGCTTTGATTGAAAGGCGAATAAAGTTGGGTACTGTTCCAGACCGCCAGAAACTTGCGATGGTCATTGGCGATGCACTCTTCTCGGCGATGCTGGAGCTCCCAGAGAATCAGGGTTTGACTGACCGCCAAAAAGCAGCCGCTCGGGAACAATTCCATGAAGTCGTTGATATGAATATCCAAAAGAGAGAGCGTAACCCACAATGGGGAGTGCCTGAATTATTAGGAATACCTCAGATGCAAGACCACATTGATGAACATAATACATCTGTACTAATGGACAAGGCCACCTATCCCATTATGGCGGATGTGCGTGATGCAAAAGAAGAGGATCGTCCGGCGATCAAAGGAGGCCAGAATGGTATGGTAGCACAGTACGTTGACATGATCCGTTCTGCCCGCAGCGAAGACAAGGATGTTGCAAGCATCGATAAGGTAATAGGTCCTAAGCTAATGGCTTCCTTGAGTGCTGAAATGGATAGAGTGAAAGATTCTCCGGGTGAAAAAATTGATGACGACAAGCTGGAAAAAATGACGGATGAGCAATTCCATGCATTAACAGACTTGTACAAGGATATTTATAATAGCACAAAGACGCATACTAAAGAAGAAGTAGCATTTTTAAAACGCTTAACAGAACACCCTAGAGCTCGTGTGTCTTGATGGTAGCCATTTATGCTGGAGTCTTTGCGGTTAAGGCAAGATTCCAGGGGAGGGCCCAATCATGGGAAGTTAACGGAAATGGCTTAGCGCAGTTGCAGATAACGAGGCCTGGAGCAATATCGAGCTTGGGATAAGCTTTTCGGAAAGCGGTAATGCCATGGGTATCCGCTTTTGTAGGATGGCTCTTGCCTTTGATTTCTATGGGGAAATATCGACCATTCCATTCAAGGATCAAGTCAACTTCGGCTCCAGAATGTGCACGCCAGTGATAAAAATTGGGTTTTGCAGCCAAGGCTTCACTTTGTTTAATGATTTCGAGGACGACGGCTGTTTCAAAAATGGGGCCCCACATTGGATGCCCTCCAAGTACATTGGGTGCCTGGATAGCTTGCAGCGTGCAGATGGACCCAGAGTCAGCAAAGTAGCCTTTAGGCTTATTGCTAATTCTTTTGATGGTGTTCATGGAAAATGCAGGGATTTCTATCAACTGAAAGGTTGCGCGCAAAAGCTCTAGCCAACGCTTGGATGTTTGGGGTGTGATTCCAAGTTCTCTTCCTAATTGACTGAAATTAATTTCTTGAGCAGTCATTGATGAGCTCAGGCGAGTAAATCGACCGAAAAGTTGCCAGTCACTAATGTCTGCCAGGAGGCGAATGTCTCTTTCGATATAAGTTTGGTGGTAAGCTTTGTAGAATTCAGGAACTAACTCTTCAGGAATGTTTTGAGCCTCGGGAAGCCACCCTCGCCATATTTGCTCAAAAGTGGTTAACGCATCAACAGTATGCTTTGGGGTAGCTTTAAAGGTATTGGTATCTTGGAGCCAGCTTTCTAGCCATGGATACCCTCTGGATAGCCCTTCTATTTCGGCAATGCAAAACCCGTTTAGGTGTATAAAGGCAGTTCTGCCTGCAAGGCTTTCAGACATGGATTGAATGACACTCCACTGCTGAGAGCCGGTTAGAAAGTATTGTCCCGGGCTTCTGTTTTGATCTATTTTTCGTTTGAGTGCAGAGACGAGCTCAGGGGCATATTGAATCTCATCTAAGATGAGCGGCGTTTTGTGGTTGGATAAGAATAGGTCTGGATCTTTCCTCGCGTTTTCAATATCTACAAAAGGATCAAAAACAACGTAGTCGAATGCCTTTCCAAACATCTCGTGCAGCAGTGTTGTTTTACCGACTTGCCTTGCCCCGGTTAAGGTGACGGCGGGAAATGCGCTACTGAGTTTTTTAAGTTTCTCTGTTAAAAGGCGATTTTTTAGCATTTTACTTGATTTTTAATGATGCTATCATCAGAAATCAAGTAAAAATGCGGGCATTGGATATTGAGATCTGATTCTCAAGTACAAGAGGGGGCTGCCTGGTTGAGTCGCCTCCCTTTTAACCCTGTTTGAGGAAGAGCTCCCGGATGCTTTGGCAGCCGGGGATGCTTTGGATCTGTTTTAAGATCTCTCCCTTGCGCATAGATAACTCGCTGCGAAGGGTTGGGTTTGCTGTTGCGATGACGAGGGTTGCCCCATTGTGGAGGATCTTTTGGGGGGCGCAGCGATGGGCATAGTGAGGGCCAATGATGACCTTCCAGTTGTCCATTAAAATTTCCTCGATGGATGGCTGATTAACCTTGTAGCGCTCGACGAGCCCTTCGAGTAGGCTGCCGATCGGCTGCTCCTTGCGGATTTTGGCGCGGCTGTGATTTTCCGGGAGACCCCGAAGTGCTGCGACCAAATTTTCTGCTGTGCGGCTAAAGAGCATGATTAGCCAGGAAAGGAGCGTAGGAGGTGTTCACGAAAACTTTCGCGAGAGAATTTTTTGGCATAAGTCTCCAGGGCGGGGATAAAGCGCTCGAAGGTGGATGCGTCCCACGTGAGGACGCGCTCGAGCTCTTCCTTAAGGGAGGGCGCAGACTTATTTTCGAAAGTGAGGCCAAGGTTGTATTTCCTTACGCGGGCACCGAGAAGATGATAATCGCTGGCGATGACGGGCCGCTTAGATGCAGCTGCCTGTGAGAGGACATTGGCCGACCCAAAGTGGCTGATGTAGGGAAGGAGAACCATGTCTGCAGCGCTGAAGCAGAGGGCTTCTTCTTCGGGGGAGACGTAATAGTTCATCGTCTTCGCAGATCCCTTTTCATAGAGATCGTTGAGGCCGGGGAGGACGCTTCTGTCTTTATTCAGATCACCGGCGGTAAGGAGAAAGAATTTATTCTCTGGGAGGTCCTTGAGTGCTTTAATGGCTAGGTACAGACCCTTTCTGCGTGCGCCAACGCCGTAGTTGAGGAAGACGATGCGATTGTCGGGGATGTTGAGGCGCGCGCGTGCTTGGTCCTTAGAGTAGAGGGTGCGAGGGGTGCAGGGGTCGGGGATCCAAGTGAAGTAGGCGTTGGGAAACATGCCTGAGGGAATTTGTTCGAGGGTGACCTCATCGACAAGAAAAACCGTCTTGAGCCAGCTTTCTTCGCAGAGAAAACTTAAGCCTTTGCGCTTTACTTTATTGTTAAGGCCACCTTGGGACAAGTCGAGAGGGCGAGGGCGATGGTAGATACCAGAGAGACAGCCGCGGAGCTTTTCTGGAGGGCGCCAGCCGAGTACGGCATAGCGGAAGAGTGAGGAGGCAAATTCGTCTAAATTCGTGACGAAAATGTCTTCAGCGCGGGTCTTTTCTAAATAATGGAGTAGGGTGCCAAAAAGCGTCCCCCCGACCCAGCTTTTGTCGAGTGTGAAGGCAGGCAGTACAGGAGCCTTATTGAGCAAAGTAGCGCTTTTCTCGGCGAGGCGCCGCTCCGCCTCCCCGTCGCTTGTGTCTAAAATGAGGCTGACTTTGTACCCGTCATTCAAGAGGTCTTCAGCGACGTACTGAACCCACATCAGATGATGCCCGTCAACCCGGGGCTCAAAAATCAAGATGTGCCTGCTGCTGCTTTTCGTGCTCATAGACCTTCGTGTACCTATATAGGGTAGAGAAAGCCTGGAACCATGCAATGTAAAAGCCGGGGTAACCGTCTAAAAAGCCACATCTTAAGATGTAGGCACGAAAAAAACGCCATAAGCTCCGGGTGATGGCCTTAGGGGCTGACCACCGGCGGCCGCGGGCAAGTTGCCGCCCTAAGAAGGCATCGCCAAAGGGGGGCATTTTTTCGATTTGTTTGTTGAGCGAGGGGAAGCTGTAATGATACAGGTCTGCCCGCAGGCGCTTGGCAGAGCCTTGGATGAGGACTTTGTCGTGATCCTTGTCTCCGTGGAACTCCCCCTTGTCTCGCCGGAAGAGCCTGAGAACAGCGTCTGGATACCAGTCTCCATGCCGGATCCAGCGGCCGAGATACCAGGAGCGCCGTGGGATGATCGCACCGTTGAAAGAATTATCATTGTTAAGGATAAAGCTTTCGATAGCTTTGGTTAGCTCGGGGGAGCAGACTTCATCGGCATCGATATTGAAAACCCATGGTTGAGTAGCCTTTGCCAGCGCAAGGCCCTTTTGGGGGGCCATGCCCATCCATGCGTGCTCGTAGACTTTAGCGCCGTAGGACTCGAGAATCTCCCGTGTGTTGTCCGTACAGTTGTTGATGACAGCGATGATTTCGCTGACCCAAGGTGCCACCGAGTCAAGACAGCGAGGCAGTTGGTGGGCCTCGTTGGACGCAACGAGAATCAGACTAATGGGAAGTTTTGGGTGGAGGACGTCGTTCATGATAGAACAGAAAGAGAATGCAGTGCACTATAGACGCTGTGTGCTGAGATGTCAGCCAAACAATGGCGTGCCCTAAGGCAGCTTCTTGGATGGCCCCAGCAGGCGCAGTCTTCAGCGATGAGGAGTTTGCCGTGGCCTCGTGGGTCCCACTGGGAGACCGTGCTTGGCCCAAAGATGGCGACATAGGGCGTGCTAAGCCCGGCTGCAAGATGCGCTGGGGCCGTGTCTCCGCAGATGAGGGCCGAGGCCCTATCAATGATGGCAAGGAGATGGGCAAGGTCGGGGATGTCTTCCACGGTTTGGATGCCCGGGATGCGGGCCTTGAGCTCCGTGAGCCGCTCGCGTTCGCGTTTGCTTGGGCCTGTGATGAATACAAGACGCCTAGCAAGGGTCTCATCTATGCGATACAAATCTGCCCAGCGTTCGAGGGGCCACTCTTTCTTGGGCATGCTTGTTGAGAGATGGCAGAGGATGCTTCCTTCAGGGAGGAGGTTTTCAGCGTAGGGTTTTAAGCTTGGGTCTGAATAAAGCTCAGGGCGGAGGTCTTCAGGGAGTGGAATACCGATGGCTGTCAGTAGATCAGCGTTGCGGATGCTCTCGTGTAAGTGGACGGGAGGCTCCACTCGGGTGCGGGTGTAGAGGTGAGTGCGACCCAAGAAGCCTCGGGTTACGATGGGGCCAAGGCGCTCTTCAGCGCCGATGATGTAGCTTAGGATGGCGCCGCGATCGTTGCCGACAAAGTCGACCGAAAAGTCAAAACGTTCTCTGCGAAGGGCAGCCAGCATCGGGATGGACTGGCCTAGGAGAAGTTTCCCTCGTTTGCGAGGAAAGGGCCAGATGCGGTCTACCCAGGGGATGTGTTCGACGATGGGGGCGGCATCACTGGCGACGAGGAAATGAATCTCAGCATTGGGGTAGTGTTTGTGAAGGGAGCGTAATGCGGGAATGCAGACGGCAACGTCGCCCAGGTATTTAAATTTAATCGCTAAAATTTTAAGCTTCCGCACAATGGATAGATCCCTTTAGGTTAAGGTTTTTAGGGTAAAGGGGAAAGCCCATGTGAAACAATCATGAAAAACGAGCTAGGCAGTTTTTTTGAGACCATCCAAGGGGCACAGCGGGTGCTCGTGCTCGATTTGGGCTT
Organism: Opitutia bacterium UBA1116; assembly: GCA_002313355.1. Classification (GTDB taxonomy): domain Bacteria; phylum Verrucomicrobiota; class Verrucomicrobiia; order Opitutales; family UBA1977; genus UBA1977. Next base: position 8,857 of record DCBD01000108.1, on the reverse strand, counting down.
TTTGGGAGATACTATTCATTTAATTCCTGCACTGCGCTGTATCCGTGAGGCTTTGCCCGAGGCCAAGCTCGATGTGATGGTCTCCGAGCATATTCAGTCAATCCTCGAGGTAACACCTTGGGTCGATACGGTGTTGGGCTATCCGCGTTTTCCCAAAGGCCCGCGTTGGTACCAAGACTTAGGTCGCGTACGCAGGTTGCGCCAAGCTAAGTATGATGTTGTTATCAACCTCAATGGGTCGGATCGCTCGAGTATTTTGACGTGGGCTAGTGGTGCTCCCGTTCGCTTAGGAAGGATTCCTCCGAAGACATCACTTTTTTGGAGGCACTGCTTTACGCATACCGTTTGGGAGAATTTCTCAACAAAACCTCTTTTTCGGCAACGCTGGAATTGCCTTAAGCAGGCGGGGTTCCCTGGTGATAAGCCTGCCTTTGGAATTGAGATTCCTGAGGCCGCACGCGAGAAGGTTGAGAGTTTGCTTAGTGGGCTTGAGAACTTCATTCATTTAAGTCCTTTTACAACGCTTGATTATAAGGAGCTGCCTATTCCTGTTATGGCAGCCTTTCTCAATCGCCTGCGCGAGGCGTACCCTGAGAAAGCACTGGTGATTTCGTGTGCACCCAATGATCGCGAGCGCGAAAAGCTCAAAAGCTTGCTGCCTCTTTTAATGCGTAGGCCTGAGCATGTTTTTGATGGTACGCTTAATTTAGTCGAGCTTACTGCTTTAATTTCAAAAAGTACATTGCATATAGGTGGGGACTCAGGGGCATTGCATGTCGCTGCGATGACGGGCATGCCCACGCTTTCGTGGTTTCGCAATTATGAGGCGATAGACGAGTGGAAGCCTGAAGGCACACAGCATCGCGCCCTTGTCGGTGAGGCAAGCGAGAGCGGGCTCGTCGGTATTGATGCCGATGCCTTAGAGAGTGCTTGTAAGGAAGCTTTGAGCTAAAGTCTTTAATGACCGAGCGCTACTGGACTTGGTTTTTATAGAGAGACTGATACAGCTCTGAGTTTGCAAAGAGTACCTCGTGTGGGCCCCTGTCAATGATTTTACCTTTGTCAAAAAGGAGGATTTCATCGGCATGTTTGATCGAGCTAAAGCGGTGCGCAATGAGGATGACGGTCTTGTTGCGAATGAGTGTTTCGAGGGCTTGCTGAATGAAGCGTTCGCTGTTGGCATCAAGAGCGGAGGTTGCTTCATCAAGGATGAGAATCGGTGCATTTTTTAAGAAGGCTCGTGCAATGGCGATACGCTGCTTTTGGCCACCTGAAAGGCGTGTTCCGCGTTCGCCGACCATCGTTTCGTAGCCATCTTCAAGTTCTTCGATAAACCTGTCTGCATAGGCGTTTTTAGCCGCATTGAGGACTTCAGCTTTGTCTGCATCGGGATTCCCGACAAGGATGTTATTGTAGACGGTGTCATTAAAGAGGACAGGGTCTTGCGAGACGATGGAAATATGGTGACGCAAGTCGTGCAGGCGCATCGAGCGAATGTTTATGCCGTCGATCGTGATATCTCCAGTGCAGGCTTCATAAAAACGTGGGATGAGATTGGCAAACGTCGTCTTGCCTGCGCCACTTGGACCGACCAGCGCGTAGGTTTTGCCTGCCTGTAGAGATTCATTGACGCCGTGAAGAACGGGTGTTGCTTCGTAGGCAAACGAGATATCAGTGAATGTGATGTTGCCCTGAAGGGTGCCGACGTCGACTGGGTTTTCTGGGTCTTGGATATCTATGGGTTCGTTGAGGAGTGTTTCGATGCGTTCAAGGCCTGCGAGCCCCTCGTGGACTTTGTTATGGAGGCGCCCAAGTTTTTTGATGGGTTCGTAGCAAAGGTAGAGTGTGATGACCGTTGCAATGAAATCATCGGCGGGAATGCGGTTTTGAAAGGCGTAGAAGAGAGCCATGCCAACACCAAAAGCCGCGACGACTTCAATCATCGGGGTTAAGATGACATTGTACTTGATGACCTTGAGGAAGCGCCTGCTGAATTCTTCAAAAGTATCGCTGTAGCGCTTAAGCTCTCGGTTTTCTAAGCAAAAAGCACGGATTTCCCGTACAGCCCCTAGGTTTTGGGTTAGGTTTTGGGTGAGTTCTCCAATTTGGTGTTGCATCTTCCATGCCTTGGAGCGGAGTTTTTTCCCCGTGAAGCGAATAGGCACAATGCAAATGGGAATCGCCAAGATGAAGATGAGTAAAAAGGCGATGTCTGATCGTTCAATGCACAGGTAGGTGAGGGAGGCTGCTGCACCGATCAGAGTTGTTGGTTGTTTTAAAATCTCTTGGGCAAACTCAACGAGGGATGTTTGGAGAAGTCCGGTATCGGATGTGGCGCGTGCGATGAGCTCCCCTGGTCTGTTTTTGTTAAAGAAGGCAAGCGGGAGGTTTTGGATTTTTTCAAAGACGCGAATGCTTAATTTGCACAGTAAAAACTGCCCGCAATAGCCAACTAGGTACGAATTCGTGAAACTGCTAAGCCCGCGAATAATCGCAATGAGCGTTGGAATCGTGCAGATTAAGATAAGGGTGGATAGTTGGATGGTATCGTTGTCGAAGATTTTTGGATAGATCCATTTTACGACGGTGGGGATACCCAGTCCTGTTGAAATCCCGTAAAATATGCCTGCAATGACAGCTAAAATGAATTGCGGCAGTACGGGCCGCATAAGTTTTAAATATGGTAAGAATCGCTTCATGAAAAGTTAGCTTTGATTAAGGAGCATGGGGAGGGCTGCTGTCAATACCTGCTCGGGCAAGACTTGATCTATCGGCATACCTCCAGTCTTTGGGCAATCTTTGGGCTGAAGCAGGGTAGATGGGGTGTCAAAAATAGGCCCTGTGCGGATGGGGTTGGTTGGCCCGTAAATGGCAAGTACGGGGATGCCAAGGGCGTTGGCCAAGTGCATGCCGCCTGTGTCATTGCAAATGACGAGCTTACAGCTTGCTAATTTCTGAGCAAAGGCGATGAGGTTTGTCTTTCCAGCGAGGTCTTGGGTGCGTGCTTGCTCTTGGCGGTTTAAGCTTTTCAGGACTTTTTGAGTGATCACAGCATCCCGTGGTGTGCCGAAGAGATGAGCTTGGCTATTGGGTAGTGACTCTAGAAGAGACCTAATAAGACTCTGCCAGTGGGCAATGGGCCAACGCTTTTCAGGAGCATTTTCCGTTCCGCAAATAAAGCCTATTGCTGGGTTGCCTTTTAGCGAGGCAGATGTTTGGAGGATCAAGGAGCTCGTATCTAAGGATGTTTTGAGACCAAAGTGTTGTAAGTATTGTTCCCATACGTGACTTTGATGTATTTCCCGTTCGTCGAGAGTGCTAGGAACTTTCCATGTGTGGGTGAGTAGTGCGCGCTTTTTTCCGGGACGCTCCATTCCGAAGCGTTGAGGGCTGCCAATGATCTTAGCTTCGAGGTCTCCGCGAAAGGAGTTCGTGAACAGCAGATGCACATCGGGAAAACGCTTTCTTAAGGGCCAAAGCTTAAAAAAGTATGTCCAGCCTCGTGGTGGGAGGTCGATAAGCTCATCGGCGACATTGAGTTCTTCGAGTAGGGGGCGTAATGGCTTTTGGGTAAGGAGGGTAATTTGGGCATCGGGCCTTCCTGTGCGGAGTGCTTTAATAAGAGGTAGGGCCATAACGACGTCGCCCAGCCAGTTGGGCATGCGGATCCAGATGCGAAGGGTCTTATCGGGTGCTTGTTCGAGGAGCTCACCCTTGCGTGACTCTATCCTAAAACGTTGGCTTGCTTGATCTTGTGTGCGCCAGCGGCTGTGCAGCCAGAGCCAGTCTTCGCACAAAGAGGCATCGTTGCGAAGTTTTTCTTCGAGCCAGGTATTCGCAGCGAGTGTCACGGCGTGTTTGTCGTGAGGGCAGTCAATAGCTTCAGCATGGAGCTTGAAATTCCAGAAGCCGTTGCTTTTTGCATAGATAGCGAATATGTCTGATTTAAATTTTTGTGCAAGGAGACCAGGTAACTCTGTTGTTGAGGCTAGACGGCCAAAAAAAGTTGTTAAAACGCCGTGATGACCGGCATTTTGGTCAAACAAAATAGCCACGCAACCCTTACGCCGAAGGATGGCACCTGCTTCGTTGAAGCCGGCTTTTCGTGAAAGTAGCTTAAGTCCAAAGCGTTCTCGGGTGCTTTTAATGTGTGCTTCCAGGGCCTTGTTTTTGAAAGGGCGGTAGATCACGCCCGTCTCGGGAATGGGGAGCTTTGTCAGGGAAGAAATCATTGTAATTGATTCCATACCAGTGAAATGCGGAACAAGGAGGACCTTTGGCCGGGCGTGGTCTACCACACTTTGGCGGATGACTCCCTCTAAGCTAGAGTGTAGGGAGATGTGTTTTTGAGCGCGTTCTTTACTAAAGAAAGGGGAGGCTAGCGCAAAGAGGGCCATTTCCACTGTGTGAATGCAGCTGCGCCGTGCCATTTTTTTGAGCTCGGTGAAGGGTTTTTCGGGGAAGACGTGGTGGAGATTCGATAGAATGAGGCGCCGGCGCTTTGTTGGGACATAAAACAGCAGGCTGCCAAAAAGTTCACTAAGTCCTTGAGGAATGATAGCTGGAGCCCAAGCAAGTAGGCGACCGAGTGTGTTGAAGAAGAAAAGAAGCATTTACAGATTGAATAAAGCGTGCTCTGATGGGCTTTATTCCTATGCCGAAGTTCCTGATAATCAAGCCTTCTTCGTTGGGGGACATCATTCATGGCTTGCAAGTCGTTCAATCTCTGAGAGATCAGTTGCCTGGAGCTGATATTACTTGGGTTGCTGGAGATGGCTTCGCTCCCTTGGTGGAGGCGTGTTCTACCACAGATAAGACGCTTATTTTTCGCCGCAAAGCGGGTGTTTCTGGCTTTTTTAAGCTCGTTCAGGAGATTCGTGCAGAGCGCTATGATGCTATTATCGATATGCAAGGCCTTGCAAGGAGCGCACTTATGACTTTTTTTGGTAGAGCGGCAAGGAAGCTTGGGCGACGTGATGCTAGGGAGGGGGCTTCTTTCTTTTATGATGGTCGACCATCCCTACCTTCAGGGGGACGAGGGAGTCATGCTGTGGAGATTTTACTCGAATTTTTGCCCATGCTAGATCTTGAGGCCCAGCTTGGCAGCGCTTTGCGCTTTCAGCATGACCCTGAATGGGAGTGTCCTTGGGGAGATGCACGGCCCTTGCTGCTCTTTCCTAATAGCCGAAGAAAGGAAAAAGAGTGGCCCTATTTTACAGAGCTTGTAGGGCTGCTTTTTGAGCGTGGTTGGGCGGGGCCTATTGCTTGGGTGGGCCAAGAGGCACTACCTGTTTTAGGAAATTGGCCCGAAGATCGTTTTTATAACTTGATTGGGAAGACGGGCTTAGTTGAGCTTCCGCGCTTGATCCGGGCTGCTAAGAAAGTAGTGAGTAATGATAGTGGCCCCATGCACCTGGCAGCCGCAATGGGAGTGCCGCTGCTCGCTCTCTTCGGCCCAACTGAGCCCGAGCGCTTTGGACCATACCCGCTCGATGACCCCAAACACACTGTTTTGAAAGCACCTGGAGGGGATTTGTCACAGTTGAGCGCACGGGCTGTCTGTGATGTTCTCCTGAGTACTTGATTTTCGGTGGTTTTTAAAATACCGTCTACCGTCGCTGTTTTTAAACTATTATGATCGATATACAACTGCTTCGAGAGAATCCTGAACGTTTTCGCAAGGCGATCAGCCTCAAAAAATTTGACTGCAATCTCGACCTTGTTCTTGATCTGGACGAGCGCCGCCGTACGCAGATTGGGGAATTTGAGTCTATGCGCGCAAAGCAAAAAGCGGCCAATCAAGAAATGGCTGCGATGCAAAAAGGCTCTCCAGAGTTTTTAGAAAAAGTCCAAGAGCTTAAGAAGCTTTCTGCCGAGGTCAAAGAGCTCGAAGCAGCGTGCAAAGACCTCGAAGCCATGTGGCTTGAGCAGGTGCTTTCTATTCCTAATGTTCCTGATGCTTCAGTGCCCATTGGTAAGGATGAAAGTGACAATCAGGTCCTTTCCACGTGGGGAAATTTAGAAGATTGTTCGTCTCATGCAAAGCCGCATTATGATATTGATGGTTTTGGAAACAGGATTGATTTCCCTCGAGGCGTTAAGGTAACGGGCGCTGGTTTTCCTTTCTATGTGGGCCCTATGGCCCGTTTTGTGCGCGCCCTTTTGCAGTTCTTTCTAGAGGAAGCTCGGCAAGCGGGCTACACGGAAGTGCTTGCACCACTCGTTGTCAATGAGGCGAGTGCGATGGCAACCGGGCAGCTCCCTGATAAGGAAGGACAAATGTATGTCATTCCAACAGAGGGCCTCTATATGATTCCAACAGCTGAAGTCCCTGTGACGAATTTTTTCCGTGATGAAATCTTAGAAGAATCGCAGCTTCCAATTAGGCGTTGTGGTTATACGCCTTGCTTTAGGCGAGAGGCAGGAAGCTGGGGAAAGGATGTTCGTGGGCTTAATCGTTTGCATCAGTTTGATAAGGTAGAGCTCGTTAAATGGGTGCATCCCGAAAAGAGTTTTGAAGAACTCGAAAGCTTACGTAAAGATGCGGAGCGCTTGCTTCAAAAACTTGGGCTTCCGTACCGGGTGCTTCTTATGTGCACAAAGGATATTGGTTTTCCGCATGCTAAGCAGTACGATTTGGAAGTTTGGGCTGCTGGGCAAGAGCGTTGGCTTGAGGTTTCTAGCTGTAGCAATTTTACAGACTTTCAGGCACGCCGGGCTAATATCCGCTTTCGGCCAAAAGAAGGGAAAGTGACACCCGTGCATACACTCAACGGCTCGGGGCTTGCGATTCCTCGTACCCTTGCAGCCCTCTTGGAAAATAATTTGCAAGAGGATGGTACGGTGCTTGTTCCTGAGGTGCTGCGTCCTTGGTTTGGCGAAGAGCGACTTGTCTTTAATGATGCATGAGTGCTTGGGGTGATCGCGCGCAGGCCTTAGCTCAGAGCATTCCTTTGGCTGATTTCGAGCCTCAAGCCCTTGCTTGCTTGAATCATGCTCCAAAGGAGACTCCCTGGGTGATTGCTTGTTCTGGGGGGGTAGATTCTGTAGCTCTTGCTTGCTTGATGTATGCACATTTCCCTAAGAGACGAGCAAATCTCGTCATCGCGCATTACAATCACGCCTTGCGTGCGGAAGCTTCCGATGGTGATGCTGCTTTTGTGGCTGAGCTTGCAGAGGGGCTTCGGCTGCCTTTTGTTTCTGAAAAGAATGAAGTTGATCTATCTGCATCGGAGGCTCACCTAAGAGGTGCCCGCTTTAAGTTTTTTGATCGAGTTCTTGAGGGTTGTGGTGGGCAGTTATTGTTGCTGGCACACCAAGCCAATGATGTTGCTGAGACGATCCTCATGCGCCTAGCTCGTGGTAGTGGGTTGACGGGGCTTGTGGCGCCTCGGCCTGTTCATCAACACCGCGGAGGTCGTGTGCATGTGCGCCCTATACTTTCTCTTGAGCGAGTGAAGATCGAGGCATCATTAAAAGCTGCGGGTATTCCGTGGCGAGAAGATGCTAGCAATGCTTCGGGTGATTATTTTCGCAATCGTGTGCGCCGCACTGTGTTGCCTGCTTTGAGGGAGTGTGCACCTGCCGAGCTCATGCCCAATATGCTTCTGAGTCGGTCCTTGCTTGAAGAGGATGAAATGGCTCTCGAAGATTGGCTGGATACTTTTTTTGGACAAGCAGTCCAGGAGGGTTCTTTGTATCGAGGGCCTTTTTTAGATAAACCAAAAGCACTTTATCGACGTGGGCTCTACCGCTGGCTGTGCGAACACGGGCTTGTGCTTTCGCGAAATGTTTTTGAGCTCGTGCTCGAGGCTTTCTTTCAAGGGGAGGCAGGGCAGTGGGTGGTTGGCGAAAAACGGCGTATTGTTGGAGATGGCTTGGTTTTGAATGTGGAGCAAGTACAGGACACGTTTTCTTGGCAACCCGAGGGAGTGCTCGCTCCGGGGGGGCGCGTTTATTTTCCAGATGGTTCAGTATTAAATATTGAGGGCGTATCTTTATCACAAGAAGAGCAGAGTATTATTTTTGCAGGTAGAGTGGATTCTCAAAAAGAGGCTTATATTGCGCAGAGTGTTTCTTGCCTGCGTGTGCGCTCTTGGGTTCCTGGTGATCGTTACCATCCCTTGGGGGCTCCGGGTACACGTAAGCTTCAAGATATTTTTACAGATAAGAAAATTCCTCGGGAGCAAAGAGCTTTGCTGCCCCTTATTGAGAATGGCTCTGGAGAGCTTGTTTGGTGCCCCGGCTTGCCCCCGGCTGAAAAAAGTCGTCTTCAGCCGGGCACATTGGGCGCTCTGAGGTTGACTTACCGCTCTACCCATGGCTAATTAGAATCTTCTAGATTATGCGAGATACGGACCCTAAGAAGAAAAACAAACAGCCGCGCAATCCCTCGCCCGAGCGTTTTCAGCCCAAAGTCCTCCTGATTTGGTTGGCTATTTTTGCTATCATTATCAGCCTATGGTCATTTTTCCCTGGTGAGATGACGGGGCCTGAAAAATGGAATATCAGCAAGGTCATTGAGTACACGGAAAATGGGCTTGTTCTGCAGGGCACTATGGAGAGTGACCCTAGCGGCGGGAATGAGTGGTATATTTTGCGAGGCAAGTCAAAGAATCCTTTGGCTATGGTTGCCAAAAAGCAAACAGAAGCTCCCAAAGAAGGTGAGACTTCAGTTCCTGAGGCCCCTGATGTTATTTTCTTTAAAGGAGAAGGGCGTTTAACTTCGGAAGATTTTCGCATACTCCAGAGTTCAGGGGTCTTTCAGGAAAAGCGAGCGAGTACCCTCTTGATGGAGCTTGTGTTTAGTCTTCTGCCATTCCTTATTATTATTGGGCTCCTTTATTTCCTCTTTGTT